>JAYUKI010001097.1:0-33811 GCA_043764595.1 Myxococcales bacterium | reverse complement strand
TTCAAATCGAATACGAGAGGGGTAGACTCGAGAGTCACTGCCGGATTGCCAGGTAGTGTAGCGCGGACGATGGCCTGGTGCTGGCCCTGGGCAAGGCCAAGACTTCCATTCGCCTCACAGGACACATACACGAGATCTTTGCCCAGGCCTCTCCAGCTGCCTGCAGGATGCACTTGCATTCGGGCATCCGAGCTCGCCCGCCACAGCTTTCCGTCGACGATCGTCTCGTATTGGAGGAGCGCTTCCCAGGGCTTGGCCTCTGCAGAGAATGCCACCTCGAACGAGACTTGCGCCGCCGATATTTGAACCGAGCATTGCGCGCCGGCGGCCACTCCGAGCGGCTTCACACTCGCGTCCGTTCGTTGGAGCGTCCCGAGAGTGGTGGGCTTGGCCGCAGCCGGCCCTACCGTGAATTGGGTAGTCGTCGGCGGCACTTCACTTTCACAAGTCGAAGCGACCGTTACTTCGTAGCTCGCGCCAACCTCGAAGCCCTCGGTCGGAACGAAAAGATCGGGGCGGCCTGCCGCGCGCTCTCGCGTGAAAGCGACCGTCTCGGGGCCTACTGGTGTGGACTTGGTGAAGGCCGTCGCAGGATCCGACGTGGAACCGCCGCGCGCGGAAAAGACCAACACGCCCGGCGCATTGGAAGGAATCGTCTTGCCGCGCAGGGGGAGCAATTCCGAGGTCGCCCCGAAGCAAATGGGGGCCGAGCACGCCCTGGCGATCCCCTCCGAGACGACGAGCGTCCCGCCGAGCGCCGCAAGGAAGATGAGGGAGGCTGGGCTGAGATGGTTCATGTTGGCGGGTTTTGCAGCAGTTGTGCCACGAAGGAGCGGACCAAACGCGCTCGTTCGGGCACGTGCAGTGTGCCAGGTGTGCCAATTCGCGACCTGGCGCGCAGTGCCGCGGCCGGGCCAAGTGGCACGCCAAATGAGCGGCACCACGTGGAGGTATGAACCGTGCCGTTCGGAGTGCGTAGGCCCAGATCCTTCCTTACGGCCGTGGCTCTTGGGGGCTCACTTTTTGGCCCGCAAAGAGACCAAGCGCGAAGTCGCCAAGACCCTTGTAGGTCTGACCCGGATGGAGGTGGGGCTCGGATTGACCCATCGGGTCGACGGCCGTGGACGCGTGATAAACGCTTGGACCAAGGGCGAGGTCGTACGCCGGAATCGAACCCGAGCCTTCGCGGTGCGGACCCACGCGCAAATGCATGCCCGCGAATGGCGATGGGGTGGCCTCGCCGAACCCGAACGGCGATGGAAGTTTGGGCGCCAGGGGCGGTCGCTCCGTCACCGCGACCACCGTGCCTTCGGGCCCGAGTGCGAGCCGGAATTCCTTGGTCACCGCGTCGCCGTGATGATCCGTCAAAACGAGGGTGGAATCGGCAATTGGGACTGCCGAGCGAACGAAGACGCGCAATGTGCCATCGTCGCAGCTCTCGACGGTGCCCTCGACCGAAGGCTCAGGGGCCGCGGAGGCCGTATAGCTTCGTGCCCAATCGGAGAAGTGATGCTTCTTCCACGCCGCATCGTCGGTCCAGCGAGGCTCGGCGAGGCCTTCGCGCGCTTCGTATCCGGTGGCGACGGGGCCCACCATGAGGCGTGGCTCGCCGGCGGCGTCCACTACGAATACGCCAAGGCGAGCCGGTTCGGCGCCCAGCATGAGCACGTAGTTGGTGTTTGCGTTGGTGGCGACTTCTCCAACGAAGTCCGATCCCATCTCGGCGAGCTTCGTTCGGTCGGTGAAGAGGTCATAATACCAGCCCATACGCTTCGGAGGGCCGTGGGAATCCCCGCCATACCCTCCTTCGGGAGTGTATTCGGTCACCATTCCGAGATACCGTGTTTCGTCGCTGGTGAGAGCTTTTCCTTCGAGCTCGTGCTTGGTGATGGAGATGAGGGCATTCAGCACCTCGGCCGTTCGGGTGAAGTACCCCAGGGTCTCCGCGTCGCGGCCCGCGAGAGCCTTTCCGCGCTCGGCGTATTTGAGCAGCGCTTCGTACACGGCGAGGTGAGGCTCGACATACGCGTCGGGAATCTCGCACCCGTACGAATCGTACGACGAGCCGCTCATGAGCACGAAGTTGTGTCGAATTTGTCCATAGCCGACGAGTGCGCTGTTCATGCGAAGGTTGGCATGCGCCGTCGTCTTCCAAAACGAAGGAACCGCGCCTTCGGCCGGTGCGCCAAGCGCCAAGACGGCGTTCATCCAAGCGTCGTACAACGAAGCCCCCTTCGTCGAGGCCTCACGGAGCTTCGGGGCCAAAGCCAGCGCTTCGCCGTGCCCTTGGAGCCGTGGAGCCCCCCGCAGACCGGGATCGTGCCCAAGGAGAGCGCCAAAGACGTTGGCCGTGAGCGGCGCGGGGTACACGCTTCGCATGACCGAGCCTACGGGATCCAGATCGGGGGCGACTCGAGCGCCCAGAAGTGTCGCGATGGCCGGGAGCTTGCCCTGATGATCCCCAGAGAATGCAGGCATTGGGTGGGTGACGGCAAAGCGTTTGTATCCCTCGCCAATGGCCACTTTGAGCGCGTCCGGAGTCTTGGCCTTCGTTCCCAAGAGGCCTTTCATGGAGGCGATCGGCACGTCGTCGCGGACGCCACCGAACGTGGCGTAAACGGTCTCGAACCGCTCCAGAAGCGGTCTTGCTCCGGCGAGGTCGACAAGGTCCGCCAGCAGAAGCGCAGCTCGCGCTTCCCTCGGAGTCTCGGCCGAGGAGCAGGCGTTCTCGACGGGGGTCGAGCTCTGACATCCACGGCTCACGAGATTCCACTCGTGCCGCGAAAGCCACGTCATGGTGCGGAAATAGCCGCCTTGGGAGAGGCTAGGAGGGGTCGTTGCCATACCCGCATAGTCGTCGGGGCGAAAGCCGGCGTAGTGGCCGACGGGAGTGTATTTCGCGAAGTCGATGGCGCGCTCCCGACCGTACATCTCGATCGTTTCGACTCCGCCCGCGCGCTCCATTTTGGCCACGAGCTCGTTGGCCTCCGCGTCGGCTTTCCCAAAGGCACTTTGTGGCGGGGCGTTCCCGTTGGAAGTGTCGCTCAGGCGAGCGGCCACCGACAGGTAGAGGTCGACGTCCTCGGCGGCCTCCGATCTTGGCACTTTACGGAGCGCCGCGCGAAGGCGCGTGACGAGCTCGACCACCCGCTTCTTGAGCTCGCTTCGTTCGATTCCTTCGAGCAATGCATCTTCCGAGCGAAACACGGCGTGGAGGATCGAGTCGGCCGTGACATAAAGTGGCAGCTGCTCCTGGAAGATGTCGTGGTACGCGGCCACGTAGCTGTGGACCGGCTTGCGCGCGAGCACCACGAATCCGTTTCGAGAGAGCATGCTGCGCTCGTCTTCGGTGAAGCCGAGATGCGCCTCGACGCGGGCGGCGTGTTTTGGAGGCCGCTTTCCGTCCCACGGTTCCCGCGAGGGCGGCATTCGAGGTGGTGCTGGGCTCGACGTCGCCTCGCTTCGTGGCGCGACGAAGGACTGGGCGCTTTGGCGCGCCTTTCGTGCCGCGTCGTCGATGTTGCTTTGGGCGACGAAACAGGTGTCCTTCGGGCTCGGTGGAAAGTCGTAGCGGTCGCTCATTCCGCACTCGGTCGGCTTGTTGCTACCCTCCTGCTTGCACAGCCCGTCGGGCCGTTCGAACGGCTTCGCGCCAGGAAGCGGGGCGAAAACCGTGACGGTCCGTCCGCAGAGCTCGGCCCGCGACGGAACGGCGGGGAGCCCGAGGCCCGCATCGTCGATGGTGGAGCTCTGGGCGTCCGCCACGTCTCTCGCGGTCGGCGTCACCGCGAGATCGGTTTGCCTATGGCAATGAAGGGCGCCAAAACCGAGGGGGCCCGAAGCGAAGGCGAGCAAGACGATGCGACGCATCAACAGGCGAAAGGAGCCGAATGCGACGGGCTTGCCTAGGGCGACCGACCGGAGGGAAGAAGGCATGAACCCTCGTCGCACGAAGGTCTCCAAGTGTGACGCTACCAGCCACCACCCCCACGAAGGATGGTCTTTGCCGAGGGTTTTACCCCATACCGCTTGCTTTGGGGCGATCCCGTGATGCCTGCTCTCTTGACATTTCAGCGCTCGCCCACGCCCGCCGTGTCGAGTCGCCACTCTTCGTTCGACGAAGCGCGTCCGAACGTGGCCGAGCCCACCACCCCCTCGATTGGATACGAAAAACCGATCACAGCCTTCGTCTTCGTCGCCGAGAGCTTCGTTACAAGAAAGAAGGCCGAACCTTTCTTTGCTTCGGACTCGTCGATCCACAAGACGGAAGAGCCGAACATCATGAGGCTCTCTTGCGGGACGAGGGTCGTCTTCACGATTCGCAGAGGATCTCGTCCGGGCGTGGTCACATGCCAATATCCGCTGAGCTGGGGAAGGCTCAGGATCTTCTTGAGAAGCTGGCTTCGGTCTCGCGGCGGGAGGTCCACGGGGCTTCCGTCGTCGCTCGCCACGGCGCATGCGTCGTCGAACGGAAAGCCTTTTGGACGGACGCGAACCTGGAGGAACGTGCCCATGCCATGTCCCACGTAGACCCCTCCCTCGTGGCACTTCTCGAAGGTTCCACCGATTCGTGGAGGCATGTCCGTACAAGGCCCGAGAACCTTCTCGAGCTCTTCTCGCGCAATCGAGGGGGCGATGGGCTTGTCGGCGTACGTGACGCAGGATATGGCCCGAAGGTCGTCCCCCCAAATGTCGATGATCTTGCCCGCGCATAGAGTAACGCCGAGCTTCACCGCAGGTGCGCCCGGAAGGGTTACGTCGGCATGGGTTTCGGAAACATTGGTCGATACGATCCCGCCTTGGGTCAAGTCGGAGAGCGTCTCTCCCAGTGCAATGGGGCCGAAGCTCACGCCAGGAACGATGGCCATTGGGCAGGACGAGCGCGGGCCTCTTCGAGACGGAGGAACGAGCCGCGACAGAGGCGAGGCCTGGGAGCTCGATGGCGCCGACGACGTCGTAAGGGCGGCTGTTATTGGAAGTGCCGCCGCTTCCGGTGCCGTTCGGTCGGAGGGAACACTCGTTCGCGGACAGGCGGGCAGTAGGAGCGCGAGGGCGAGAAGCGGGACCACGAACCGGCGGGTGACGATTGCCATGGGCCCTTCGTACGGCCAAGCAATGGGATTGGGTCCGACAAACGACGACATGGGCGTGTTTTGCGGGACGAACGGCACATGGTGGCACGCGGATTTCACGATGTTCTCGCGAATGGCCTTCGATTCGGGGGTGGCCCGCTCCGTGCAAACATCTCGTGCATGAGCCGACGTGCTGCCTTCCCGATTCTAGTCGCGCAACTCGGGGCCCTCATCGCCGGGGTGGCTGCCTGTGGACCGGACACTTCGTGCTCCGATACGGCGACGGCGCCGAGCAAGGTCGTCGAACTGTCGGCCGATCGCGCCTGTGCGTTCGCGAAGCAGTCGCCACGCGGAGATGTCCTGAACGACTCCAACTGCGCCGACGTCTGCGGCTCTCCCTACAATCAATGCAGGCTCGATGACGAGTATGCGGCGGACTTCGGTTCGCGAAACCCGGATGCGGGTCCCGCACCGGTCGCGGACGGTGGCATCGTCACGACCCAAACTTGTCCGACGCGCACGGCAAAAATCACCTGCTCGCACAACCTCCTATGCATCGGTGGCCGCGCGACCCAAGGAATGTTGCCAATCGCCGTGTTGGAGCCCACCGTTCTTGCCCATCTCGTCGCCAGTGCCCATTTGGAAGCCGTCAGCGTCGTAGCGTTCGAGCGGCTCGCGTGCGAGCTCGCCCTCCTCGGGGCTCCAGTAGGACTCGTCGACGCGGCACGCGACGCCGCGCTGGACGAGCGCCGGCATGTGGCTTTGCTCGGAAAGTTGCTGGAAAAGGAAGGCGGTTCACGCGAGGCTTCTTCGCTGTCCGAAGCTCCAGTCCACGCCTCGAGGTCCCTCTTCGAGGTCGCGGTCGAGAATGCTCGAGAAGGGTGCGTTCGCGAGACCTACGGCGCTCTCGTATGTGCGTTTGCCGGAAACCGCGCTGAAAACGCGGAGCTCCGTGCGGCAATGCGCGTCATTGCCGAGGACGAGGGACGCCATGCGGCCTTCTCATGGGACCTTCACGAATGGGTACTTGCGAAGCTCGAGCCCCACGAAGCAGATGTCGTCCGCGACGAGCTTCGTTCCGCTCGCGCCGAGCTCGTAGAAACCGTCCAGAGTGCCCTCGACGCGCCCAAAGGACTTGGGTGGCCCAGCCGGTCCGAATCCGCAAGGTTGATCGCGGAAATGGAACGACACTTTCCAGAAGCGTAGAGGGCTGGCTTCGCGCGT
This sequence comes from Myxococcales bacterium, assembly GCA_043764595.1. Classification (GTDB taxonomy): domain Bacteria; phylum Myxococcota_A; class Polyangia; order Polyangiales; family Polyangiaceae; genus JAAFHV01. The sequence goes on along the minus strand of JAYUKI010001097.1, from coordinate 27,515 downwards.
CGTCCGGCGTCGAGAGTGCCGACTAGGCTCTCCTGTCGAGCGAATCGTCGTCCTCGTCGTCCCCCAAGATCTCCTCCATTCCCGGGACGATTCCGTCGCGTTCGTACCGCTCCCACGCTTCGGGATGCTCCCTCGCGCAGAGTGCGCGCACGGCCTTCTCGCTCAGGCGAACGATGGGCTTCCCGTCCGTGCTGCTCCGGGGGCGAATCCGAATTTCGCGAGGCGCGTACACGGTAAGCTCGATAGGGAAGAGGTCCACCACGTGCACATGGGTGAACTCCATGGGCTTTCCGCCTTTCATGATGCTCACTCGGGTCACCTCGTGCGACCAATGAAGTGCGCGCACGTGGCTCACGACGTCTTCTGGATCCGGGGCGAAGACGTGAATGTCCACGTCGCTCCCTCGCCTCACGTGGCCTGTTGCGACCGATCCAATGAGTCGGGGCTGGAAGGGGCCGAGCTCGGCCATCGTTTCGATGGCAAGGACCCGCATCGTAAAGAGCCTTCGCGTTCGTGAGTCGCCTTCGATCTCTTCCACGAGCTCGAGGAGCGCTTCCTTGATTTCGCCATTCGAAGGCAAGTCTCTCGGGCGGTACCGCACCGTTTTGGAAGCCTCGCGTCCCAATAGACGTTTTGCCGCGAGACGTTTGGCCGTGAAGTATTGCTTCACGTCTTCGCCGTACATGATCTGCGCCGCAAGCTGGGTGATGGCCGCCCGTAAGCCGCCCACGCGCTCCCAGCTCATGCCCTAACCCCGAGCGTGCCGAGGTGGGGCCTTAGCGCTTCACGGAGCTTTGCCAGTGCGCCACCCACGACGGTTCCTCTACGCGGCGCGCCGAAGAGCCTTTTCTGCACGACCTGTTGGGAGATTCCGAGCCTGCGCGCGATATCGGATTGGCTCAGTCCCTCGAAGAAGAAAAGCTCGACGGCCTCGCGCTGTTTCTCGGTCAATGCCGTCCGAACGGCGACGCGGACGATAGTGGCCTCGGTGTCGTCGGGTTCGGGTTCAGAGATGTTCGGGAGCAGGCCTTTCTTCGGAGTCGGGTGTGTCGTCGTCGGTTTCGGGATCATCAGGGGAGAGGGAAAATCCCTCGGAGCAAAGGATGGAGAATGCCGATTCAGGGGAAAGTACGCGTGCCGTGGGACGTCGGCCGGCAAGGTCCCAGCGGCGCAAAAGCTCGAGGTCACGAAGCTCGGGCGTTCCGAAGAGCTTTCTTCGCGTGCCGCGCGCATCCCGAAGCAGATCGAGGTGATGACGAACGAGCCATTCGACGCGCGACGAAACGAGTCCCGAGAGCAGGTCTGCCCCGATTTCGTCGTGTCCGGTTTCCGGATCCGAGATGCTTTTGCCCACGTCGTGAAAGAGCGCCGCTGCCCAAAGCTCACGGTCGTGCGTAGCGGCACGTGCCAGGTCGAACACCTGGAGGGAATGAAAGAGTGCGTCGCCCTCGGGATGGTAGCGCCGAGATTGCTCCACGCCATCCAAAGCGAGCAGAAGCTCACGAAGATCGTCGGTCATCTACCCAAGGCGCGCCTACACCCACCCGCCTCAGCGGCCCGACGATTTGCGGACCTTCGCGGGCTTTTTCGGCGCAATCGGCGCCTCGATGGGTGCGTGCGGCATGGCCACGGCTCCTCCCGTGACAAAACGTTCGGGGAGCGGGACGGCCGTTTCGACCGGCGGAGGAGGAGGATCCGTCATCACGTAGGGCAAGTCCGGCGGCGGAACCGGTGGTGGCGGTGGCTCGTCGAATGCGGCAAAAAGCGCCATGGCGCTCGTCGCGAGCCCCGTCGCCAGCGCGAGCACGGCCGCGAGCTTCATCCGCTTTCGCCGGACGCCAACGGGGCAATCCGCCGTGATGACCGTCCCGTCGCGCCGCTTCCAGAGCTGAATGCAAAGATTGCCCTCTTTGCTGAGAACGAGAAGCTCGGCCTCCTCGCGGGTCATCGCAGAGAGGTTGTAGACATTCTTTTCGCATTGCCCACAAAAGCGGCTCTTGCGGTCCCCGACCATTTGCTTCCAGTCGGCCGAACAAGGCGACGCGATGCGAATGTCTTCGAGCATCGGAAGGGCACGCTTCTTCTGGAAGCGGTCGAGCAGTGTCCGGCTCTTTGCGAGGTCTTCCGTGAGTCGACTTTTCTCGCCTTCGAGGGCCGATTGCTCGCGTCGACGTTCGTCGAGGCGTCGAAGCTCTTCCTCGAGGTCCGCGGTGCGTTGACGAAGGATCGAGACAGGATCGGAGTTGCTCATCGAGGCCTTCTTCGGTGCGGTCGTCGTGTGCGGTCCACTCGAACGTTCGAGATGCAGTGAAGTTCTCGCGGCAGGAGCATTTTGCCCCTTCGTGCTCAGGCGCATTCCGTCAGGCGCGGCTTCGCACAGCCCAGCGTTTCTCGAGCTCCATTGCGACTTCGAGACAACGAGGCTCGATGCGATCGACGAAGGCCGAAAGCGTCGGGTTTTGGGCGAGGTTTTTCAGCGCTGCCCGTGCATCGTCCACTCCGGCGGCGGTCGCCAACACGTCCACGAGGCCCGACTCGAACCTTCGGAGCGTTCGTATGTCGACGGACGGCAGAGCGATGTCCCGGGAACGGCTGGTCGGGGATCGGTCCGTCGGGCGATTGGCTGCGAGGCGCGCCTTTAGTCGAGCGAAGTCGGACGCGAGCTCCCCCTTGTCGCCGTCTTCGGGCAGCGAGCCACCGATGCGTTCCAGACAGACCACTTCGAGCCGCGGGCATCGAGCGACGGCCACGTCGAGGAGCTCGAGGACTTCTTCGGGGACCGCTCCGTCGTGGGTGTCGCGTCGGAAGGGTCGTGGGTCCACTTTCGGGTAGGAAAAGCTTCCACCCGACACGTGAATCTCTCGAACGCCATCGAGCGGATACCGGTTCATGAGGGCGACGGGATCCGTTCCGAAGGTGGCGGCCTGGCAGTGGAGGTTGTGCAAATCGAGCAGCAAGAAATCCGTTGGAGAAAGTATCGAATCGAGCATTTCTCCTTGGCGCGCAACATCATCGCTCGAGAAGGCGAATGCGAGATTCTCTACGCCGACAGGACAACTCGCCGCATCCCGAAGTCGGGAGAGCCGTTCGCGAGCCGTGGTGACGACCTCGGTGCTGGGCACCACCGGCAGCGGCGCGATGTCGGAAAAACCCGCGGCTTGGACGAGGCCAAAGTGCGCCGACACGTGGCACGGAGCCGTTTTGGACCAGTCCCTGACCTCCGCGAGGCGTCGCGCCACGGTCGTCCCATCCCCACACAACGGGAATCCGACGAGATGGGTGTAGAGTGCATTCGTCGAGCCGTAGAACGCGACGAGCGCCTCGAGCCAGTCGGGCAGTCCCGACTCCCAGGTCCACTCGATGGCTTCGATTTCGCCTCCAACGAAGAGCGGAAGCAGAGCAAGACGAAGATCGTCCGAAGGCTGGACGGATACCGCGAGGCGGACGCTCATCCTCGGCCACAGGGCGGACACGGATCGGGCCTCGGCTTCGGCTTCGGTTTGGGCTTCGGCGTTTGCTGCGCGATCGCGCTCCCCTGAACCTCGGGAGCGGGCATCGTCAGCTGGGGCGTCTCGCTGGGCTCGGCGACGGGAGACTGCGAGAGGGCCGCGAGAAGGAGCCAGGGAAGCTGCATCGCCGTGAAACGCGCGACGGGCGGAAAAGATCCGTTGTCCTACACGACGAAAACGTTTGCCGTTCATGGGCTTGGCTTCGGGAGCCTTCTCACCTGCGAACCCCGTTTCCGAGGACGATGACTGCGCCGCGGCGCGTCGTCTCTGCTACATGGTCGCGCGATGCCCGTTCTTACCGCTCATGCCGTCACGAAGGCCTACGGCCTCAAGCCGCTCTTCGACAAGGCCACTTTCACCATTCGCCGTGGCGAGAAGGTGGCTCTGCTCGGGCCGAACGGCACTGGAAAGTCGACGCTTTTGCGGGTCTTGGCCGGCATCGAGCCTCTCGACACGGGCACCATCGATCGGCGCCGCGACGCGAACATTCTCTATCTCCCGCAGGAGCCCGAGCTCGATCCGACGCGCACCCCGCGCGAAATTGCCCGCGAGGGCCTCACCCTCTGGCACGCGGCCAAGTCGCGCTACGACGACGTCTCGCACCGAATTGGCGAAGGCGAAATCACAGATGCCTTGATGGCCGAACAGGCATCCCTTGCCGAGGACGTCGAGCGCCTCGGGGGCTGGTCGCGCGATCACGAGGTCGACGAGATCCTCCTGCATCTCGGTGTGCAGGACGTCGAGCGTCCCGTCGGAACGATGAGCGGAGGAGAAAAGCGCCGTGTCGCCCTCGCTCGAATCCTCGTCGCGAAGCCCGATCTCGCCATCTTCGACGAACCGACGAACCATCTCGACGCCGACACGATAGCCTGGCTCGAAGAGTACCTCGTGCGGGAGTTTCCAGGAGCCGTGCTGCTCGTCACCCACGATCGGTACGTCCTCGAGAAGGTGGCGACACGCATCTTCGACCTCGAGAACGGCCAAGTCACCGAGTACACGAAACGCAACGACGGCGTCGGTGCATTCGTCGATTTTCTCGAGCAAAAGGCCGAACGATTGGCTCAAGCCGGGCGGGTCGAGTCCAATCGACAGAACTTTCTCCGAGAAGAAATCGAGTGGCTTCGTCGCGGCCCGAAGGCGCGCTCCACGAAGCAAAAAGCACGAATCCAGAGGGCAGAAACGGCGATTGCCGTGGAGGGCCCGCGGGCGAGGGGCGAGGTCGAGCTCGTCGGACTCGAGTCCGGCTCGTCGAGGCTCGGCAAGACCATTCTCGATCTCGTCGACGTGTGCCTCGATCTCGGTGGTCGGCGCCTGATTGACAACCTCACCTTGAGGCTCGTGAAGGGCAATCGAGTGGGAATCGTGGGGCCCAACGGCGCGGGCAAGACCACCCTTCTTCGCCTCGTCACCGGCGAGCTCACGGCGACCTCGGGCACCGTGACGCGCGGACTGCAGACGAAAATTGCCTATTTCGACCAGGCGCGCACCACCCTTCGCGACGACTGGACCGTCTTCGACAACGTCTGCGAGCGCGAAGGCTCGGACAAGACGGGCGGTGGCACCGTGACCATCGGCGATCGCGAGATGGGCATGCGCGCCTATCTCGACCTCTTCATGTTCGATGGCGCGGCCCTTCGGCGAAAAGTCTCGGCCCTCTCGGGCGGGGAACGCGCACGCGTGGCCCTCGCTCTTGCCCTCAAAACCGGCGCGAACGTGCTCCTTCTCGACGAGCCGACGAACGATCTCGACATGGACACGCTCGGCTCCCTGGAGGATCTCATCGAGACTTGGCCCGGTTGCGTTCTGGTCGTTTCGCACGATCGTTGGTTTCTCGATCGGGTCGCAACGTCGATTCTGGCCTTCGAAGGCGAAGGCAAGATGCAGCTCTACGCGGGCAACTGGGAGAGCTACCGCGAGCAGAAGCGCGACGACGAGAAGGCCGCGAAACAAAGCCGACCCGTGTCACGTCGCCCGCCGGCATCGTGAGTCTCGATGCGCGGCGGGAACGAAACGGAACGAACCACGCAGCTGGCTGCGTGGTTTCCTCGTGTCAGGCCGTGGCGGTGAACCAAGCCTCGGCTACGGCGTAGAGCGTGTCTTCGCTCGCGGCGTCGCCTTCGGGTACACCGTTGGGCGCGCCGAACGTGTAAACGATGCGGCCCACGGGCACGCCCTTCACGAGCACGGTGAAGTTGTCTTCGCCGAGCTCTTGGATGGTGTAGGTGGTGCCTTCGAACGAGACCGACTTGTTGGGGACGTCGGCAACTGCGGGAGAGGTCGTCATGGCGCCGCTTCCTAGCACGCCGTGGGCCTCGCGTCCGCCTCGTATGAGGCTCTCCTCCAATGCTGCCGGGCGGCCGTGCGCAGTCGGATGGTCGAGCTCCGTCGGGCGAGACCACGTTCGCCGTCTCGCACGCTGCTCACTCGAGCAGCGCGTCGCGAGTGAGCACGATCCTGAGCGAAGCGTCGAGCCAGGCCGTGCCTGCCTCGTCGGTCCGTCTCGCCCGTGTGTGGCCTTCCAGAGCCTCGATTCGCCTGGCGAGAGCAGATAGTCCAGTATCGTCGAGCTTCTCGCGGGCCGTTCCCATTCGGTCCAAAATGGCGCGAGAAGCATTCTCGAGCCCTACGCTGCAGAGCTCTTCCAATACGGACTCGGCACGGAGCAGCGCATCCTCGAAGGGCGAAGCGTTTCCCGCGAAGGCTCGGGACGTTGGTGGAAAGGCTTTTGTGGGGAAAGCGAGGTCCGGAACGACGAGCCCCTGGACGCTGAGCGAAAGAGGCGTGAGCTCGAATCCGTGCGACGTATGAACGAGCGATCCGCTCACGAAGCGTGGGATGGCCTCGAGGGCGGCGATCGTGGCGTCGATGGCGCAAGGCGCGACGCGACGATGTCCGAGCACCAACAAGAAGTCGTTTCCGGCGACGTCGGTGAGCCTCGCCGAGAGCCGCTGCTCGGCCGCCGAATAGCCGATGTCCAGGACCGCGGATATCTCCACGACGTGGACGTCTTCGGCAAGCACCCGTGGTCTGAGAATCGGAGGCGGAGCGAGCTCCGAGCGCGCGGCGTGCTCCGAAAGATCCCGAACGAGCAGCGGCGCAGGAAGCGCCGAATGATCTCCAGTCTGTGGGGTGACCGACGATTGTGCCGAGCGCGAAGTGCCGAGCTCGACGGACCGATTGGCGAGCCGTCGTACGACCTTCGAAACGAGCTGTCCGTGGGCCAAGGCTCGAAGGGAGATCTGGGGCGTGATTCGGCGACTACCAAGGAGTTGGCCGTCCTCCGGCTCGGCTTTTTCGTCGTAGCTCCAGCGCTTTTGCAGGACGAGGACGGTTGCGGTGTCCGGATCGGCAAGGAATACGTCCGCGTAGCGTGTGCGTTCGTCGGCGCGAAGGCGCGCCCCGAGGGAGACGAGCCTCACGTGGTCGAGGTGGGTTTCGGACGACTCGCCTTGACCGAGAACGAATCGGGACGGAAGCTCGGAGGCGTCGGCGAGGCCGGCCCGGGTCCTGGCCCGTAGCTCCACGAGCAGAGCGGCAATCTCGCGAGTCCCGTGCAAAGCACTTCGCGCGTGGTACCCCTCGAGCGCGATCTCCAGATCCGACACGATGCCGTGTACCCACACGACTTTTTCGCGTTCGAGCTCGGTCTTGAGGCGGGCGAATCGGGTTTTTGCGGGCTGGAACGTCTCGACCCCACGGATCAAGATCGACCGCGCGAGCGCCATCGCGTCTTCGAGAACGGCCATGCATCCCGCGGAAGTCGTCGCGTCCGAGCCAAGGGATACTACCGTCCGAGCTCCGGCGGGTGCCACGGTGTCGGCCTCGCGAAAGGCCCATACGGCAAGGGCGAGGTGCTCGCACGCACCGCCGGCATCCACACAATCGCAACGTGCATAAGCCACGTCCCGTGGAACCAAGAACTGCACGGTGCACGACGGAAGCTTGGCGACCGGGACGTCGCCGCGCTCTACCGTGACCACGATGCCCCGCTTTCGCGTTCGCTTCGCCCGCTCGACGATGCGCTCTCCGAGTGCGCGAAAGAGGGTGTCGTCCTCGACCTCTCCGGGAGACCAAGTGGAGGCGTCTGTCCGATTGCCGGCCGGACCCTCCGCGCCATCGCCATCGGTGTCGATGGTGTTCGCCGCGTTCGCCGCGTGCCACGGCGCGTAGGCCAGAGCCACGGCGATACGGTGGCGGCAGACGGATGTCGCACCGCACGAGCACGGCGATTCCTTGAGCGGAGTGGAGGGCGGCAACTTGGCCACTACCCCGTCCGGAAAAGTGCCAATCACGGTGCCGTCGTCATTCTCCACGAGGGTTGGAACGAGTCCTTCTTCGAGCTCGCGTTGGGCGCGCTTGACGAGGCCCATGTTCGACAACTGCGCAAGCGCCTGAGGGCCGAGGGCCAAGAGGTCGGCGCGGCTCACGCTCTCACCTTTTCCGCGAGGAATGCGACGAGCTCCCCGGGAGTCATCGCCCCAACGTGAGCCCCGACCTCGACGAGGCGTCGTGCAAGGTCGCGGTCGTAGCTTGGATTGGCTTGGGCATCGAGCGCAGCAAGCCCGAGGACGGTCGTGCCTTGGTCGCACAAGGACTTTACGCGAGACACCAGCACGGATTCACTGGCGCCCTCGAAGAAGTCGGTGATCAAGACCACGATCGTGCGGCGCGGGTTCTCAACGAGGCCTTGGGCGTACGCCACGGCCTTTCCGATGTCCGTGCCGCCGCCGAGCTGGACCTTCATGAGCACTTCCACCGGGTCGGTCACGCGGTCGGTGAGGTCGACGACCTCCGTGTCGAAGATGCAAAGGTGGGTCTTGGTGGATGGTAGCCCCCAAAGGCACGCGGCGGTGACTGCGGCGTGAATCACCGAGCTCAGCATGCTCCCGCTCTCGTCGACGAGCAGGACGATCTGCCACTTTTCCAGATGCTTTCGCGTACGCGAAATGAATAGTGGCGTGCGAATGAAGAGCCTCTTCTTTGCGGAATCGTACGTGGCGAGATTCTTCCGGATGGTCGCTTTTGCGTCGAAGTTCTTGGCAATCTTGAAGTTCGACCGCGAGCGCGTGCGGGTACCGTGAAAGGAACGTTTTACGGTCTTCGCGAGCTTCTCCATGAGTCGTCGAACCACCTTCGCCACGAGCTCTCGAGCCATGGCGAGCACCTCGGGGTTCATGAGGTGTTTCGTGAGGAGGACCGCCCGAAGCAAAGTTTCGTTGGGCTCGACTCTCGCGAGGACCTCGGGGCTCGTGACCACTTCGTGGATTTGGTAGCGCTCCACCGCGTCTTGTTCGATCCGCTCGATGGTCTCCTTCGGGAACAGTCGATGCACCTCGGACAGCCAATCGGGCACGGTTAGCGCGGAGGGGCCATGTCCGCCGCGGCGATCGTCGATGTCCCGTGCGGCGAGGTCTTCACCGCGATCATAGAGCCACGCGAGCGCCGCATCGGCAGCGAGGTCGTCGGGAGATAGCCCGGACCTGGAGTCGAGTGCGCCTTCGGAGGCGCGCCCCAAGAGCAGTCGCCATCGAACGAGACGTTCGTCTCGCATGTTCATGCCTCCTTCCCTCGAGGCGGTCGGTCGGAGGAGGCAGACGTTTGGCTCATTGGCCTGTTCACGACTTGGCCTCGTCGAGCGCGTCATCCAGCCCGTAACGAGCCGCAAGGATATGGGCTCTTCGTTCGACGTCTGCCGCGCGTCGCACGATCTCCGCGTCGACTGGGGCGCGAAGAAGCGCCATTGGATCGGCTCCCTTGCTGCCATGGAGGGCGAGCACGGTCTCGGCGATGACTAGCCGCTCTCGCGGTGGGAAATAGGTGAAAGCCTGACGCAGCGCGGGCAAAGCGATCAAAAAATCGTCGCGCAAGAACCCGCAAATCGAAGCATCGATCGTTGCGACGAGCGAGCGGGCACGCACGACTTCGGCACGCGCGAGAGCGAAGAGTCCCCCAAGGAAGTCGCCGAAGGTCGCGGCTCTCGCGACGGCGCGAAGGACCGAGATGGCCCAGTCGGTATCCGCGTCATCGTCGGCCTCCTCGCCGCGCATGGACCATACGAAGCCGAGCGCCGCCCCGCGAAGCGCCGGCGGTGCGTCCGGATCACGGGTTCGCCTCTGACAGCATTCGTTGGCTCGCGTCCGCTGATGGCCACTTTGGTCGTCGATCTCGCGAAGGACTTCGCGGAGGGCGCCGACTGCGCGTACGTGCCCCGTGTCGAGCGGCGCTTCGGGACCCGCGATTCCCTCGAAGAGCCATAGGCCACGATCGAAACAGGCCCACAAGACGAATGGAAGCTCGGTGTTTCCGTGCGCCCCGAGCACGAGCTCTCCACGTCGCAACGACAAGAGCTTCGTTAGCGCACGACCGAGGGCCTCGAAGGACGGCTCGGTGCCCACGCGTCGCGCGATGTCGGCGAGACCACGTTCCGTGAGCGTGCGAAGACCGCAGGCAGCGGCCAAAGCGAGCGCCTCGGCGATCGAAGCAACGTCTGGCGCGTCGCGTCTCGATTCTTCGATTCGCGCCGAGGCCGCGCCCTCGAGTGTCGCGCCGTAAAGCGAGGCTTCGATGAGCGCCGGGTCCGTCTCGAGCATGTGGGTGATGGACCATTCTTCCGAAAGGTCGGTGTGCGTGCGGGAGAGATTGGCGGCTCGCACGAGCGAAAAGCCAGGAATGCCAAGTGTCCGAAACCGGTGCAAGATCATGCTCTTGCGCGCGCCCTCGGGGGACGTGAGCTGGGCTCTCGTGCGCGCACCTTGCCGGGTCAGTGCAACGCCGACCCGTTCGAGCTCGGCGAGGGCGTCGTGAAGGAGCGGAGGCCTTGGGGTGCGTGGGTGAAGCCTCCCGACTTTCGCACCCGCGAACGCATGGACGAGCTCGGCGAGCATGGGCTCGGTGCGCGAGGACAAGACGCCGCGACGGGTCCAAGGCAATGGAGCGACGAGTGCGTCTTTGACGAGTGCGCCGGCGAGCCCGTCGAGCACGTCGATGCGTGACAGCGCCCCGTGACCGCGGAGCCTTTGGAGGCCACGAGCCAAAGTGGAAGCGGCAATGGCGTCGGCGGGGGATACTCGTTGCTTCTTCTGGCGAAGGTGTCGAATGGCCAAAAAGAGCATGGCCTCGCCGGCCACGTCGGGACCCATTTCCCACACCGATTGATAAAACCCTGGAGAGGGCATTCCGGACGCATAACCCGCGAACGAATCGAGCCTTCGAAAAGAGAATGGAACGAGGTAGCTTCCGACGCGCACTTCGGGAGGCAGGCTCGGCAGGGGTGGCCGCTCGGGTATGGCTTGCGCCACGGCTCGAAGGAGCGCGGGCTCGTGGAAACCCCCGCAAACCACGACCACGTCTTCGCCGTCGGCCTCTCGAAGAGCCCACGCGACGAACCGTGCCATGTAGTCTTCACGTGGCTCGTCGCGGGAGCCAGCAGGCTCGTCGGCACGAAGCGCCTCGAAGTAGTCCGAAAGCCGAGCACGTAGCGCGCGCTGTTCCGAAGGCTGCTCGAACAGATGATCCCATAGAGCGTCCGTGTCCTCGAATCCGAGGCGCGCGCAGGTTTCGCCAAGCCTGTCCGATGCGCGAACATGGCGATCCGAATATCGGTTTTCTTCGCCCTCGAATGCCGGATCCCAGGCAGGCAAATCGATGAAGAGGGGAGTCGCTCCGACTTCGCGCGCGGCCTTCAATGCGACCCATTCGGGGGAGTAGTCGCAAAAGGGCGACCATGAGCTCCGCGAGCCACCGCCCGAATCCTGACGATACGTGAAGAGCGCGAAGGGAAGCTCGTGGGCGAGCAACATTTCATCCAGTCGGTCGTTCATGTCACTCGGGCCTTCGACCAGCACGAAGCGGGGCCTCAGTGACCGAATCGTCGTCTCCACGAGCCGTGCGCAGGCAGGGCTATGGTGGCGAACACCGAGGACGTGGAGCGCCATTTCGCCCTATCCCGGCAGTCTGTGGCGCGCCTCGTAGTACGCGCGGAAGTGGGGCTCGGTGCGCTTCGAGATGCGTTGGTCGAAGTACCTCCGGAGCCGAGCGACGTCTTCGGCGTCGGTCTTGATGGCCGCGCCCACGAGGCACTCGACAAGGTCGGCGGGCGTTGCCTCGGCGCCCCGCAGATAGTGCGACCGGATACCTACCGCGTACGCGACGCTCACCGCCTCGGCGGTGGACATGGGGACCGACAAGCGGTCCATGGCTTGCCCGTCCACGGTGAGCCCGGCGCGGAGCTCGCGGAACGTGGTCACGAGGAGCTCGAGCACGTCCGGTCCTGGAATCGTGGGCACTCCGGAACGGGCGAGGAGCCGCTTCGTCTCTTCGCGTACGAGCTCCATCTCCACGGAAAAATCCGGAATCGGAAAGACCGTCTCGAAATTGAAGCGCCGCTTCAGTGCCGCGCTCATCTCGTTCACGCCGAGATCGCGCGTATTGGCCGTGGCAATGACGTTGAACCCCTCTTTTGCGAAGAGCATGGCATCGTGTCCCTCCATCTCGGGAATCGCGAGCACGCGGTCGGAGAGGGCCGCCAGCAGCGAGTCCTGAATCTCGAGAGGACATCGCGTGATCTCCTCGAAGCGAACGATGCTTCCCTCTTTCATGGCCGTGTAGAGCGGCGCCGGAACGAGCGCCCGCGGAGTGGGGCCTTCGGCCAGCAAAAGGGCGTAGTTCCAGGAGTACTTGATTTGGTCGTCCGTGGTTCCGGCACTCCCTTGGATGGTAAGCGTGGATCGGTCGCAAATCGCCGCGCACAAAAGCTCACTCAAGAGAGACTTCGCCGTTCCGGGCTCGCCCACGAGCATGAGCCCACGGTTGGTGGCCAACGCCACCATGGCGCGGTCCACGAGCGACGGATTGCCCACGAACTTCTTGCGAATGCCCTGCTCGGGATCCCCCAGGATGAAGGCCCGTACGGCGATGGGCGAAAGCTTCCACCCTGGAGGCTTCGGGTGCGAGTCCGTCTCACGGAGCGTCTCGAGCTCTGCTCGGAAGACGACCTCGGAAGGCGGCCTTTGGGCCGGGCTCGAGGATTCTTCGGTCGAGGGGTCCGTCTTCTTTTTCGAGGCCAAGGGTGGTCCCACTTTTCACGGTTGATGTGCCCCGGAGCGAGCCATTCCAATGGCGAGGGCGATCCCGGGCGGCGGATGTTGCCGAATCAGATTGGACGAAGGTCGCTTCGGCCGCGGCTTCGCGCTCCGGCATCCGCGAGCTCCAACGTGAGTGGCAAGAATTGTCCCCCACCCGGATCGTAGGCGCACACCTCGCCGGTCTCGATGAGGTACACCCACGCATGGAGCCCGAGCGAGTGGTCGGCAAGCCGACTGGCCACGCACGGCAGCGTTTTCAGGTGCTCGATCTGGACGAGAACGTTTTCCTGAACGGCTACGTTCGCCAGCGCTTCGCTCGACAGTCCTTCGTAGGTCTTTTCCACGATGCTCTTCGTCTCGGCGGCATGCGCTAGCCACGACTTCACGGAGGGAAGGTCGTCGAGCTTTTCGGGGTTCATGAGGGCATCGATTGCGCCGCAGAGGGAATGGCCACAAATGATGATGTCCTGCACGCCGAGCACCGATACGGCATATTCGATGGTGGCAGCTTCCCCGCCGGAAATTGCGGCAAACGGCGGAACGATATTTCCTGCATTTCGCAGGATGAAGAGCTCGCCGGGTTGCGTGCCCGTCAGAAGGTTCGGGGAGATGCGGGAGTCCGAGCACGTGATGAAAAGGGTCTCCGGGCTCTGACCTTTGGCGAGCCGCTCGAACATCTCGCGCTCGGGTCGAAAGACCTCTTCTTGGAATGCGTGAACGCCTTTGACGAGGTTCTCCATCGGACTCGAAGGCTAGAGCACTGCTTGGGTCGAAAGCCATCCCCTTCCGCGACAGCTCGGCGTCGCCGCGCGTCGTCGTTCTACTCGATGGGGCAGAGCGTCCCGTCGTTGGCCCGAGCGACCGCTTCGTAAGGTATTGATCTGTAACGGCTTTTTGCGGGAAGGATACCGTTCTTCGAGCCACTTTCGTGGGCTTGCACGCGCCGTGCGTCACTGTCACCGCGTGAGTGACCGCGTGAGGCACCGATGGAGTGGGTCGAGCTGGAGCAGCGGCGTGACGGCTCGCGATCAGCGCGGCGGCTCGACCGTGAAGAGCCAGTCGGAAAGGTCCTTCCTTGCGGAGTGGCAATCCACGCAGATCTTCGGCTTTCCCGAAAAAAGAGCCTCCCCGTCGGCAGAGTATTCGGCAAAATACCAGCCGTCGGCACGCTTCTCCATGACAGCGACGATCGAGAGTGACTCGCTGTTGCCCGAATACCCGTCTTTGACCACCATCGAACCGATCGGGAGCTCGGCCGGTGGCTTGGCCGCGGCGCGTGCGGCGACGAGGGTTGGGTTCAGGAAGACGTCCACGCTTCCGCCATGAAGCGTGAAGCTCGGTTCTCGCTTGGGGTATCTCGTGGGCCTCTGCCACGACCGGTAGCCCGAGCTGGAAACTCGCCCCCACAGCTCCTCGGCCCCTTGGGGATCTTGATTGTCGCGGCATGCCGTGGCGAGAAGGGCTGCGACGCCGACGGCAAAGATGGGAATGCGCATGGTCATTGGGGGTACGTCGTTCGTGGGGGTCGGTTTCGCGTGACCGTGGAATGGAGCAAATTTCGCAGCCGAATCGAGCGCTACCCTACTTCGCGTTCGCGTGCTTCCTTCGATAGAGCTCGTCGACGAGGCCCAAGACGTCGTTTCGGTGCTCGCCGATCGCGATCTCGTGGTGAAAGGCTCCTACGACGACTCTCTCGGGGCTTATGACGTACGTCACACGCTTTGCGTAGGGGAGAAGGGGCCACGTGACGTCGTAGGACTTGGCGATTGCGCCATTCGAGTCGCCTATCATCGGAAACGGCGCTTTGAGCGACTCGGCGAACTTGCACTGTGTGGCGTGGTCGTCGGTGCTTATCCCTACGAGCTCCGCGCGTGCGAGCTTGAGCTCGGCGTAGTTGTCCCGAAAAAGTGCGGTTTCTTTCGTGCACCCCGGCGTGAAGGCCTTCGGAAAAAAGTAGAGGACGGTGCAAAGGCGGCTTCGACCATCCGACAGGCGGAAGCGCACACCGAGGCTCGTTTCCGCATCGATGTCCGGCGCAACGGTTCCGACGGTCAGCACTCTCGAGAGACTACGCGTACCGTGGCCGGGTCGCAAAGACGAACCTTGCCTTGTCCCGGCTTCCAGCGGGCGAATCACACCGATGCCCGGAGGGTCACCCTTCGGTGGACGCTTCTGCCTCGTCTGCCGTTTCGGCGGCGTGATCCACGGGCTCGGGTGGCAAGAGCAACCGCCCCGTGGCGAGCGAGACCACAGCGGCCGTTCCGCTCGCCACCAGGATCCCGAGCTTTACCGCTCCAAGAGTGGTTTGGTCGGTGAAGGCGAGCTGCGCGACGAACAGCGCCATGGTGAATCCAATGCCGGACACGAGGCCCAATACCAAGAGATGGCGGAACGTCAGTCCGCGAGGCAGTACGGCGATCCGCATGCGAATCGCGAGGGTGCTGGCGACGACTATCCCCACGGGTTTGCCCAGAAGGAGGCCGAGCGCGGCGCCCGTGAGCGCGATCTTGGCGGACGGCGTCATGGCTACGGCGTTCATGGCGACGCCAGCGTTCGCCAGCGCAAAGAGCGGCATGATCACGAAGGCCACCCACGGGTGAAGCGACTCGATGAGCGACTCTGCTGGTGACGTGGCTTCGCGTCGCACGACGTCCACGTGGCGCAAGACGGAGGCGAGCTCGTGGGTCGACACGTCGTCCGGTGATCGCGCAAGCAAGTTTGCGTCTTCCATCAATGCGTCCCCCACCTTCTCGGTTCCGAGCCAGGCCCGGACGGGAGTAAGCATTCCGATGACGACTCCCGCGATCGTCGGATGGATCCCTGCGGCAAACGTGCCTGCCCAGACGACCACTGCCGGAAGTACGTACGCGACCTTTTGCCTGACGCCCATCACGCGCATGGCGAGAATCATCAAGAGACCGCCCGCTGCCACCGCGATTCCCGAAAGGCGAATTCCCTTCGAATAGAAGATCGCAATGACCACGATGGCGCCTAGGTCGTCGATGACGGCGAGTGCCAAGAGGAGCACTCGGAGTGCAGGAGGGACGCGCCTTCCAAGGAGCGTCAGGACTCCCACGGCGAACGCGATGTCCGTGGCCATCGGCACACCCCAGCCTTGTCTCACCTCGGGGGAATGGCGCACGACCGCGAGGTAGAGGAATGCGGGGGCCAGCATTCCTCCGAGGGCGGCCGCTGCTGGCAGCGCGGCTCTCTTCCATTCGGAGAGCTCGCCCTGGTGCACTTCCCGCCGGATCTCCATGCCGACGACGAAGAAGAAGATGGCCATGAGCCCGTCGTTTACGACCCATTCGATGGGTTGCTCGAACCGGAAGGCTCCTACCTCAATGGCCACTTTCGTGTGCCAGAAGCGGGAGTATGCGGGGCCGAACCGAGAGCTTGCCAAGACGAGGGCTACCAGTGCCGCTGCGATGAGCAGGACGCCGCTCGCGGCTTGGATGCGCAGGAAGCGTTCGAGAGGGCGACGCGCGAGGCGTGCGAGCCGGAGGGCTGGGCCCCAAGCCTCGGGCGGCGGAAACTCAGGCTCTCGTCGAGTCGAATCCATGGGCATTCCTTCTCGCACGTGGCGAGTAGGATGGCGGCCCGACCACCCTGGTTCCCTGCGATTCGGCTCGGAATCGCACCCGGAGATGAAGCGGCCTCGTCGAGGCAGCGATGAAGCTCGGCTCAAGGTCTCGGAGTCGAGGCACCATGTCAAGCACGCCCGGTCACGGACGGTGTCGTTCTTGCCGTCGTGCGCGATGCCCCGCGTCCGACGCCGCTAAGACTTGGGGTCTTCCGTTCGCGCTGGCGTGGTCGCCTTCGGTTTGGGGGCCGCGAGGTCGCGCAGGGGCGTGGCACGTCCGAGCGACGTGCCGCCTTTGCCAAAAATCAGCCGCTGCGCCGGATAGATGCTCCGGTGTCCCGAGAGCAGATAGGCCAACACACAGACGATGACGACGTGGGGAAATACGTTTCCGCCAAGGAGCTCCACCGCCATGATCGACAAAGCGAGGGGAGTGTTCGAGGCCGCCGCAAAGACGGCGGCGAGCCCCACTCCTGCGCCGAGCTCGAGCGGAATTCCGAGCCATCGTGCGAGAACGCTCCCGAGCGCCGCCCCAACGAAAAAGAGGGGAGTCACCTCCCCGCCCAAGAAGCCGGCACCCAGGGTGACCGCGGTGAAGACGAGCTTTGCTGCGAACGCAAGGATAGGAAGGCTCGGATCGCGAAAGGCTCGTACGATCGTCGGTACTCCGAGTCCGAGGTAGTCGCTCGTTCCGACGACCTTCCAAAGCAAGACGACGACGAGGCCACCAAGGAACATGCGCACGGGTAGACGCGGCACGAGCTTCTCTCCGTGCTTCTTGATCGCATGGGTGAGCTCGACGAAGGCGGCCGTCACTAGGGCCACGGCCATGGCGAACGCGAGCCATTTTAGGCACAAAATCGGCGTGAGTGCGACGAAGGGGGCCTCTGGATAGCGTGTGTGTCCAATGCCGAGTGCGCGGGTCGTCATGTCGCCCACGACGGATGCCACGAGCGCCGGAACGAGCGCGCCATACTCGATTCGCCCCAAAACGACGAATTCGAGTCCGAACACGGCGCCCGCAACAGGAGTGCCGAATACGGACCCGAACCCTGCCGCGACACCCGCTGCAAGCAACTGTCGACGCACTGCCTTGGAAACCCGCAGGCGGTGAGATACCCAGTCCGTGATGCTCGCCCCCATTTGGACGGCCGTGCCTTCGCGCCCCGCACTGCCACCGAACACGTGGGTGAGCACGGTACCGACGAGAACCATCGGCGCCATTCGCAAGGGTATCTCGGGGCCGTCGTCGTGAAGGGTGTCGATGACGAGATTGTTGCCGGCCTTGATCGGCTTGCCGAAGCGCTCGTAGATCGCACCAATCGCAAGGCCAGCCAGAGGCAACGTGTAGACGATGGCTTCGTGGCCGGTGCGAAACGTCGTGGCCAGCTCGAGCAGCCAAAGGAAGAGGGCTGAAGCCGCCCCGCACAGGACGCCGACCAAGGACCCCAAGCCTACCCACTGGACGAGGGAAACCAACCGATCCCGGTGGGTCACGCGAGCACCCAATAGGAGCGCGCCCGGCGAAGCTCCTGCGGCCGTGATCGGACGGGCACTTGGCGCTCGAGCTCGGTATTCATGGCTTCCACCCTACGGTCGGTCGGCGTAGACCAGAAAGTCGCCTGTGGCCCCTGTATCCTCTTCACGTAGCGGTTCTCCTATGGCCTCGGCCGGAACAGCTCACGCGAGCTCCTACGGCACCGTTGGGGCGGCTTCGTAGGAGTCATTGGCGGCCAACTAGGCCGCGGATCTCGGCGGACTCCACCGCCATCCAGATTGGAAGGTCAGCGTCTTCGATGAAGGCCGTCCTGTCAAGATTCGGACGTGTCTCGGTCGCGATGGACAAGCCCGTCGTTGGGCTCTCTGCGCACGTTCACGAGCGGCTCCAAGCCCCGTCTTTCGGCCGCCATCCCTCGAGCATTCTCGCGTAGTTGAGCCGCTCCCACACGTGGGGGTCGGGCGCCGAGCGCATGTCGAGAATGCCACGCGCTTCGGCACTCGACCGATAGCCCTTGCGGTCGAGCCACTCACCGAGCTCGTCGTGAATCTCGCCGAGCTTGCCAGGGCCGTGCTCGAGCAGCGCGGAGGTCAATTGCACGACATGTGCGCCGCTCAAAATGGCTTTGGCCACGTCGAGTCCGGAATGGGCACCACCGGTGCACGCGAGGGACAGGCGGGTGAAAGGCGAGAGAAGTGCGAGCGCGTGGAGCCTGAGCGGGAGCTCTGCCGAGGTGGAAAGGACGATTCGCCGATCGACGTCGAGCGTTTCGAGCGCTATGTCCGGCTGGTAGAACCGATTGAACACTGCCACCCCATGGGCCCCCGCGTGCTCGAGGCCGCGGACGAACGCGGGAACCGAAGCATAGAACGGCGAGATCTTTACGTTCACGGGGATCGTCACGGCCTCGACGACCGACCGAACGACCTCGAGCTGCCGCGCCTCGACCGCCGCACCGCTCTCGTCGGGCGAAGTAGCCACTTCGTAGAGATTGAGCTCGATCGCGCTGGCGCCAGCCTCTTGGATTCGTTTGGCGTACGACGTCCATCCGCCGGGAGTCGTCCCATTCAGCGACGCCACGATGGGAACGTCCACGGCCGAGCGAAGGCGTCCAAGCTCGGCAAGGTATGGCTCGGCGTCGACCGAGAAGAGGTCGGGGCCAGGCAAAAAGCCGTGCGCCTCCGCATCCATATCCATTCTCGAGTCGATGAACCGGTGCGCGGCCATTTGCTCGTGGACGAGCTGCTCCTCGAAGAGCGAATGCATCACGACGGCGCCTGCTCCAGCCGCGACCGCTACTGCGATGGCGGCTGGGTCCGAAGAGAGCGGGCTTGCCCCCACGACCAATGGGCTCTTCAGCGAGAGACCGAGCCAGGTGGTGGAAAGATCAACCATTCGTTTTCTCCGGTGGAAGATGGATACGGGAGAGCTGCTCGTAGAGGGAGCGGCGCTCCTTCACGGCCCGACGAGCCGATTCCACGAGTGCCTTGTAGCGCTCGGGAGAGCGAAGCTCCACCATGCGAAATCGCGCCTCGTTCTCCATGCACTTGGCGACATCGAGCTTGGCGGGCCCGGAGTCGAGCACGAGAGGGGATTCGCCCCGATCGAGCCGCTTCGGGTCGAATCGGTAGAGTGGCCACATTCCGCTGTCGATGGCGCGCTTCTGCTGCGCCGCCGAATGAACCAGATCGTAGCCATGGGCAATGCACGGACTGTGGGCGATGACGAGCGAAGGCCCGGGGTGCCGCTCGGCTTCGAGAAAGGCCTCGACCGTTTGGGCACTTCGCGCCTGCATGGCCACTTCGGCCACGTACACATGGCCATATGTCATGGCAAGGAGACCAAGATCCTTCTTTCGGGTGGCCTTGCCCGCCGTGGCAAACTTCGCTGCCGCTCCGAGCGGCGTAGCCTTGGACTGTTGACCACCGGTGTTCGAGTAGACCTCCGTGTCGAGCACGAGGACGTTGACGTTTCTCTGGGAAGCGAGGACGTGATCGAGCCCGCCATAGCCAATGTCGTAGGCCCAGCCGTCTCCGCCGACGATCCAAACCGTTCGATGGACGAGGCCCGAAGAGTCTTCGAGGAGCGCCTTGGCCTCGGGGGTCGTCTCGTGGAGGAGAAGCGCGTCGAGCTCCACGACGCGGGCCCGTTGCGCAGCAAGCCACGCCTCTCCTTCGCCGCTGGCGAGAAGGGCGTCGACGAGCTGGGCGGGGAGCCTTGGCGCCAAGCTACGAAGGAGCGCCTTCGCTCGCTCGGCGCGTACGTCGAGCGCGAGCCGCATGCCAAGGCCGAACTCGGCATTGTCCTCGAAGAGCGAGTTCGACCAAGCCGGACCACGCCCTTCGGAATTCGTCGTGTAGGGCGTTGTGGGAAGGTTGCCGCCATAAATGGACGAGCATCCCGTCGCATTGGCGATCAGCATGTGATCGCCAAAGAGCTGTGTCAGCAGGCGCAGATAGGGCGTTTCGCCACAGCCCGAGCAGGCGCCAGAGAACTCGAAAAGAGGTAGGCGGAACGCCGCCGTCCGTTTGTCGATCGGCAGTCGCTCGAGAGGCGCCGAATCGAGCTTCTGGAAGAACTCGAAAGCCTCGCGTTGCGCGTCGCGGTGGCCGGCGAGCGGCTCGGCGACGAGGGCCTTTCTGCGCGGGGCGAGCTTGTCTTTGGCAGGGCATACTTCGATGCACAGACCGCACCCGGTGCAGTCCTCGGGCGCCACTTGCACGACGTAGTGTTGCCCTTCGAGCGCGGGCTCGAACGACTCGGGCACGGAGTGGAAGCCAGATGGCGCGCCTTCGAGCCATTTCGGATCGAACACCTTCGTCAGGATGGCCGAATGGGGGCAAATCATCGAGCAAAAGTTGCACTGCACGCAGACGTCGGGCTGCCATATCGGGATCTCGAGAGCGAGAGCGCGCTTCTCGAACTTGCTCGTTCCGGTGGGCCAGGTGCCGTCCGGGGGAAATGCGCTTACGGGCAGCTCGTCGCCTCGTCCTTCGAGCAGGAGCCGTGTGACCCGTTGCACGAAGTCCGGAGCTTCCTTCGGGACGGATGGGGCCCGGCGGCGAAGGGCGGAAATCGTCTCGGGCACCGGCACCTCGTGCAGTTCTGCAAGTGCGGCGGCGAGTGCGTCGAAGTTGCGGCGAACGACCTCGGGTCCTCGTCGACCCCACGATTTCTCGATCGAGGCACGCACGTGCTGCAAGGCCTCTTCGAGCGGAAGAACCTTCGCGAGCGCGAAGAAGCACGTTTGCATCACGGTGTTGAGGCGTCGCCCGAGGCCGGCCTTTTCTGCGACCCCATAGCCGTCGATGACGAAGAGGCGACACCGGCGACCGACGAGCTCCGTCTGGACTTCGTTCGAAAGGGATTGCCACACGAGATCTGGCGCCAAGGGCGTATTGAGGAGCACGGTCGCCCCGTGCATCGCGGCAGAGAGCGTGTCGCGGCGCTCGAGCAACTCTGGATCGTGCACGGCCACGAATTGGGCGCGTCGGATGCGGTACGTGGACCGGATTGGACGCGGCCCGAAGCGGAGGTGCGAGACCGTCGTGGATCCGGATTTTCGCGAGTCGTACTCGAAGTGCCCTTGGGCGAAGAGCGGAGTCTCTTCTCCGATGATCTTGATGCTGGCCTTGTTGGCGGAGACCGTTCCGTCGGAGCCGAGCCCGAAAAAGAGGGCCCTCACGACGTCGTCCGGCTCGATGTCGAAGCTCGAATCCCAAGGGAGCGACGAGCCGGACACGTCGTCGCGAATGCCGAGCGTGAACCGTCGCTTGGGGGTATTCGAAAGCATGTCGTCGAATACCGCTTTGACCATGGCCGGAGTGAGCTCTTTGGACGCCAGTCCAAAACGCCCGCCCAGGAGGCGCGGGAGGCTGGCTCTTTGGCCTAGCGCAACGGCATCGACGAGCGCGGCCGCGAGCTCCTGGAAGAGCGGTTCGGCCGAAGCGCCCGGCTCTTTCGTTCGATCGAGCACGGTAATGGTGCGGGCCGTAACCGGCAGTGCAGCCAGGAGATGTTTCGTCGAAAACGGCCGAAAAAGGCGCACCTTCAGCACGCCCACGCGCTCCCCTTGCTCGGCAAGGTAGAGGACGGTCTCGTGGGCGCACTCCGCGCCCGATCCCATCATGACGACGACCCGTTCCGCTTCGGGGTGGCCGACATAGTCGAAGAGTCGGTACCGTCGTCCCGTGAGCTCGGCGAAACGCGCCATCGTGGCATCGAGCGTTTCTGGGAAACGTGCGTAGAAGGGCTCGACCGCTTCGCGGGATTGAAAATAGGCGTCAGGGTTCTGGGAAGTACCACGCAGCACCGGTCGGTCCGGATCGAGCGCTCGCGAGCGGTGGGCCCGAATGCCATCGACGTCGATCAGCGCCCGAAGGGTCTCGTCGTCGAGGGGAACGACCTTGGTGATCTCGTGGGACGTGCGAAATCCGTCGAAGAAATGGAGCACGGGTATGCGTGCGCGGAGCGTTACGGCATGTCCAATGGCGGCCAGGTCTTGGGCTTCCTGCGCCGAGCCGGACGCCAAGAGCGCCATACCGGTGCTGCGCGCTGCCATCACGTCCGAGTGGTCGCCGAAGATGGAGAGCGCGTGCGTGGCAATGGCCCGCGCAGCGACGTGCATGCAAAACGAAGTAAGCTCTCCGGCAATCTTGAAGAGGTCCGGCAGCATGAGCAGGAGCCCTTGCGACGCCGTGAACGTGGTGGTTAGCGCTCCCGCTTGGAGAGCCCCGTGCACGGCACCGGCCGCACCGCCCTCGGACTGCATTTCGACGACTTCGGGCACCGTGCCCCAAAGGTTTTGCCTCCGGTCGGCCGCCCATGCGTCGGACTGCTCGCCCATCGCCGAAGCCGGAGTGATCGGATAGATGGCAATGACCTCGCTCAGTCGATAGGCGACGTCGGCGACGGCCTCGTTGGCGTCGAGGGTTCGGTAGCGAACGATGGGCGCGTCGCTCATTGGGGCTTCCTTCCGAGCCGATCGAGGCACGAACCGGCGCGAAACGCCGCGGCACTCGGAGCGGGAACGCGAAGGTTGCACCGCGAGGCGCAGAACGTGCGCGGGTCGACGGTCTCGTGGTTTGGCGGCGAGTATCGTGCGCCGAACGAGGCGAGCTCGCGGCGGAACGTCGGGGTGGAGTGCACGCGTCCTCCCGAGCACCTTCCATGCCGAGCGCGGCGCTTTCCTTGCCGCGCCGACCACGCTTGACGCACAGGCTGGAGTGGATCATCGTAGAAGAACGATGGGTTCTCCGCCTCCGACCGGTTGCTGTCCACCCGCGAGCGCAACCGCCGATCTCCGACCCGTGGAAGGGCGTGAAGCCGACGAAGAGCTCGCCACGCTGGCCAAAGCGCTCGGCCATCCGGTGCGAGTCCAAATCCTTCGCCTCCTCATCCAGAAGACCAGCTGCGTATGCGGAGACATCGTGGACGAGCTGCCGCTCGCGCAGTCCACGGTCTCCCAACACCTGAAGGTCCTCAAGGACGCGGGGCTCATTCGGGGAGAGGTGGACGGTCCACGGGTCTGTTACTGCATCGAGCCACGAACCCTCCGCCGCTTTCGGGCCCTCGTTGGAGGCCTATGAAGGCGCGCTCTCATCGTTTTCATACGATGCGCCGCCCAAATGGGCATGAGCGCCCCGCTTTCGTCGAGCGGCACGCCCGAGTCCACTCGGGCCAATGCCCCTTCTTCGTAGCAAGTTGGATTTGATGCAGAGCACCAACGACGGAATCGCCGGAAAACTCTCGTTTCTCGATCGCTACCTGACGCTTTGGATTTTCCTCGCCATGGGTCTCGGCGTCGCCCTTGGCTCGTTGGCGCCTTCCGTTCCGCGAGCGCTCGGTCGGATGAGTGTCGGTACGACGTCCATCCCAATCGCCCTTGGCCTCATTCTGATGATGTTTCCGCCACTGGCGAAGGTTCGGTACGAGGAGCTCGGCAAGGTCTTTCGCAACAAGCGCGTCTTCGGTCTGTCCGTCCTCCTGAACTGGGTGATGGCTCCTTCTCTCATGTTCGGGCTCGCGGTGCTTCTGCTCCCCGACAAACCCGACTACATGGTCGGTCTCATTCTGGTCGGAATTTCCCCGTGTATTGCCATGGTGCTCGTGTGGAACGAGCTCGCAAAAGGCGATTCGGAGTATTGCGCCGGGCTCGTCGCGTTCAACTCGCTCTTCCAGGTCTTCTTCTTTCCCTTTTACGCCTACTTTTTCGTGACGGTTCTACCGGGCTGGCTCGGTCTCCATCATGTCGTGATCGACATCTCGATCCTCGAGGTGGCGAAGACCGTCGGCCTCTACCTAGGTGTTCCGTTCGCGGCGGGGTTTCTCACGCGTCGCGTTTTGCTCGAGAAAAAGGGACGAGACTGGTACGAAAAGAAGCTTATTCCCCGCATAAGTCCGATCACGCTCGTGTCGCTTCTGTTCACCATCGTCGTGATGTTCTCGCTGAAGGGCGGGACCATCATGCAGCTCCCGTTCGACGTCCTTCGCATCGCAGCCCCGCTGCTCGTCTATTTCGTCGTGATGTTCGCGCTTACGTTCTTCCTCGCGAAACGTATCGGCGCCGACTATCCGCAATCGGCGACACTCTCGTTCACGGCAGCATCGAACAACTTCGAGCTGGCCATCGCCGTCGCAATTGCGAGCTTCGGTATCCAAAGTGGAGCGGCTTTCGCGGCGGTCATCGGACCGCTCGTCGAAGTGCCCGTGCTGATTGGTCTCGTCAACGTCGCACTGTGGGTAAAGAAGCGGCATTTCTCGGATGGTCCAAGCCCAGGCTCCGCCCCGGTCGGCGTGGTTCCTTGATTCGTGGAGACGCAACGATGAAGAGCGTTCTGTTTCTTTGTGTCGCAAACTCGGCGCGAAGCCAGATGGCCGAAGGGCTCGCTCGGAAGCTCTTCGGCTCGCGCGTTTCGGTCAGGAGCGCGGGCAGCGAGCCATCGCACCTGAGCCCGTTCGCCATCGAGGTCATGCGCGAGGTCGGTGTCGACGTGTCGCTTCACGAATCGAAGTCGGTCGAGACCGTGGACCCCTCGGAAGTCGACACCGTAGTCACGTTGTGCGCCGAGGAGGTGTGCCCAGCATTCTTGGGAGACGCAAAGCGCCTTCATTGGCCAATACCGGATCCAGCCAGCAAGGACCCCACGCTTCTTCGCGCCGAGATGCTCGAGCGCTTTCGTGCGGCGAGGGACCAAATCCAGGGAAGACTCGAGGTGCTCGATGCCCTACTCGATGTGCCCGAGGGTCCTTCGGCCATCGAGTTTCACGCGAGTGTTCGCGTGAAAGACCTCCCGAGGAGCGCTCGCTTCTATGCGTGGCTGCTCGGGGCGCGTCCCAAAGAATGGACACACCGATATGCCACGTTCGTCCTCCCTGCGATCCATACGAACTTTGTCGTGGTGGTGTCCGATGGGAAAGAGCTTCACCACGACACGCTCTACCATTTGGGTGTCGCCGTCGCCGCGAAGGCCGACGTGATTCGTGCTTACGAGCTCGCTAGAACCCTTGGCGCCGTGGTGACGAAGCCGCCGAGAACCACGTGGCGGGGAACGCCCCTCCACGAGCTTTGGGTCGAGGACCCCGACGGGAATCTCGTCGAGATCTACGCCCGCCTGACCGATGCGGAGCTCGCCCAGAGACCGGCCGACCTCGAGCCGGTGTTTCTAGCCTGAGCCCGGATTTCGGTACGACTCTTCAGGATTTTCGTGGGCTTCGAGCTGGCGGGGCTCGGTGG
This sequence comes from Myxococcales bacterium, assembly GCA_043764595.1. GTDB lineage: Bacteria > Myxococcota_A > Polyangia > Polyangiales > Polyangiaceae > JAAFHV01. The sequence continues at coordinate 2,107 of JAYUKI010001097.1, read as the reverse complement.
CAGCGCGAAATCCAGGTTCACTCCTTCGCGCTTTCGCAGGCCTTCCGTAGGGCTGCCGCGGCCGTTCGAGTGTGCTTGAGATTGAGCTCGTAGTCGCCTTCTCGTACGAGCACCGCGTAGATGCCGAACGCCGACATCAAAACGGCCGTGAAGAGGGCCGCGGCGCCCATACCGACGTTCTTCAAAAAGGCGACGAGTGACACGAAGGGCAAAACGTAGAAAAACCGCATATAGCCGGCTCGACTTTTCGCCAGCTCCGCTTGTCGCTTCTCGACTTCGCGAATCCAGGCCTCGTACTTTTCGAGCTGCTTTTCGTCTTTGGACAGCTCGCGCGTCGCGTCAACCATACAGAATCCTCGCGAGAGACTATAGTGCGCCAATCCGACCGAAGCCATCTTTGACGAACCTCGGAGCCCGAAGGGATACGGGGTTTGGCGGACGAAATCGAAATGGCGGCGAATCGAAAGGACCTTTCGGAGGCGAAAGCGAGCTACGCCGCGTTCGTCACGACGTTTGGTACCTCGACATGCTTGTGGAGCCTCGAACGCATGTGCCGTATTGGCCGTCTCGAAGTTCCTTTACACCCGGCTCCCGAACGGCTCTCGTGGTCGAAGGATGCGCGTTGTCGTAGGGGCCTTGCGTCGGTTCTCGCTGCTTCGGGTGTCGAACGTCTATCTCCTGGATGGTGGATCGGGAGCTCGATGGCTCGTCGACTGCGGTCATCCACTGGAGCGTCCACAGCTCCTCGCCGAGCTTCGGTTCAGTGGCCTTCGTCCGAGCGACCTCTCCGGAGTGCTCCTCACGCATCACCATTCGGACCACGCGGGAAACGCGGCGTACTTGCGCGACCGGTTCGGCCTCCGGATCTTCGCCCACGAGGCCGACGCGCGGGCACTCGAGGGCCGAGGAGACGCGCCGCTGAGGGCTCCAAGCGGCAGCACCTGGCTCGAGAGTGCGTTTCTCCGCATCGAGGCCGCCTTCCCGGCACGTACCGCCGTTGACGTGGTGCTCGGCGCTGGAGACGAGGCGGCAGGACTCGAGGTGCACTGGGTACCAGGACACACCGAGGGCTCGCTCTTCTTTCGCCACGCCCCAACACGCACGCTGCTGACGGGCGACACCATTTTGACCGCATACCCGCCGCTCACCGTGAAGGCCGGCCTCACGCTCGCCCATCCTGCGTATGCACGTGACTTGTCTCTCGCGCACGCTTCGCTCGTCGCCTTCCACGCCGGCGGTCATGCTTACGAAAACCTCCTTGCTGGGCACGGCTTGCCGCTCGTCGGCGGTGCGCGCGAAAAGGTCTTGGCGGTGATGGAGGCTGCGGGTCTCGATGGTGCAGCCCGCTGAGGCGTCGCTCGTCTACGTTCGGGCGATTCGAGCCGCTTCGAAACGCCGAAGGCCCGCACGGTTGCGGGCCTTCGTGAAGACGAGGTCGTAGGAGTGACCGTATCAGGGCATCTTGGAGATGAGCTGGTCGCCGAGCTTCGGCTGGTCGATGTTGCCGAACCAGAGGCTCCACACGGCCTTCATGAAGTCGACGCCCGGGACGGTCGCCGAGCCCATGCCCTGCATCCAGATGGTGGTGGTCTTGGCCGTCGAGTTCCACGTGATCACCACGCTCGACTTCTCTTTCATCTCGGCGCCGTTGCATGCGCCGGCATACTGGTTGATCTTCGCCTGATCGGTGTACCCGTTCATCGCGAAGCCGTCGCGCATGGCCTTCTGGATCTTCTCGCAGGGGACGTCGCGGAGAAACTGCCACAAGAAGCGTTTGTCTTGGTCGGCGTCCTTCACGGCCTGCTTGTTCTTGGCCGGGAGGGTTCCCTTCATCTGGTGGCTGATCGAGTAGACGTTGATGTCGATAAACGCGATGGACTTCACACGGACGCCGTAGCCCGTGGTGACCCAATCTTCGGCCAGTGCCGACGACGCCAACGCGACGAAGGCCACGACCGTTGCGAGGAACAGCGAGAACTTGGTGGATATCTTCATGGCGGTGTCGCTCTCCGGAAGTGGACAGCCCACTCGGTTCGAATGGGAGATGGTTCGAATACAACGCGACGAACGAAGAGCACGGTCCATTCAACCTAACGCGGTGCGTAGG
>JAYUKI010001096.1:0-9045 GCA_043764595.1 Myxococcales bacterium | reverse complement strand
TCGAGCTCGAGCAACAAAACGAAGAGCTCGTGCGTGTTGGTGCGGAGCTCGCGTCGGCCCTCGACAAGTACACGAAGCTCTACGATTTCGCGCCTGTCGGCTACCTCACGTTGAGCGCGGACGGGACGATCACGCACGCCAACCTCACCGCCGCGCGGCTCCTCGCGGTTCCGCGCAAGGAGCTCGTCGGCCAACGATTCGGTCTGCACGTCCGCGAGCGAGCCGCGTTCAGCGCCGCTCTCGACCGCGCGTTCGACGGCCAGCCCGAGCCGTGCTGCGAGCTCACCTTGGCCCATGAGGGAGGCGCGGCGCGGCGTGTGGAGCTGACTCTCTCGAGGTCGGCGGACGCAGACTCTTGCTCTGCCGTCCTGGTCGACGCCACCGAGCGCAAGCGCGCTCAGGAACAGCTTCAGGCGGCACAAAAGATGGAGGCGCTTGGCCGAATGGCAGGCGGGGTGGCCCACGACTTTAACAATCTCCTCGCGGTGATCCTCGGGCATGCGGAATGTGCCCTCCAGGCAATCGAGACCGGCGCAGCCGTGGACGAAGACCTTCTCGGGATCAAGAACGCCGCGGAGCGCTCCGCGGCGCTCACGCGGCGGCTCCTTGCCTTCAGTCGGAGGGAGGTCGCATCGAGGCAGAGCGTCGACATGAACGAGCTCGCGCGCGGACTCGGCGAAATGATGCGCGTGTTGAGCCGCAACATCGCGCTCGTTCTCGCGCTTGCCCCGGACCTCGGGCGTGTCGAGGCCGATCGGGTGCAGCTCGAGCAGGTGCTGATGAACCTGGCTCTCAACGCGCGCGACGCCATGCCACATGGGGGCACCCTCACGATCGGCACCTCGAACCAGGAGCTCGACGACGTGAGCGCGTCGAGGCACGGCGTGAAGCCCGGGGCATACGTCGTCCTCACGGCCAGCGACACGGGGACCGGCATGGACAAGGCGACCATGGCCCGCATGTTCGAGCCGTTTTTCACGACGAAAGAGCAGGACCAAGGCACGGGCTTCGGGCTCTCGATAGTGTACGGCATCGTCCAACAGTACGCCGGAGGCATCGCCGTTCGCAGCGAGGAGGGGCTAGGAACGACGTTCGAGCTCTTTTTCCCCCGGGCCGACGCGAGCGTCCTCCACCCAAGCCTCCCTGTCACCCCTCGCCTGGATCGGCGTGGCACCGAGACCGTGCTCGTGGTCGAAGACCAGCCCGCCTTGCTGCGGCTCGCAAAGCGCAACTTGCTCGCAGCGGGCTACGAGGTGCTCGCCGCTTCGAGTGGAGCCGAAGCTCTGGCCCTATGCGCCACCTACGTCGGGCCCATTCATCTGTCGGTCACCGACGTCTCCATGCCCGGGATGACCGGCCCGGAGCTCGCGGAACATCTCCGCCACGTGCGCCCCGAAACCAAGATCGTCTACATGTCCGGCTACACGAAAGAAGCCTTCGACGGAATGGACCGACGGGGACGGCTCGTGGCCTTTCTCGCAAAGCCGTTTACGGCGGAGGCGCTACGCCAGATCGTGCGCGAGACCCTCGACGAAACGGCGTGCTCGACGTAGATCGCGGCAACCAAGTTCCAGCTACCCCGAATGGGATAAGCGGGTGTCATGGATAAGTTGCCGGCGACGCCTTCCAGCCGTGTGCAGTCGATCGCTACCTCCGTGATTGGCATGGCCTTCGTAGCGGCGTTCCTCTACGGCGCCGGCACGCTCGTCGCCGGAATCTTCAGGAGCAGCGTGCCCTGGTACTTCTGGGTCTGCGGGCTGTTCGTCGTGGTTGCTGCCACGGTACTCAAGGCAGCGCTCCAGCGGGCCGCCCGCCGCTGGTAGAGGCGCGCGGTCGCGTGCCGGGCGCCTGAGGTAGCGTGCGCCGGGGAGCACATGAGCACCGAGCTTTTCGAACGATCTGCTGCTTGGGAGACATGCGAACGTCCTACGGCGAACGGGGTGCGAGCTTCCCTTGGACGGTCTCCGACGGAGCTCGCTACTTCTCGAAGCAATAGAGCCGTCGTGAGGTGTCGCAGGCGCGAGCTCCCGAGCTCGCCCATTGGAGCGGGAAGTTTCCGTCTCCTCCGGTGCCCATGGCGCCCGAGGCGGTCCAGCCGTCGCAGTCGTTCAGCTTCAAGCCCGCCGTCGTGCTGCCGGTCCACGCGCCGCGATCGCCTCCGGGCAGTTGGTTCCCGTTTTGATCCGGAATCGGGATGAGCGGGATGGCTTCCGCCGGGTTCTTCGTGAACACGAGCCGTGTGCGTGTCACGTCGTAGAAAGGCCCGGGCTCGGGAACGTGCTGGGCCGCCGCTTGATTCGTATCCGAGAGCCACGCCCGGAACGTCCCGGTGAGCCCTGCGAGTGCGGCCACCCGACCGCAGAGAACGTCTGCGCCGAGCGATCCGGGAGCCCCCCCGCTCGCCGCGATCGCGTTGCCGCGGTACGTGAACGACGTGATGAACACGCGCCTCGCCGTGGCCGCAGCGTCGCTTGGCTCACCGGCATCGCTCGCATCCGGAAGGCCACCCGCGTCGCGCTCGCTCACCGACGCGTCCAGAGGCGCAGGTGGCGGCACGACCGGCGCGTCGCCTCCGCCCGCCTCGACCCCCTCGACGTCGAAGCGGGCACACGCCCAGAGCGAGACCAGGAGCACCGCGAGCGCCACAGCCGAGGGACGTCCCACGCTGCGCGTCCACGGTCTTTACTCCGCGCTTTTCTCCACGAAAGAACGATACATGGAGCTTCCCGTCGCCGAAAGCCGGTCCCTCCTTGCCTCGTCAGCGTTTGACCATGCGCACCACGGTGGTCTCCGCGCCGGGCGCGGGGTCCGATGCGTCGGTCTCGATCCAATAGATGCACGACGCGTCTGCCGTTAGGGCCGTGGCCGGGCGCCCCGTGTCCGCCACTCCGGTCGTGAGGGCGCCTCCGGGACCAGCTTGCGTCACGATGGCTTCGCGTGCGCGGAGCTCTTCGCCGCTCGCCACGGCCGCGTGGAACACGGCGCCGTTGTCGTCGGCGAAGAAGGCTTGGATCGTGGTGAACGCGGCTTCGGTGTACGGGCTCGTGACCGGCGGCGTGCCGCTTGACGGTGGACTCGGGAAGTAGCTGACACGCGCCTGATTGCATGTAGCCTCGGCGCACGTGAGGCGCTCGTGCACGGCGAAGCCTGCGGCGGTGAGACGTCCCGGTCCGCGAGCCCCGCGGATGGCGGAAATCACGGGCTCCCCGGAACCCACGCCCTGGGCCACGCGGCCGTCCGAGAGCACTGCGGCCCACTCGTTTCCGCGCGCCGAGAGGCTCGTGGCCTCGCCGATGTACTTCGCGATCGTGCGCGGACCGACCGCCAAGGGCCCGAGGGTGAACGCCGTGATCGTGGACTGCGGAGGGAGCGAGTTGGTGTTCGCTGTAGCGACGAGGAGGTCCGATCCGGCGAGGGCAAAGGGGCCGACCGCGGCGCTGACCGAGCGTGTTTTTCCGCTCGCTGCGTCGTGCTCGACGATGCCCGTGCCCTGCGCGAAGTAGACGAGCTGGTCACGCGCTTCGATAGCGTCGCTCAGGGGCGACGCACTGCCGAGAATTCGAGGGGCCTGACGGTTGCCGATGGGGACCAGGTGCACGTCGCGCAGGGCGACGGGTGGGACGCTCGGGCCGGTCACTTCTGCGAGGACCGCGACGAACCCGGTGCCTAGAGACAGACCGATCGCCCTGCGCCCAGCGAGGGTCGCGAGCGTCGTCGGAGTGTCGGAGCACGCTCCGGGGGGCGTCGGCGTGGGCGGCGTGGTGGGGGTCGGCGTGGGCGTGGGCGTGGGCGTGGAGGGCGAAGGGGTCGAGCCGCCGTCGGGGCTCCCGGACGGATCACCGTCGAGAAGGATGACGCCGCCGCAGGCGAGAGCCGAAGTGGAGAGTGCGAAGCCCAAAGTGCCAAGGAGAAGGTAGTTTTTCATGAGTGTCCTCGTGTTCGTGGGCTCATGGCGGGTCGCACGAGAAACCTTCGATCGCGTGTGCGATTTTTTTCTTCGCTCGGCACTCGGTCACGGGGCGAGCGCGCTTTCTGCGGTGTGCGCGAAGCGGCCTCTCGGATACCTGTCGAGGTACGTGCGCGCGTGCGTGCGGGCCGAGCCATCTCCGAGCCGTAGGCCCGCTTCGATCGCGAGGGCGAGCGCCTCTTCGTCGAGAGGCCCCATGGGGTAGGCCCTTCGGTAGTCTCCGAGCAATCGCGAAGCCTTTGCTGCGTCGTTTTCACGGCGGAGCGCGCGCATCGCGCCCACGACGAGGTCGCCGCCCTGAGAAGGCTCGGGGCGCTCGGTTACGACGGACGCGGACGGCGCTGGCGTTGGCGTGACGATTCCAGGGGCGCTCGTTCGTGGGTGAACGACGGGCGTAGCCTGGGCGACCGCCGGTGGGACCGCAGGCGCGATCGCCGGCACGACGGGCACGACGTCGGGAGATTCAGGCGGGGCAGGCGATACGGGCGTCGCGAGCGAGGCGCCCGTGAGCGACTCGGGAGCACTCCCGCTTGGCGCCTCCACGTGCGCCGCACCCGCGGGTTTGGTAAGGGATTTTTCGGGACGCGAGAGGCTGGTGTCCGCCCCCGATTCGACGAACGGGAGGTGCTTTCGCACCGACGGCATCGAGGCCCCCGCGACGGCGGTGGCGAGGAGGAGGCCCACCGCGAGCACGGGAACGAGCCACGTCGAGGTCGTCCTCTTGGGGCGATCTTCACGCGCGAGGCTCCGGCGCACACGGGCCTTCACCACGTCGTCGACGCGGGTCGGGCCTAGCGTCCGGAGGGCCTCGCGGAGGTGTGCCGTCTCGGTGGCGTCGCTCTCGAGGATGCGGGTGGGCATGGACGGCTCCGTGCGCGCGGGATCGTGTCGCGAGGTCATTTCTCGGCCTCCTCGGCGACGAACGCCGCAAAGTCTTTCCGTGCGTGGTGGAGCCTCGTCCACACCGTGGCCACGGGCACGTCGAGGAGCTTGCCGATCTCTTCGCCCGAGTAGCCTTCGATCTCGAAGAGCACGAACGGGACGCGGCGCTTTTCGGTCATGCTCTCGATGGCCCGCTCGGCGATGCGCCGGCCTTGTGCCCGTTCGAGCTGCGTCTCGGGATTGCCGTCGCGCGAGGCGATCGTGTCCAGGGAGGCCTCGGTGGTGCGCGAGAAGAAGCTTCGGAACCAGCGCTTCCGCCTGTGGTCGCGCACGACGTTGCGCGCGATCGCGAAGAGCCACGCGGCCTCGTTGCGGCCGTCGAAGCCGTCGAGCTTTCGCCGCGCCACGAGGAAGGTCTCTTGGGTGAGATCCTCGACGTCCTGCGGGGTACCGCCGAGCGCCCGGACGAACCGGCAAGTGTCGGCGAATCGGCGCTCGTAGAGGCCCTCGAACTGGCTCGTCGCCGTCCCTTCCGATCGGCTCACGGAGCCGTCGCCGACGTCGACGTCGAGTGGGTGAGGAAGGGTAGCCACGGGTAGGGATGGCACCTTGGCCCCGAAACCTTCTACGTGCCCGAAGAAAAATCGGTTTTGGCGAAGTACCCGAAATCCTTCAGGGAAACGGGCTCGTCACTTGGTACTTGAGCCCGAGCATCCCCCCGAGGCCAAAGGCCGGCATCGTCCCCACGTCGCCCGTGCTTCGCAGGGCCAACGTCGCGGGCGCCGGCACGCCGTAGCCTTCCACGGTCCCAATCGCGGAGAGACGACCCGTCAGTCGGATTCCGACCTCGGCGGACAGCCGCAGCCCAAGCTCGGCCTGGGAAGAGGACGGCTCGGCGTTCGCGAGGCCTTCGGCGACCACGACCGTGCGCGCGAGCACTGGGCCTCCCTCGGCCGCGAGCGTGAGCCGTCCGATGGGGGTGGCGACGCGCAGGCCGAGGTCGATGGCTTGCCGCGAGATCGTCACGCTCGGGCCTCGCGTGGTCACCGCGTAGGGAACGACGAAGCTCGCTCCGAGCGCGACCGCGAACGGGGCCACCCCGAGAGCTCCGCGCAAGCCGACGATGGGCGTGACCGCGCCGCCATGTCCGGCCGTGTCTGGAAGGGCGAGCGCGCCGACCGATGCCGAGACGAACGCTTCGAGTCCGGTAGAGCGCTTTTTCGGGTCTTGCGTCGCTGGAGCGGGAAGTGTGCGAACAGGAGCGACGGGGCTGTCGGCAGGGGGTTCGACCGGAGGCATCGGCATTGGGGGCTCGAGCCCGAGCGCCACGTAGGCGGAGAGAAGCCTCACGCGCTCGTCGCACGAGCCCGAGAACCGCTTGGTCGTGCCGAACGCGGTGACGCGAACGTCGGCGTCGGTCGCTTCGATGACGATGTCGGCAGGGCCGTCCACCTGGCGGACCTCGGTGCGCACGAGCACCTCGGCGAGCGCGGTGACCACGGCCTCGGCCCCGGGGCACGCGACGCCCTGCAGCGACACTCCCACCGAGCGCGTCTCGGCGCGAGCGGCACCGGACGTGGCGATCGCGACGAGCGTCACGACTCCGGCGAGGAGGGCACGGCGTGGGGATGCGGATCGTCGCAAGCTCGTAGGTCCCTTTTGCATCCGTGCGATCCGCGCGAGCGCCGCGGAGAAAAGCACGGGCGGGCCCGAAGGGCAAACGGGTCCGGTGCGTCCGGTGGCGGTGGACGTGGATCCGCTCCTCAGCCGCCTCACCCGCCTCGTGCCTGCGTCGGGGCTGGCGAATAGGATGTGCGCACGGCGCGTTAGGGCCTCTTTCCGTGCGCGTGCAGGCTGTTCGGTTCGGAGCTCTTCAGTCGTCAACTGTTCATCGGCCGGCGGCGCCTTCCCACGAGCAGCGCTCCCAGCGCGAGCAGCAGGGCGTCGAGCTCTCCCTTGTTTCGCCCGCTCGTCGAGCAGCCTACTCCGGCTCAGTCCGGCACCCTGTGAGGCTCGGGGCGCTCAGCGAGGCGTCCCTCTCAATAGAAGCCCTCGCGCCTCGCGTACCGAGCCGCGCGCTCGGCGTCGTAGCCGTCGGCGTCGAAGGTCTCGCCTTGTATCGCCTTCAGGATGTTCCCGTTCGTCGGGAGCGCCTTGCGATCGATGTGGCGCGACGGGTCCCAAAGACCCGAGCGGATGAACGCCTTCGAGCACTGCGTGTAGGCCTCCTCGACGTCCACGATCATCCCAAGCTTGGGAATTTTCCCCTCCATTTCGCAAGGCGCGAGGACCGATTGGTCTGTGGTGAGGGTGGCGCGCCCGTTCACGCGGAAGGTGTCGCCGACGCCGGGCAGAAAGAAGAGGAGCCCCACGCGTGGATTCTGGAGCACGTTCTTCAGCGTATCGGCGATGCGATTGCCGGGACGCTCGGGAACGAGGAGGGTCACGTCGTCCAGGATTTTCACGAAGCCGGGAGGATCGCCGCGCGGGCTCACGTCGCAGCGGCCCTCGCCGTCCGTCGTGGCGACGCAGACGAAGGGAGAGAGCTCTACGAAGGGCCGCGTGAGCGTGTTCAGCCGGTTCGACAGCTTCGCCAACACGAGCTCCGTGGGCTCTCCGATCACGGCGACGAGTGCCTCTTCCGTGTCGAGGGTTCGCGACGTCAAACGATGCGCCATTGGCCGACTATCGCGCTCACGTCGCCACCGCGCAAGATGCGCTCGTGTCTACCCAAAGCCCCGTGGCTCCTTTTGCGGTCGCGCCGAGCCCCAGTCGAGCCCTGGAGCTTGCGTCGAGGCGCGAGGACGAGACTGGGCGCGCCCACCTTGCGCCGCACTTCGCCGAGGACACCGATGCGAAGCGTGTGCGCGAGGTGACGAATGCCCCTCGCGATTCCGCCGGCCGGCCGTGCCTGTCGCGAGCCTTACATCCCCCAAACGATCGGCAGCCGCCGCGTGACGCCTTTGGGAAGATTTTTGGCAGACGTACCGTAGGCTTGCGGCGAGGTCCGCCAACCATGTTCAACATCCATCACTTCCCGCTCTCCGAGACCCCCCGGACCCCACGCGCCATGGACGCAGAGTTGATCCGGCGCCTTGCAGAGGCAGGGGGCGCACTTGCCTCCACCGAGCTCTCCGACCTCGTTCGGAATCATGCGACGTTCATCGACGACGGAGGCGGCGACGGCGAGTGGGAGGTCTTGGAGGTCGCGGGCCTGCCCATGTGCGTGTACGTAGGCGGGGGCGACGGGCAGCTCGTTCTGCGCAGCAAGCAGATCGCGCCCGGCACGTCGCTCCGGGATGCAGAGCTCTCGTGGGCGGACTTCAGCGGCAGTCTCTGCGAACGCGTGGACTTCTCGGGAGCCAAGCTCGACGGATCGGTCGCGGTCGATGCGTATTTTTCAGGTGCCACGTTCGAGGGCGCTTCGCTGCGCGGTGTCGATTTTTCCGGATCGGACCTGCGTGGCGCGAGCTTCGTGAACGCCGATCTCACCGACGCGGACTTCGAGCACACCGTCTGCACGGGCTGCGATTTCACGGGCGCGAGCGTCGAGCGCGCACGCTTCCCCGGGGCGATTCTTGCCGACGTCAAGCGCGTCGCGCCCAAGGGCACGTGGCTCGAGCGCCTGAACGCGATGGTCGACGAGCTCCGCCAGCACGAGGGCATCGTCGTGCATCACTTCGTGGTCAACGAACCGGCCTCGGAGCAGGACCTCCTCGACGCGGAGGACTCCCTCGGGTTCCCGCTGCCGCCGGATCTTCGTGCGTTCTATGCGGCCCACAACGGGATCGCGCTCGCGTGGGGATTTGCGGACGGAGAGGGTGAAGTCCCCGAGCCGTTCGACTTTCCGGACTACGGCACGCCTCCTGGGATGGTGAATCTTCTGCCCGTGGGAGACGCGTGGGCGAAGAGCTGGCAGGCCGACTCGCACGTGAACGAGGTCGACGACGGTCTCTTGGAGAAGCTGTTCGGCGCCGTACCCGATCCCCTTCCGCCGGTCGGAGCCGTCGTCGTCGACAACTACTCGAAATGGAGCCACGGTGACCTGGTATTGGGGGGCCCGGACGGAGGGCTCATGATCGTGTCGAGCGACCACGGAGCGGAGATGGATTCGTCGGATGGGCTCCCTTTCAACGCCTATCTGGAGATGATTCTCGCGACGTGGGGCACGTGCCGGTACAAGGGCGGGCTCGGCA
>JAYUKI010001095.1:0-9069 GCA_043764595.1 Myxococcales bacterium | reverse complement strand
GTACAGCGCAACCACGAGCTCCGCGAGGCGCATCTGTGGCGCGACGAGCTCTTCGGGTTGCGCAAGGTAGCGTTTCCAGGCCTCGTGGGCCTGCGACTGGCGTTGGGCTTTGTCCCGCTGTCGGCTGGCCTGGGAGAGCGCCGCGCGAAGCGCATCCAAGGTCATCGCGTCGTCGGGAAGGGGCCCGAGCTCGGGGTCCCTCTCCGGCTCGCCCTGCTCTACGAAGGCCTCGAGAACCGCGACCAAGTCAGGGGTCTCGGCGTCGCAAAAACGAGAGATGTCCGCGAGCTTGATGGCCTGCTCGGTCGTCACGATGCCACCTCCGCAATTGCGACACGCGCCTTCACGACGGCATCGTTTCCAGGCTTGAGTGCGGCGAGGAAGGCCTTCGTGCCCCCACGCTTTTGCCCCATGGCCTCGTCCAAGAAGGGCCGAATCCGCCCGAACCAGCCTCGAAACGCGCCCTCGGAGAGTCGCCTGTTCACCAGCGCCGTAGCGACGTGCACAGCAACCTCTTGATCCGGAATGGCCTCGAACGTCGAAGACAACACGCCGATGGCCGCCGTGGCCGGAGAGTCGAGCATTTTCGCCCGCCATCGCCCGACGGTGCGGGCAAACGTTGCTGCGTCGACGACCCAAAGAACGGTCATGGCGTCTTCGAGCGAGAGGCGTTTCTTCGGTGCGATGACGAGCGCGGTGACTGCGTCGAGCGCCTTCGCTACGGCGTCGTGTTTTGCGAGATCGGCACCGCCGAGACGCTCGAGAGCATGGCGTGCGCGTCGCGCGAGGCGAGACATCTTCCAGCTACGGCCACCGACGGCAGCGCGTAGCGCGTCGAGCGCCTTGGCCGCCGCATCGGCGTTCTCCTTGGTGGCCGCGCGCGCTTTCACGCGTGCGGGCAAGGACGGCTTTGCCGGGGCCTCTTCGACGACGATCGGAGCTGTTGCACGCCCGCGTTTGCGAGGGGCATCGTCTTCGTCTTCGCTGTCTTCGTCTTCGCTGTCTTCTTCGTCTTCGTCTTCGCTCTCGTCTTCGCTGTCTTCTTTGTCTTCGCTCTCGGCTTTCGAGCCTTCCTCTTCGTCTTCGTCCGAGTCGGAAGTCTCATCCTTCTCGTCGTCGTCCTCGTCCGACGCCTCTTCGGAGTCTTCCTTTTCGTCGTCGTCCGACGCCTCTTCGGAGCCTTCGCCTTCCTCGGCGGACTCCTCGGCTTCTTCGTCGGCGTCTTCAGCGCCCGGTTCTTCGAAGCCTTCTTCGAGCTTTTCGGCGAGCTTCTCTTCGAGCTCCGCTTCGGCCTCGGCCTTCGTCTTGAACTTCTTCAGCTTTAGATGGCCTTGGGAGCCAATCTTGCCGTAGCGGTAGCAAAAGATCAGATCGTCTTTTACCCACGCTTCCCAGAACTTCTCTTCGTCGGCGTTCTCAAGGCGGCGCATCGCGCACGGAGTATGGAGGAACTTCTTGGCGCCATGCAAGGGGCGTCAGCGTCGGAATGAAAAGTCATGTGGAAGCCTTTGGCGCTCTGCGTCGTTCGTGCCAAAAGCGTGCTTTGCCGCAGTGCTTCTCCATTCGAGGGGAAGGAATCCGAGGGCCTAGCGTAAAAGGCCGCGATGAAGCGAAAGTAAAACGCTCTCCGTGAGCCCTACGACCTGGAGGCGTGTCAGGGCGCCGTAGCTCCCGTCATCGTCTTTCCGTCGCTCTTCCCGAGCCCTCGATGAAACTCTTTCATTCGCGCCATGATTCGGCCGATCGAGAGCGGGAAGGTCATGTGGCCACCCGGAATCCATTCGATGGGTGGCTTGCCCCATTCTTCCCACTGCTTCGTGACGAGCGCGGCGGTGATGTACACATCGTCGGTGGCTTCGATCCAAAGTTGCCGCTCGGGGGCGAGCTTCGGCTTCATCGTGCCTAGTCCGAGCCTGTGGAACAGCGATGCCCTCCGGGTGGCGTCGATTCCGAAGCGCTCGAGGTCCGACTTCATGCGCCAGAGAATCGGGGCCTCTTCGACCGCTTCGCCGAGCTTCAGGTGCCCGATGATGGGCATGATGTAATCGGGAGTCGGGGCCACGCAGGCGAGGGCCATCGTGAGGCCTCCGCCGAGGCTTATCCCCGTGACACCAATCTCTTCGTACCCTTGCGTCTCGCGAAGCCAGGCCATCAAGGTGCGCACGTCGATGACCGACTGCCTCACGGCCTCCACTGTGCGCACCAGATCGGCGCTCCAAAAGAACTCTCCGTGGAAGAGTGCGCTCCTCGGGTTTCGGCTCCCGTGGAACGGAAGTTGGATATGCAAGATGTCCACGTCGAGCTCGTCGTAGAGACGAGGCAGAAGCAGGGCTTCTTCCACTTGGGGCCCAGGCTCGAGCCACCCATGGACGAACAGGAGCGCCTTCTTGCGATGCCCGCCCTTGGGGTGCATCCATCGCGCGCTGACACGCTGGTTCAGCCAGTATTCTCCGGCGTGCCGTGTGCGGTAGTGCGGACACAAGACCACGTGCTGGCTATGCCAACGAAGGGTCTCGATGATGCTCTTTCCGAGGTTGATTCGCGATCTCTTGCGCTTCACGTCGCGCGGCGCGACCGGCGTCGGGAACATCACCTCGAGCGGAGCGTCGAGGTACGGACCAAGGTCGTCGACCGTGTTTTCGCCAGCGCCCCGAATCCCATGGAGCAAATGGGAACCGAGCCCCACCATGCGGTCGACCGCTTCGCCAAAAGAGAGCATGGGGCGATTCTAGCGTGCTTGGCCATGGTGAGGCGAACGGCCTCTCGTGCGACCCGATTGGGACGTGAGGCTTTGGGGGCGGCTTTCGTTGGATTCTTTGGAATGGCCGAAAGGACGCGTCAGAGCGTGGCGCCTGACAAGATGGCGATCATGGCGCTCGGCTCTGGCCGGAGATCTCGATGCGGCTGTCGTCGCCGACCACCAGCGAGAGGGTATTGCGGCTGTCGTCGCCCTTCGAAATGTGCACGCGACGCCCGACTAGGGAATTCTCGAGGCGTGGGACGTCGGTGATGGTGGCCTCTTCGAGCAAGACCGAGCGCGCCACGGAGCTTCGTTCGACGAGCACGCCGTTTCCCACGCTCGTGAACGGATCGATCGTCGCATCGACGATCCTCGCGTTCCGGCCGATCGTAACGGGCCCTCGTACGACCGACCTTACGACGACCGCGCCCTCTTCGATGCGCACGCGTCCTGCCACGAGGCTCTCCGGGCAAACCGAGCCGCGCAGGTCATGTACGAGCCAGGAGTCGAGCACCGTGTCGTTCGCGCGCAAGAGGTCGTCCGTGTTCCCAGTGTCGAACCACCACGAATCCACTCTGGAAAAGCGCACGCGATGTTCGAGCTCGATGAGCTTCGAGATCGCATCGGTGATCTCGAGCTCGCCGCGCGGCGAAGGCGCAATCTTTGAGATGGCGTCGAAGATGGACTTTCGAAAAAGGTAAATGCCAACGAGTGCGAGGTTGCTCTTGGGGTCCTTCGGTTTCTCGACGAGACGGGTCACGTCCCCGGCGGCGTTTACCTCGGCGACGCCGAACGAAGAGGGATTCTCTACCTCCTTCAGCATGATGGCCGCGTCGAGCTCGGGGGAGGCCTCGAAGGTGGCCACGTGGTCACGAACTTTGGTTCCGATGAGGTTGTCCCCGAGGAACATGCAAAACGGATCGTCGCCCAGGAATGGGTGGGCGATCTTTACCGCATGGGCGAGGCCCGCCGGTTTGTCTTGGAGGATGTAGGTGAGCTTGGCTCCGAAAGCGCTCCCGTCCCCGAGTGAGGCTTTGATCTCTTGGCCGGTCTCCGGACTGATGACAATGCCTATGTCGTCGATTCCGGCATCCACCAGATTGTCGAGGACATAGTGGAGAATTGGACGATTGGCGACCGGAACGAGCTGCTTGGCTCCGGTGTACGTGATGGGCCTGAGACGGCTTCCCGAGCCACCCGCCAAGACGAGTCCCTTCATCGGGAGCTCCCGTCGTGGGGCTCGCGCGCGCGTCGCTTTTCGTCGATGTGGTGGCACCAGGACGGATTCGCAAGATACCAATCGACGGTCTCGCCGAGGGCCTCGCGAAGGGTGGTTTTGGGGGCAAAACCGAGCTCCGCTTCGCTCTTTTTCGGGTCGATCGCGTACCTGCGGTCGTGGCCGGGGCGGTCGGTCACATGACGAACGAGCTCGCGGTAGGAGCCAAGGCCCTGGTGGCGTAGGACGTCGTTCTTTTTGGCCGGTCTTCGCTCTTCGACGAGATCGCACACGAGGTGGACCAGGTCCAAATTGGCCACTTCGGTCCGCGCCCCGAGCGCGTAGGTTTCGCCCGAACGTCCCTTTTCGAGGGCGAGCGCCACGCCCGCGCAATGATCCTGGACGAATATCCAATCGCGTCGCTGCATTCCGTCGCCGTAGACGGGGAGCGGCTTGCCGTCGAGCGCATTGAGAATGGCGAGCGGGACGAGCTTTTCCGGAAGCTGATACGGCCCGTAGTTGTTGCAGCCATTGGTGGTGACCGTGTCGAGCCCATACGTGCGGTGGTATGCGCGAACCAGGTGGTCGGAGGCGGCCTTGCTCGCGGAGTAGGGGGAGCTTGGCTCTACGCGGCTTTCTTCGGTGAAGTAGCCCGTGGGGCCTAGCGAGCCGTAGATTTCGTCCGTGGAGACATGGAGAAAACGAACCTGCTTGCCAAAGCGCGTGTGCGCCCGAACGGCGTTGAGGAGGCAGAGCGTGCCGAGCACGTTGGTGCTCACGAAGACGTCGGGATCGTCGATGCTGCGGTCGACGTGCGACTCGGCCGCAAAGTGCACGATGGCGTTTGGCTCGTGCCTTGCGAGAAGCTCATCGACGAGGGAGCGATCGCGAATGTCGCCGTGCACGAACGTGTAGCGCTCGTGCGTCGCGACCGAAGCGAGGCTCGCGAGGACTCCGGCGTAGGTCAAGGCATCGAGGTTGACGACACGTTCCCCGCGCGCAATGGCGCCGAGAATGAAGTTCGCGCCAATGAATCCGGCGCCTCCCGTGACCAACAACGTGCGGCTCATCCGGCGTGCTGTCCGAGCAGCTCTACGCCAATGGGCGAGGCCATACCGCGGTGGGCTGCACGACCGCTTGCCGACATTCGGGCGAAGATAGACGCTTCGCACGGGCTCGACAAGGCGGACCGCGAGCGTGCCCCATCGTGCCCCATCGTGCCAGCTTGGCGAGGGTTTCAGGCTCGTGCCCTGGCCTACTCCCGCCTCCCGGGCGAGCCGCGTCAGGGGAGTCTCATGGGGCGCGACGGAGATCGAAAGCGATGGGCCCGTAGTCGCCATTGTACACGTCGAAGCGCAGTCCGTTTCCTGAGGCATCGAACACGAGCTCGCGAATCGTCTCGCGGTACGCGCTCGTGCGGTCCCCCGAGAAGGCGATCGCGAGCACGCCGTCGATCGCGCCGTTGGACTTCACGGTCTCGAGTCCGAAGGTCTTGTTCGGAACGTTCGCGTCGGTCCCGTAGTACATGCCGATGCAGTCGCCGTGCGAGTCGATGCACTGGCTCGTATACGTTCCGGTGAAGGGACCCGTGCTCGCGAACGAGAGCCGCACGAGATACGGCGGGCGCCAGGGCGTGCGAGCGACTCCGATCCACGTGCCAACCATCTGCTGTTTCGCGTCCTCGAGGGACACGGGGGTGCTTCCCGGAGCCCACGCGCCACCGTCCCACGTTGCACCGTCCCAGGGCTTTTCCGGAGGGAGGCTCGGGTCAGTCCGTGTTCCGGAGGGCGGAGTCGATGGCGAGGGGCGCGGAGTCGAGGGAGGAGTGGAGGGCGAAGGCGCCACTCCGCTCGAGCTCGGGAACGAATCAAGGGATCGATCCCCCGAAACGGAGGACCCTTCCACGCGACCAAGGCAAGCCGCAGTCGAAACGAGCACCATCGACGACAAGGCAAAAAAGGCAAGAGGACGGTTCTTCATGACGAGCCATTCTTGCGAAATCCAGGCCATGCCTGAATCCTAGCACCGACCGCGGGCTCGTCATGGATGACGCGCCGTTTCCCCGCGACCGACGTGCGTCTTCTTTCACCCAGGACGCGCCAAATCCAAACAGTGCCCGTTACGATGCTGACGGACTCCGTCTGTTTCCACCGTCAGGTGCGCCGGGCGCGCCCTCGTCGTGCCGCCACGAGAGCCACTAGGGCCAGCGCGAGACCCGCACCGAAGCTCCCCGTCGTGCGTCCGCCGAACGAAGCGCAGCCCGATTCGCCTGCGGGGGAGAGATCCGAGCCATTCGGTGCTCCCGGGGCCCCTTCTTCCGGAATGCCACCGGGCTCGGGCGCGTCCGGTGTGATGGGGGCGTCGTTGGGGAGATCGGGAGGCTCGACCGGAACACCGCCATCGGCCGCGGTTCCTCCGTCGGTCTGCGGCGTGCCGCCATCCGCGCACGAAGGGCCCATCGGAAATCCGCCAATCGGAGAGCGCGCCAAACGGGTCTCGGTGGCCGTGCCATAGGCGCCGTCTTCGGCGATGCGGTCTGCCGGGTTGTTGCGATTCCAAAGGCGCTGGAAGGCGCGCACCGAAAGTCCGGAAAGGCTCACTCCGCCCGCGGTGTAGTCGTAGTGGACGGGGTCGCTCGCGCCGAGCCACCGCCAACCATTCCCTTGAAAGCCCGCGCGCCACCCGGCATTGTCGTTCACGTCGACCGCCACACCGGACTCGTGGTTGCTGCGCCCCGGCGAGGCCGCGAGCCCGATGCCGCAGCGGCCGGTCTGGTACCAACGGTAGAGCAAGTATTGCTGTGGCAGCGTTCGAAGCGCCGAGTTGATGACGAGCTTCACCGTGCGCGTCTTCGCCACGTTGCGAAGCGCGGCCGCTGCAGGCGCCTGAAGATAGGGAAAAACGGCAGAGCCGAGGGTGGTGTTGGGCACGTCGTCGATCCGGGCCATCGTTCCGGGCCGAAGGCACTGAATCTCGCCGACGAGCTGCGTTCCGAGGCCCTTGACCGATTCGGTCGTGCAACTGTCGGTCACGGCCTTCGACACCGGATCGGCGTTCACGAGCGCGTTCGACGTTTGCCCGATCGGCTCGTCGTCGTGGGACGAGCTCCCGGAGGGACTCTCCGAGCAGCCGGCGATCCCAGACAGTGCGAACGTCAAGAGCGAGGCAGGAACGAGTAGGGCGGCGGAACGCTTCACGCTCCCAAAGGTACCCGAAATCCGTCCATCCGCTTCACCAAACGCTTGCCGTTCGGGCGCATTTTTCGTGCACGGGTCTTCTATGGATCTCGAGGAACGGTTCGTTCGCGATAGGCACTCGGGCGCTCGCCAGGTCGAAATCCAGACTCAGCCCACGTGGCCTCCGGATTCGACGCGGAAGGACCCGCTTTCGTCGAACCAGACGTCGTAGATCGGGAGTCCCTCGCCGAGCGCGTGGAGAGTACGACCGAGCTGAACGGCCGCGAGCTCCGTGATGGCAGAGGCGAGGGCCGACTCTTGGTCGCGGGCGACGAGCCCGAGGCCCGCGAGCAGCCTCACCGTGAAGCTGCGCATGGTGTCGGCGACATCCGGATGAGCCACGAACATCTGCGTTCCGCCAAAGAGCGGAGACACGAGCGGAACCTGCGAAAACGGACCAATCGCTTCGGACGTGCGAACCCGGAGCACGGCCCCCTCGGCGTGACCTCCTGGAAGCGGCGTGTAGAGCGTTTCGGTCGAGCCGTTCCAGCGAAGCTCGAAGAACGTGCGCAAGAATCCCCGAACAAGCTCGCTCCGTGTGCCGTAGTCGTCCGCGTGGACCATGGAGAGCTTGAGATGCCCGCAGCCGAGGTTCTCCGGGGCGGTGAGGATGTCCAAAAGGTCCGAGAAGGCCTCGCGCGGTGGTGACATGAAAAAGGCGCGCCATTCCCAAGTGTCCGAAATGCCCTCCACGTGCCGTACGAGAGTGGGGTGCGCGCGCAAAGTGGCAATGACGCGGTTGGCGGCCGAGATGTCCGTGTGTACGCCGCAGGTCCCGAAGCCATCGAGTCGAGCCTCGAGCACGGCCGTCACCTCGTCTTCGCTCATTGGCTTCTTTCGGAGCTTCTCGAGCGCGGAGAGGGCCAGCAAGATTTCCCCGCCGTCGCCGCCCGGAGTGCCAAATAGCGCTCCGTGGTCGCGCCCGTCGACGCATGAGAGGTGCCCGTGCGTCAGGAGCGAAGCGAGCTTCTGGCGGTGAATCGCGCGCGGATCTCCGAGGTGCTCGCGAATGTCCTCGAGGGTGAGGAGTCGCTTGTTCGCTTCGAACCCCGGAGTGATGCGCGCGAGCTTTCCGAGGCGCAAGGGCAGGGCGCGGGTCGAGGCATACCCTTGTGCGCGCCATTCCGAAATGCCGCCCCACATATGCGCGACGAAGCGCATTCCACGTTGCTCGAGGGCCTTTGCGAGGGCGGGCGCCCGTTCGTTGTTGCGGTCGACGAGAAGGACCGGATCGTCCGGCTGGAGAGCCTCGACCACCTGGCCGATGTCGTCCGGCAGGACCGAAAACGAGCCTGGCACGCGGCCCATCGGCCCCGACAGCTCGGCGCGATCGCGCACGTCCACGAAGTGAAGGAGGCGCGCATGCTGCGCCGCGAACGTGGCAGGAAGAGCCGGTTCCCCCTTCTCGCTCCGAACGATGGCCTCGACCCAAGAGAGTCGAAAGCTACGAAGGGCTTGATGAACGGCACCAATTTCCGGGACGAGCGAGGTATCCATGGGCGCCAGTATGCCAAAGTTTGGCCACGTTTTCGCGCATGAAGAGGGCTCGGAAGCGAGCGCCCCATGGGGAGGCGTACGGGAAGTGAATGGAACCACATGTCGGACGATCGAGCGCGTCGGCGCTGCTTCCAATGAGATCGGGGTGGTGGTCGCCATCGAAGTCGAAGGCATACTGTTCGTACGACGAAGGGAGAGACTGGGTTTGCCCGAGTTCCCCCGCCCAGGATCCGCGCATCGCTTCGGGTGGGAGAGCCCCCAGACGGATCGTGAGAATCCTTCTGACGTCAATCGAGGGTCCGCACGAGGCGGAGCCCCAGGGCGTCGATGTAGTCCCATTGGGCCCCAAGGCGCAGCGACACTGTGCACGATGTCGCCGG
>JAYUKI010001094.1:0-33971 GCA_043764595.1 Myxococcales bacterium | reverse complement strand
GCGGGGGCCATCCGTACGCTCCCTTTCAAAATCCTGAGCTTCGAGGAGCTCGGGCTTCCGCCCATCATCGCCGAGCTCACGAAGCGACCCAACGGGCTCATCTTGGTCACGGGGCCTACGGGCTCGGGAAAGACCTCCACGCTCGCTTCGATCGTCGACAAGATAAACTCGGAGCAAAGGCTCCATATTCTCACTATCGAAGATCCGATCGAGTTTATGCATCCGCACAAGCTCTCGGTCGTCAACCAACGTCAAATCGGGGAGGACACCGCGAGCTTCGGAGGCGCCCTCAAGTACGTCCTTCGTCAAGATCCGGACGTCGTGCTCTTGGGCGAGCTTCGCGATCTCGAGACCATCGAGGCGGCGCTCACCATCAGCGAGACGGGTCACCTCGTGTTCGCCACTCTCCATACGAACAGCGCCATTTCTACGATCAACCGAATCATCGACGTGTTCCCGCCCCACCAGCAGGACCAGATTCGGTCGAAGCTTTCGTTCGTTCTCCAGGCCGTGATCTCGCAGCAGCTTTTGCCGCGCGCCGGAGCCCCGGGCCGTTGCATGGCTCTCGAAGTGCTCGTGCCGAATCCCGCGATTCGAAACCTCATTCGTGAGGCGAAGATCCAGCAGATCTACGGGCAAATGCAGATTGGCCAAGACAAGTTCGGAATGCAGACCTTGAACCAGTCGCTCTTCAACCTCTTGGTGCGAAGGTACATCTCGCTCGAAGAGGCGCTGAGCCGCTCGCTCGAGCCGGACGAGCTTCGCATCATGATCGAACAAAGGCAGACTCGTCCGCAGCAGCCGCCTCAACCGCGCTGAATCCAGGATTCCGCTAGCGAAACTCGCTGAACGAGCTGTACGCGCAAAGGCCTTTTCCTCACTGGGAAAGGCCTTTTGGCTTGTGTCGTATGGCTCGACGCGAGGCGCGAGTCGAGGACTACTTGCTTCGGGTATTCACGGGAGGCAAGCCGACATTTTCGGCAGCGTTTGCCACGTCCGGATTCGTGAATCCGGCCTTTGCGAGTGCCTTTATGTACTTGAATCCGGCGTTGTGGTCTTTCACTTTGCCGTAGGTCGCGCCGGCCAAAAGACGCGTAGGCAATGGCGCGAGATCCGGCGGGGGATCTTCGCTCGCGATCTTGGCTTTGGCGGCCTCGACTTTGCCGGACGAGGCCAACGCGTAAGCACTCGCCCATTTGGTGAGCTTGCCGAGGACCGTAGGGTATTGCGCGAGCAGCGGCTCTACGGCTTTGAATTCCTTCTTTTCCACCATCACGAAGACGCGCTCGATGATGCTTCGGGCCGTGATGGATCCAGTGAGAGCGAGCTTGGACCACTTCTCTGCGGCGTCGAGCTTGCCTCGGTAGCGGGCATGGCGTGCAAGACGAATGGCGTGGTGCGGGCGGGAGTCGTTCTCCCCCCACGCCGCTGCGACCTTGTCGGCCACGGCGAGGTCGCCCACGTCGAGCGCCGAGTCCATCGCCAGGATGTCGGCCCAGGGAGCGTCCACCACGAACATTTGGGAGAGCTTGTCCGAGGACGGTTGCTCCGTGCCGAGCAAGAGCGCGGGGGCGGAGAGGATTGGGCGCGTAAAGGGGAGCTGTTTGGCTTCGGGCCCGAGCCCCTCGAGCGCTCGGCCGAGCCCGTCGGAGTCGAGGCGTTCGTAGGCGACCGCCGCCCGTACGAGCGCGACGTCCGCCGAACGTGGATCGAGCTCGTCGGTGGCTTTCTGCGCCTCGTCCAGGCGGTACCCGAGGAGCGCAACACGCGCGGCAAGCGTGCGCGCCGGCGGATAAACGGCGGAGAACGACACGGCCAGTAGTGCTGCACGCCGAGCGGCCGCTTCGTCGCCCGTCTCGAGAGCGATGGCCCCGAGCCAGGAAGCCACACCCGGTCCGTCCGCGACGAGCAACCCGCGATCGAGCTCCTGTTTCGCTTTTTCGGGAGTGTGGTTCGAGAGAGCTTCGAGCGCAGAGAGCGCGTACGGAACGAACTTCAACCCCTGAGGGAGCTCGGCGGCGCGGTCGTGGGTCTCTTTGACTTCTTTCGGAACCGCTGGATCTCGCAGGGGATTTCTTGCCCAAGCGAGGGCGATGAGGGCGCTCGCTTCGACGCGTGTCGGGTTCTTCGACTGGAAGAGCTTCGCGAGCTCCATGGCTTTGTTCGGGTCGCCATCGATCGCGACGTGACGAGCGAGCAGGACCTCGGCCAAGATGAGCTGCGGATCGAGACGCGTGGCGGCGACATAGCGGTCGACCGCGCGTCCATCGCCGGCTCTCTCGAGCGCTGCGCCACCGAGGAGTTGGTAGTGCGCGTCCTTGGACGCGAGTGCATCCCACTTTGGCATGACACTCGCCGCTCCGACGGTGTCGCCCTGGAAGAGGAACGAAGCCACGTACGCGAAGGCGATTTGGTGCTCGGGAACGCCGACCTCTTTTGCGCGTTGGATGGCGCTTTCGAACGCGATGTTCTCGCCCCCGCGTACGAGCCCGGTGAGCGCGCGCTCGTGGAGCCACGTGAGCGCGGCGTGCGGCGAGCGCGACTCGAGCTCGAAGGCTTGGCCGATGGCTTTCTCGGACGGATCGAGCACTTGCGGCGACGCCGTGCGCAGATCGGCATCGACCTTGTTCAGCAGCGCTTCGGCCTGGAGATGCTCCTTCTCCCGTCGGTCGCGCACGTAGAAGAACGTGCCCCCACTTGCCCCAAGCAGTACCACGATGAGCGTTATGACGAGCGCGTAGCTCTTCTTCCGTGGGGGTGCGGCATGCGCCCTCGCCCAATCGAGAGGAGAGCGCTGGGCGACCTCCGGCTCGAAGACGCCTGCGACGGCCAACGCGTCGAGGACATCCCGTGCTTCGGGAATGCGTCCCGGCGAGGTGCCGCGGTAGGCCGAGTCGGCCAGCGGCTCGCGCGGATTCGTGGGTGGCGGTGGCGGACGCGATGGAACCGGCGGCGGTGGCCTCGGGGCCTGAGAGGCTTGGAACGAGGGCGGAGCAGCATTCGAGGAGGGAGGGGGCCCGACAGGAAATGCGAGCGGCACCGTCCCTGGAATTTGGGGGAACGGGCGCGACGCAGGGGAAACCGCGGGAGCCGCGAATGGATTCGAAGGCGCGAGACCCACCGTCGCCGGCGCGCGATGGTCCTGGCGTTCTCGTGCGGGCTGCCGGACTTGCGCGGTGACGTCGGGGATGGAGGCGCTTCGGGCGTGAATGGCTTCGAGCGCGGGACGGATGTCGTCCTTGGCGCTGCGCACGTGGGTGTCGATGTCGTCGTCGGGCGCGCCGCCATTCGAACGGGCGCGGCCGTCGGCGCGACCCTCGGCGGAAGCGTCACGCAGGGGGAATTGCTCGGCTACGTCGTCGGCGACGACTTTTGCGCCGTCGCGAACTTGAATCGTTCGGTAGTGCTTGGAGCGTTCGAGCCACTTTCGCGTCTCCGGGTCGGCGTCGATGCGCGCGCCCCGCTCGAAGACTTTTTCGGCGCGCTCGGCATCCCCTCGGCGAAGGAGAACTTCGCCCAGGAGCCGATAGATGAGGCCGCTCTTCGGCGCGAGCTTGCCGGCCGTCACGAGGAGTTGCTGCGCGTCCGGGAAAAGCGCGTGCGCAAGGCACATCCGTGCCGCTGCGGTCAGGACGCTCACGTCGCCTGCGAGGTTCTTTTGGACGTGGTCCGAAACGGCCCGCACCATCTCGGTGCGACCCGACATGCGGAGCGCGTCCGAGACCGCCAACGTGTTCGCGGCGTCTGGTCGGGCCCGCCAGCGGGCGATGAGCTCGTCGGGGGACTGGGCCATCTAACGCACGAGAGACTATGGGATTTTCGCGATCAAAAAAAGATTTGTCGCGGTGGTGACCATCTTCTTTCGATCTCCCGCCATTCTCGAGCGTCTTCCGCCGTCCGACGACCTTCGTGCAAGCATCACTTGAGGGAAGGGTGGACTTTGGCGATGCTTCGCTCGCGGATTCCACCATGCGGCGGCGGTGAAGCTTGCGCGCGCATTCTTGAGGGAGATTTCATGTCCGAAGCCAACGTGACGTTCGAGCACCAAGCAGGGTTCGAAGCGGGGGAAGTATCTGGCAACGTGCGTCTCGGCAAGCTCGAGGCGATGTACGAAGAGCTCTTTGCGGAGGTCATCGAGGACGGTGTCATCACCGTCGAAGAGCGCAAACAGCTCGACAAAATGGCCGACAACCTCGGCTTGGATCGGATGCGTCTCCACAAGCTGGAGAGCGCGCTCCAGGCCGCGTACGAGTCGCGAAACAGAGTCGTCATCAAGGACCTGTCCGACGCGGAGCCAGGTCCGCAGAGCATCCAGCCGCTCGTCCCGGCCACGGACGCGCGCACCCAGGCGCTCGAACGTCGCATCAAGGCACTCGAAGCTCGCATCAAGGATCTCGAGGTAGAGCTCGAAGACGCACGCGCGAACATCGCAATCGACATCGACCTCTCCGACGTCGCGCCGGCACCCGCCGCGTCGCGCGCCGCGCTCCCCGAAGAAGATCCTGCGGACCTCGCCCGACGCGTGCGGCATGATCCGCGCGACGAGGACAGCCTTCACGCACTCTACCGTCTCTACGAGAAGCGCGGCGAGAAGGACTCCCGCTACCTCGTCGCGCAGGTCCTCGCGTACCTTGGCTCCGCGAACGAGGCGCAAAAGGCGTTCTTCGACGAGCACCGGGTGGTCGGTCTCATCCAGCCGAAGGCGGCCCTCACGCGCGAAGCGTGGACTCGCCTCCTCTTTCATCCGGAAGAAGAGCCCCTCGTCGGCGAGATATTCTCGGTCGTGGTTTCCGCCGTTCTCGTCGGGCGAATCTCGGCGCTTCGCCGCGACAAAGTGCTCGTGAAGCTCGATCCACAAAAAAAGCAGGATCCCGAGGCTTCGACGATTCAAGCCGTGCGCTGCTTCCACTGGGGTGCGGCCATCCTGGGAATGCGCGCGCCAGGTCTCTACCTCGCACAGGACTGGCCCGGGACGGTCGAGATGGTGCCCAACATCCCCCCGGCGTCGCGACTCGGCCAATTGGCCCTCTCGGGTCGTTCGGCAAGCGAGCTAGCCTTTCTCGCAGGACGACACCTCGGGCACTTCCGCGAAGAGCACTTCGTGAAGCTCCTCGTTCCCGACGCTCGCGGTCTCGAGGAGATTTTTCTCGCTGCACTCTCGATTGGCAATCCCGGTCTCCCGCTTTCCGCCCACGTGAAGGAGCTCGTTCTCCCGATTGCCAAAGCGATCGAGCCCATCCTGGAGGCGCCCCAGGTGGATCGGCTTCGTGGGCAGTTCCTCCGCTTCGTCGAAGAGGGGGGCCGCGTGAATCTTGCACGCTGGTCCACCAGCGTGGACCGCACCTGCGCGCGAACGGGACTCCTGCTCTCGGGCGACCTCAAGGCAGCGGAGAACGTGTTCTCGCTCGAAACCAAGGACCGCGCGATCATTGGCGAAAAAATGGACGATCTCATGAGCTTTTTGCTCTCGGAACGCGCCACCAAGCTTCGCAAGCAGCTCGGTATCGCCCTTCTTTGAGTCGCTGGGGAGCACTACTGGGGAGCACTCCCTCGACCGCCGGCTTACGGGCCCGAAAGGCCTCCCCTCGTCCGCTGCGCTACGAAGTCTGCGGGGGTTCTACCCGCAGACTCGTCTTGGCCCGAAGACCGGGACGATAGTGGCCCATCCAAACGGCGATTGGGGCTCGCCGTTTCGAGGCTTGGCGCTTTGGACTCGAATGGTGAGCTTCCGCCCCGCCGCGCACTAGGGTTCGAACTGGATGGATGAAGGAACACCATGAGCGTTCTCGCGAGCTCGATCGATACGCTCCGCCTTCCCACGAGAATGCAGATCGTGGCTTCGCGTCTTGGCCTGGCGACCGTGGGCGACCTTGCGCGGTGCCACCCGGCAGCGCTCCTTCTCGAGCGTAGCCTCGGGCAAAAAACCCTCGCCGAAGTGCGTGTGGAGATCGAACGCGTTCTTGGCATGCGCTGGGAGGACGCCGCCGAGGTCGGCCTGGAAGAAGACGAAGACGACTTCCAGACGTCGGTCCGCATCGATCCGAGCACACTCGGATGGGACGGTCTCGTCGCGGTCCTTCCCGAGTCGATTCGCTCGCGTCCCATCGGGCACTGCCCGATTCCGCAGCGGCTCGTGTCGTTCGCCAACTCGCGCGGAATCTCGACGCTCGATGCGCTCGTGCGCGTGCCCGCCGCCGACTTGCGAAACGCGCCGAACCTTGGCCAAACGACGATTCGGCAAGCGACCGAGGCGCTTCTTCGCCTTCGCGAGGGCGTGACCTCCGTGTCGTCCGTGAGGGCGAGCGATTGGCGTCGGCTCATCGTCGAGGGCCTCTCAAAGCTGCCCATGCGAGAGCGAATGGTGCTCACGCAGCGGGCGGGTCTCGTCGGACCACCGCCGACACTGCAGGCGCTGGGGGAAAGCCTCGGCGTCTCGCGCGAGCGTGTGCGCCAGCTGGAGGTGTCTGCCGTCGAGCGGCTCCGCCGAGAAGCCGTGTGGACCGCCCCGCTCGCCGAAGCCATTCTGGCGCTTGCGCCACCGTTCGTTGCTCGATTGGCGGAGGTCGCCGATGTAGGCGCGCCACTCCTCGCCTTGGGCTCGCTCGACGCGGACCCTTTTGCACTGCTCCTCGAGTCCGTTTTGGAAGGGGCCGCCGGGCACACGTTCGAGCACGGTGGCACGGCCTATTTCGGCCGCGCCACGCGGGCGACGTTCGAGTCGAAGCTCGCCGCCTTGGAGCGCGCCAGCGAGACTCTGGTCTACCCCATCGAGCGGAGCGGTCTTCGTACTCGCCTCGCCACGCTGACGGGACTCTCGGAGTCCGAGCTCGACATCCTCTTCGACTTCGTCCGCGCGCGGTTTCGAGAGGAATCGGGGCGGGTCGTTGGTTATGGCGCACGGCGCGAGGATGCCGTAATCGCCTTTCTACGGGCGGAAGGCCGCCCCGTCTCCGTCGCGCGCGTCATGGAGAGGTGTGGCCGTGGGCCCATGCCCGACGAGGTGGTATGGCTGGAGCGGGGGCTCGTGACTCTCCCCGAGCTCGTTCCGGACTTCGCTTCGTGGGCCGGACGGCTCGGCCCTTTGGTCGCCACGCTCATGTCGGAGCATGGAGAAAGTCGCCAATGGTCGACCACGGAGCTCTTTCCGTTGGTTGGATCCGTGGCGGACTTGCCGGAATGGATGAATCCCCATTCCCTTGGTTCCGTCCTGCGGAGCACCGAAGGCATTGCCTATTTGGGGCGCAACCTGGTGGCTCTTTCGGCTTCGCACGTGACCGAGCGCTCCCATATGTCCGACGTCGTGGAGGATGAGCTCGCCAAGGCCGGCGAAGCCTTGCCGGAAGCCGACCTCTTGCGGCGAGTCCGTGCAAGGCGTGCCATGTCCGACACCACGTGGAGCATGCAACGAACCCGCGCGCCATTCTTGCTCTTCGGCAACGGAAAAGTCGGACTCTTTCCCCGTGACGTGGATGGTGGAGTCACGCTCGCCGCAGAGCTCGGTACGGAAGTTTTCGAGTGGCTGGGCTCACGCGACCGCGGAGCCGTCGCCACGGAGCTGGCCGCCTTTTTTGCCGATTTGGGAGCACCCTATTCACTCCTCGACAAACGCTTGGTGCGGACGCTCTTGCGTCACGACGGTCGCTTTCGGCTCGCGCAGGGCGGGGGGATTGGTCTGGCCGTATGGGGAGAAACCCGGACTCCATCCCAGCGTCAAGTCCTCGAAGACTTGCTCGAGCCCACAGGAAGAATCTCGGTGCAAGATGCCATACGAGCGCTTACGACGGCGAGTGGGGAGCCAATCCCGAGGATGCGATTGGGTCTATTGGCCAATGCCATCGGAGCAAAGCTTGCTGGGGACCATATCGTGAAATTGGACGTTCCGAGCCCGAGTCTCCAGGCCGTCGCCGAACGTGATCGGGAATGGATCGAGCGCGTCCCGGAGAAGGCTGCGTGGGTATTTGCCCAGTGTTTGGGCGCGTCAAGAAGCGCAGTGGAGCTCCGTGCCGCGCTCGTGGGCTGGAGGACGGAAATGGCGAGTGCCTGCTCGGAGAGCCCGGCGGTCGATCGGGCTCAAGTGGTGCGCCTGGTCAAGCAGGCCGAGGCGATGTTGGCCGAGGCCGACTCGGACTCCGAGTGGGGGAGAGCCGCACGCGCGGCCGTCGAATACCTGGTTCGCGTCGACGATGGCGAGAGCGACATGGTCCCCGGAGGACTCGACGACGACGAGGCGGTCATGGCCGGTGTGGTGGCGGCTCGGGCGCCCGGCGCTCCAAATCAGCGGTCATGATCTTCGATCAAGTCCCGCTGATTTTGACTGACTTGTCATCGGAGGACTCCGTCCTCCGCCGCAACTGGTGCGCGCAAAGCCGCGCGCGAGGCGCCCCAGCTCTGGTTTTGGGTCCCGAGCCCAAAACGACCGCGTCACCTGATTGAGCCTGGATTTCGCTCTGCCTAGTCGTTCCGTCGGCATTTCTCGCGTCTTCGAGCGCATGCGCCGGTGCCGTGCCTTCGTGCTCGAGATAGCGGAGCTATCCCTCCGCGCGAAGTCCCCGAATCTACGCCCGAATTCGCGTAGAAATGCCGGCGGACCTCCGGCGGCAGAGCGAAATCCAGGCTGAGAATCGTGATCGGTCATTTAGCGGGCTAGCCCGTTCGGGCCGTCTCGGTCGTCCACGAGGTGCGTCGCGGACGGGGTCGAGGCCTGGTCGCCCAGCGTGATGGAGGACCTCCCGATCGCGTCGGGACGCTGCAGAGTTCTTCCACGTCTCGATCCAAGTTCCACAAACGAACCGCTCCCGGTCGGCGTTCGCCTTGCGTCTTCGCGCTCGAGGCGTACATTCACTAAGTGATTACTCAACGAGTTGGGTCCCGAAAGCCCACTGGCGAACGGGCCGCCAAGGCATCGATTCGGCGCGAGCAACTGCTCGACACTGCACTCGAGCTCTTCTGCGAGCACGGCTTCGCGGCGACCAGCACGCGGCGCATCGCCGAGGCCGCGGGAGTCACGGAAGGGCTCGTTTTTCACTATTTCAAGTCCAAGGAAGCCCTCTTGCTCGAGCTCGCGTCCCGTCAGCACACCTTCGCCGGGCGCATTCGAAGCCTGGTGCAACGGGCCAGTGGGGGCACGGCCCGCGAGCTCTTCATGGCGGTGGCCGAAGGCTACGCCGAGGTCACCGAAAAGGAGGCTTCGTTCGTCGGATTCTTGACCGCGGAGGCCCAGGTGAATCCGCTCCTTCGGGGGCCGATCGTCGCGGGAACGAAGGTGGTCGTCGATGCCTTCACGGAGATGCTCGAGAAGCGACAAAGGACCGGTGAGCTTCGAGCCGAAGCGGCGCTTGGGACCACAGTGCTCGGGTTTTTTGGAGGATTTTCGTTCTTCTTCGCCCAAAATCGCGAGGCTTCGTTCGACGCCTGGCGTCGCGAGGCGTCCGAGTTCGCGCGCGCGTGGGCCGACCAGTGTTGGCGAGGAGTCGCCAGTCCGAAGCTATTGAGTGATCCACCAACGAATGCCAGGAAGAGGTCCCGATGACGCTCGTGGAAGAATTCTCGCTCGATCCCGTGCAGGCTCGAGCGGCGCTAGGCGCATTCACCGCCGTCGTGGAAGCCGACGGTGCGGCGGGAGCGAATGGGAAGCGGTTGCTCGAGGTCGTTGCGCAAGCCCTCGGGCTCGAGGACGCTCCAGGCGGGCTGCCTCCCATGACCTCGGCCCAGCTCGGAAACGCCTTCCCGTCGCCCACAACGCGTCGAACACTGTGCGATCTACTCCTCGTCGCGGCGTGCATCGAGGGCGAGGTGACCGCACGAGGGGAGTCGGTCGTTCGAGAATTCGCGGCCTCGCTTGGCGTCCGTTCCCATTGGGTCGACCTCCTTCCCGCGCTTCGGCTTCGCCGCGACTTCTCCGTCAAGCGGCAGCTTGTGAGGCGCTCGCCGGATGCGCGTCGGCTCTTCCAGCGGACCTGGGCGGAAGAGGGGCTCGTCGGCGTGGCACGGGCCATTTCGTTCGTGCTTGGTTGGCACGTCAATCCGAAGCTCGCGGAACGGTTTCGCTCGCTCGCCACGCTCTCGGAAGGCTCTTTCGGCCGCACGTTTTTCGACCATATCGCGTCGCGTGGGCTCGCCTTTCCGGGTGAACCCGGAGGCATCCCCGAGCGCATGGTTCATCACGATCTCATGCACGTCGTGAATGGCTATGGCACGGACGCCGCTGGCGAGTGCGAGCTCGCCGGCTTCTATGCTGGGTTTTGCCCAGGGGATTCGATGACGTTCGTGGTGATCGTTCTCGCAACGTTCCAGCTTGGCATGGGCGTAAGCCCTGCGGCAGTCACCCCCACCCGCGGTGCGTTCGACCCCGCGCGGGTTTTGGCCGCCTTCCTACGCGGCCGCCGGCTTGCCGTCGACGTCATGGGGCCATGGGACTATTGGGCACTCATGCCGCTGCCCCTCGACGCGGTGAGAGAGCGCCTTGGCATCGGCGATGGCGCCGAATGTCGGTCACCCGCGAGGGAATCCGACTCCGTTTCCGATAGACTCGATCGCGATGTCCCCGAACCCTCGTAACGAGACGACGCCCGACGGGCCGTCACGCCTTCGGGCGATCTTCGATTGGTTGATGTCGCAAGAGTGCCGGCGTCTCGGCGCCGCGCCCTTCATTGACGCTTTCGCGCGCGCCCTCGTCACCCACGGCGCTCCCTTGTTTCGCTTTACGACGGCCCTGCCCACGCTCCATCCGGAGATCTTCGTGCGGTCTCTCGTATGGATGCGTGGCCGCGAAACCGAAGAATCGATTCGCGGATACAGCGTCATTGGCGGGGCCATGTACCTAAACAGCCCCGTGCGCCTCATCCACGACGGAGCGACCGTCGTGCGCCGCAAGCTCGTCGGCTCGGACGCGGAGCTCGATTTTGAAGTGCTCGAAGAGATCGCAGGCCTTGGCGGTACCGACTACGTAGCGTTTCCCGTCCCCTCGTCGGTGCGGCAAGTGAGCTTCGTGAGTTTCGTTTCGGACGCAAAAGACGGCTTCGCCGAGGACTGGATCGACCTCTTTCGGGCTCTGTTGCCGGCATTCTCGCTCCGTCTCGAGCTCGAGGCTTCACGAGCCATGACGAGCGATCTCCTCGGAACGTATCTTGGTGCCAACACGGCGCGAAAGGTGCTTGCTGGAACGTTCCTTCGTGGCCAATGCGAGACCATCGATGCCGCTCTTTGGTTCTCGGACTTGCGTGGTTTTACGACGCTGACCGATCAGGCCGAGCCGTCCTACGTCATTCGCACTCTCGACGACTACTTCGAGACCCTCGTACGGGCGATTCAAGACAATGGTGGGGAGGTCTTGAAGTTCATAGGAGACGGGCTTCTTGCCATCTACAGAATCGAAGACGACACGACGGCCTCACGGGAGCGGGCGTGCCGGCAGGCTCTGAAGGCCGCGCGTGCCGCTCTGGTCTCGCTGGACGTGTTGAACGAAGGGCGGGTCGCCGCGGGCGATGCGCCGCTGAGGACGGGCATCGCCCTCCACCATGGCCCAGTGATGTACGGCAACATCGGTGCGCGGGACCGCCTCGATTTCACCGTCATTGGCCGAGCGGTGAACGAGGTCGCTCGCCTCGAAAACCTCTCGGCGAAGATCGAACGCCCCATCTTGGCGAGTGCGGCGTTCGCCGCGTCGGTGAAGGACTCGAGTCTTCGAACCTTTGGCTTTCACGAGATGAAGGGCCTCCGCGAACCGCGGGAAGTCTTCGGGGAATGACGCGAACGGTGTGCTGGCACAACGTCTATGCCGTGAGGTAGGTTGACCCTGCGTATGCGTCCCTTCGTGCAGCTATGTTCCGCCATCTTCTTGCTCGCGGTGGTGTCGGACGCACAAGCGCTCGACAAGCAGGGCAGCGCGCACGGTGGTCAGCTCGAAGGAGCCACCGAGGGATTCGACGTCGAGGGCGCCCTGGTCCTTGGAATTGCCCTCTACAATCCGTCGTATGCCGCACGCCCCGCCAACACGGGCCTCGCGCTCTTTCGCTACGCGATGCACGCGGACTTCGATCTCATCGGCCGCCGACTCTCGATTCCGCTCGATCTCAATATGTTCACCGATGGATCCCGCTCGGGGCTTCGAAAGCTGATTCCGAGCGAGGGCGACGTAATCACCGGAGTAACGAGCACGTGGCGCGTGGGCCCTGGCGCCCTCGAATCCGGGCTCCGCGTAGAGCACGACCGGACGTTGGACAGCACGGCCGAAGAGCGAAAGCTCGTCCCCGACAACCAGACCTACGTGGATGCGCGCGTGCGCTACCTTTATTCACTTGCGGATACTTGGCCCGCACTTGGAGACAGGCTCTGGGACGGCGACGTGAGTGGCTGGCTGACCCTCGGTTGGTTCGCATTCAATCCAACGTATGCAGCTCGGCCCGACAATAGCGGGCTCGCGCTCTTTCGGTATGGCGCACACACCGCAAGCCGCAGCACGAGGCGCGTCGGAAAGGCATTCTGTTCCACCCGAAGAGGCTACCATCCCATCATGGGACGCGAAGGGCCGAGCGGTGACCTGGCCGAGAAGACCAACGCCGTGGTTGCCGAAGCGATCGCGCCCCAACCCACGGCCACGAGAACCGCGAGCGCGAGCTGTCGGTGTGGAAAGACCACTTGTCCCTCGGTCTCGATGGCACGATATTTACGGACCGCCGCGCGAACAATCCAATGGCGCCGTCGGAGCTCGATTTCACGGCTGAGGTCATCGGTCGCATTCCGCCCTTCTCGGTTCATCTCGCGTACGAGCGGGACATGCCCATCGATCGAGGCGGTATGGTCCAGCAGTTCGTTTACACGCTGTTCGTGTACGAATTCGATCTCGTGCACCACGACACCCGTCCACTTGAGAATCGCGGGCAAGTGGTGTCGCCGTGAAGCGAAACCCCTCGGTTTTGCAGCGTCATAGATCTTGACCTTTGAACTGACTCATGTGGAGGTGGTGAAAGCGGCCTTTTCGCGCCAAAAGCTCGTCGTGAGTTCCGCTCTCGACGATTCGGCCACCGTCGATCACGAGCACCTGGTTGGCGTCTCGGATCGTGCTCAATCGATGCGCGATGACGAAGCTGGTTCGTCCCTTCATGAGTCGTAGCAAAGCCTCTTGGATACGCGCTTCGGTCCTCGTATCGACGCTGCTCGTTGCCTCGTCGAGCACCAGTATTGCAGGCTCTGCGAGGAGCGTACGCGCGATGGCCAAGAGCTGCCGTTGCCCTTGGCTCAAGTTGCCAGCGCGTTCGGAGAGTACGGTTTGGTAGCCCTGGGGCAGCAAGCGGACGAAGTGGTCCGCATCTGCCAAGCGAGCGGCATCGAACACCTCTTCGTCGGTCGCGTCGAGACGGCCAAAACGGATGTTCTCCATCACCGTCGTGCCGAAAAGATAGGTGTCCTGGAGCACGAGCCCGAGCATTCTCCTGAGGTCGCACTTTCGTAGGTTGCGAATGTCGAC
This sequence comes from Myxococcales bacterium, assembly GCA_043764595.1. Lineage (GTDB taxonomy): Bacteria > Myxococcota_A > Polyangia > Polyangiales > Polyangiaceae > JAAFHV01. The sequence goes on along the minus strand of JAYUKI010001094.1, from coordinate 20,506 downwards.
TCCGTCGATTCGAATCGTGCCGGCGTCCGTCTCGTAGAAACGGGTTAGGAGGTTCACGATCGTGGTCTTGCCCGCGCCCGTAGGTCCAACGAGCGCAATCAGCTGCCCGGGCTTTGCTTCGAGGGAAACGTCCTCGAGCACCGGCGTGTCCGGACGATAGCCGAACGTGACGTGCTCGAACGTCACCTCGCCACGAGTCTTTTCGGGCGCGGCCTCGCGCCCTTCGTCGACCTCTCCAGGAGTATCGAGAATCTCGAAGACGCGCTCGGCGCCAGCGAGCGCGGCCTGGAGTGTGTTGTAGAGGTTCGACAATTGACGGAGCGGGCCCACGAAGTTCTGTCCGTAGTTGATGAACGTGGCAATGAGACCCACCGTCACCAGTCCGTGGAGCGCCAAAAAGCCACCAAGGCCAGCGAGCACGATGACGAACAAATTTCCGAGTACCGTGGTGAGTGGCATCAAGAGAAGTGCATACGTGTTGGCCGAGACCCCCGCTTGGTAGCAGCGGTCGTTCTCGATTCGAAACGCCCGGAGAGCCGACTCGTTCCGGCGAAACACTCGGACCGTCTTCTGGCCACCGAGGGTCTCTTCCATTACGGCGTTGAGGCGCCCAAAGCTTGCCTGAAGGTCCTTGAACCCTTTTCGCGTGAAGATGGCGACGTAGCGGGTGAAGAGCAGCATGATGGGGACGACGAACAGCGAGGCCAGCGCGAGCCAGCGGTCGAGCACGAACATCGCGACCAGAATGCCGCCCATGGAGAGCAGACTTGCCAAAAGCGAGGTCAGGTTCTGTGCGACCGCGTCGTTGATCGCGTCGATGTCGCTCGTGAGGCGACTCATGAGATCGCCCGAAGCGTTTCGCTCGAAGAAGCTCATGGGCAACGTCTGCAAGTGCCCGAAGAGGTCGCGTCGGAGCCTCGCCAAGGCGCGCTGGGAGATGGCTGCCATCGTCCACGCCGAAAGGACTTGGAAGAGGTTCTGTCCGAGGAAGGCGGCGACCATCCAGAGCACCACGCGGCCGAGGCCCGCATCATCGTGACGTGCGATGAACCGATCGATCGCTACGCCCATGAGGTAGGGCCCCACGAGGCCGAGGCCCGTGTAGACGAAGATGCAAGCTGCAACGAATGCGAGCCGTGTACGAAAGGCGCCAAAGTACGTTGCGAGTCGGGAGAGCGCTCCTCGAGGATTCTTGGCTCGCGCGAGGCCTGCCATGCCCGGTCCGCCAGGCATCATTCCTCCGCGGAATGCCGAGCCTCCAGGCCCTCCATTTTTGGCGCTCACCGTGATTGCTCCACTTCGGCCGAAGTGGCGCTCCGAGCACTTCCAATGCCTAGTTGCGAATCGTAGATCTCCCGGTAGACGACCGACGATGCCATGAGCTCCTGGTGCGTACCCTCGGCAACGAGGCGCCCCTTGTCGAGCACTAGAATGGTGTCCGCGTCGAGCACCGTTCCGATTCGTTGAGCGACGACGAACGTGATCCGATCCGACTTTCGTACGGCGAGCGCCGCCTGGATTCTTGTCTCGGTCTCTACGTCCACGGCACTCGTACTGTCGTCCAAAACGAGAATCTTGGGGTCGAGCAGCAGCGCGCGCGCAATGGCAATGCGCTGCTTCTGTCCACCGGAAAGGTTCGAGCCACGTTGCTCGATTCGGCTCTCGTAGCCATCCGGGAGACGAACGATGAAGTCGTGCGCTTCCGCAGCCCGAGCGGCGCGAATGACGGCCTCCATGCTCGCTTCGGGTTGACCGTAACGAATGTTGTCCGCCACCGTTCCGGAGAAAAGGACGGACTCCTGCGGAACGAAACCGAATCCTCTCAATAGGGAGTCTTGGGTTACTTCGCGGACGTCGTGTCCGAACGCTCGCACGGAGCCGGAAGTGGCATCGTAAAACCGAGGGAGCAAGTTGACGAGTGTGGACTTTCCCGAGCCGGTGGAGCCGAGAATCGCGATGGTCTTGCCCGGAGTGGCCCGAACCGAGATGGCGTGCAGCACGGCATCGCTTCCCTCGCCACCGTAGGTGAACGAAGCGTCGGCGAGCTCCACTTCGACGCGCGCCGAATCGAGGAGAGGAATGGCGTCCGGATGGTCGACGACGTCCGGCTGACTATCGAGGATGTCGTCCATTCGCCGAAGCGAGGCGAGACCGGCTGCCCACGTATTGGACAACATCGTCATCATCACGAGCGGGGTCATCGTGGTCAGCAGGTAGTTCGTGAAGGCGACGACCTGGCCGAGCGATAGCTTCCCGGCGATCGACTGGATTCCGCCCCGCCATAGGACGAGAACGACTCCGATGTTGATGCAAAACGTCAACGCTGGAGTCATCGAAGACATGACTTGCATCACTCGAATGGATCGATCCGCCATGGCCTCGTTCGCCTTGGAAAATCGCTCCTCTTCGTGCTCGGCTCGGACTAGGGAGCGAACGAGCCTCGCTCCCGCGACATTCTCCTGAAGGACGCCGTTGACGACGTCGAGCTTCTCCTGGACTCGCGCGAAGAGCGGCGCCATTCGGGTGACGAACAGGACGATGACGACCGCCGTCAGCAGGAGAAGTGGCAAGAGTGTCAGGGCGAGATGGGCACTCGTCGAGACCATGAGGATCATGCTTCCCAGCATCAGCAGGGGCGCGCGAGTGCCGATGCGGAGTGAAATCTGGGTCAGGTTCTTCACGGCGGCAACGTCGCTCGTGAGTCTCACGAGTAGTTGCCCGGTCTTCTGGCGATCTAGGTTGCCGAACGAGTAGGTCTGGATCTTCGTGAAGAGGGCCTCGCGGAGGTCCCGCGCCACTCCCTCACCGACCCGGATGGACAAGGCGTTGTTCGCAACCGCTGCCACGGCGCTCAGTGCGGAAATGCCCAGCATCACCAATGCCGTCCATAGGACCACGCCCTCGTCGTGTTTGGCGACCCCACGGTCGACGATGTGCTGAATCAAGCGAGGAATGGCAAGGTCCATCGCCACCAAGGAACCCAGCGTGACGAGCGCAAGGAGGGCGAAGCGCCAATAGGGCTTCACGAACCGTCCGAGTTTGCGGAGGTGACGCATGTCCATAGGCACTCTACGCCATTGCCTCGCCGTACCGACGGCCTCGAAATCCGTTGCTCTCAGAAGGGCGCGGCGCAGGCGGTTCGTGGGGCCGCAGAATCGGCACGCCACGCAGTAGCCTCCGGAACGGACGCGCAAGGATCGAGAGCCGTGCGCAATAGGCATGCCTTGTGCTTCGGCGAACGCATGGGGAGGCGGTTCTTTCGCGCATGGGTCTGCTCCCTGCCCATGGTCGTTGGTTGCGCGAACCCCAGCTACGACCCGGCGCCACCTCTGCCGCCGCCGCCCTCTCCGGCCATCCTTCGCACCGCCGAGGAAGAGTGGGCGCCTTGGGAGTTGGATGCCGGGTCCAGCGAAGCGTCGGACGGTGGGCTTCCAGAGGTGACCCCGATTCAAGCGGGAACACCTCCTTGGCAAAAGCAGGGCAAGGGCCCGCTTCCTCCGTTGCCGAACGAGGTGGCGCGTACCCCGCCGCCTCCTGCTACGGTGTGGGTACGGTCCTATTCGGAGGGCCAGTGGGTTCACACTGTCGACTACGGGTGGATCTGGGTACCCTCGGACGCCCGCGCCAGCGATGTGGACGGAGTGCCGTATACCTACCTCTATACTCCCCACTTCGGATGGACGTGGTACGTCTCGCCTTGGGGCGTCGGTGCGTATTCGTATGGCCCCTGGGTCACGCGTCCGTGGCGTCCCGCGGGTTGGAGCACGCGGCCGTGGGTGGCCCATCCTCGCGTCGTCGTGCGTTTGGGAGGAAGCCATCGCCCAATTCACCATTCGCCACCAGCGCCCCGTCCATCCCCCCCGCGCCACCACCGCTGACCGTTGCCCACGTTTTGCCGGCTGGACGTCCGACTCGCCACTATCGGCGCTCTCGTGTCGCTCGCGCGCCCCCCAATGGAAGAACCTCGCCATTGCGTGTTCCTCGCGATTGGGAGCGATGGCACTCTCGTTTACCCACCAATCGCTGCGCTTCATCTGGATGGGGCCGTCCGAGGAGCCACGAATCGGCCTAACCCGGAGTTCGCTCTGCCTACGGCACCGAACAGGTTGAATCCCGTCGGCTTTCGCCGGTTTAGCGGCGCCTCGCGTTGTCCCCCGTCGGGGACTCTCGAGGATCGTCGCTCCTCCTCGGATACGAGAGCCCCCCGTCCAAGGTTCGCATGCGTCGTCGTCGCTCCTAGCGATGCTTGCTAACCCAGCGAAATCCTCGGTCCAAAAACCTGATCGGCGCTCGAGTCGTTCCGTCGGCATTTCTCGCGTCTTCGGGTGCCTTCGTCGTGCTCGAGATAGCGGAGATACCTGCGCCCGAAGCCCCGAATCTACGCCCGAATTCGCTTCGATCTGCCGGCGGACCTCCGGCGCGGCAGAGCAAAATCCAGGCTAAACCAAATCCGCAGAAGGAGCGGAGTGCATGACCCGTGTACCGAGTGGACTTGGATTTCGCCGAGTTAGCGGGAGGAAATGGCCTCTTCGGTCTCCGTCTCTTTTGGCTCATGCTCGAGCTCGAGGCTCTCGCGTTCTTTGCGAACGAGGGTCAACGCCTCCTTCGCAAGCCTGACGAAGAGCGGCCCTAGCAATAGCCCCCATCCACCAAACATGGCAAGCCCGCCGAACATCGACGTGAGGAGAACGAAGCTCGAGAGATCGAGTTTTCCGAAGCGTGCGAACACCGGTCGCATGACGTTGTCGACTGTGCCAATCACGACGATCCCGACGGCGGCAAGGATGATGGCCGGGACGGTTCGACCGGCGAACGCCAGGCCGGCTGCGATCGGTATCCACACGAGCGCAGTTCCGACGGAGGGAATGAGGGAAGCAACGCAGGTGAGCATGCCGAGCACGAGGGCCCGCGGTACGCCGAGTGCCAAATAGGTGACTGTTGCCACGACGCCCTGGGCGAGCCCGGTGAGCCCAACGCCGACGAAAAGCCCTCTGCCGGTTTCATGAAAGGCTGCCACGAGGCTTCGGGTGTGCACGACGTCGAGCGGCGCGTGCTTCTCGAGCCAGGCGTACTGGTCGGGACCATCGACGAGAAAGGTGTAGAATGCATAAAGAAAGATGAGGAGGCCGAGACCTGCAGCGCTCGCCGCTCCCGCCACTTGCGAGACGACACGAAGCGCTTGTGCGCCGTGCTCTTGTACGAGTGTTACGATCTTTTCGGGCGACTTCAGAAACTCGAGGCTTTCGGCGCCGTCTCCCTTCTGACCGCCAGCGGCGACGGAGATGAGGGCGCTCTTGGCCCCCTTGGACGAGAGCACGCTCTTCCCAAGGTCGACCGCGCCCGTCGACAACGAAACAACCGCCAGGGTGAGCGGGACGAGGAGCAGCATGACGAGGGCCACGACGATGCCCCCCGCCGCACGGTGCCGTCCGTGCATCACCTTCGCAAGCTTGGCAAGGAGTGGCCGAGTCATCGCAGAAACCCACGCAGCCAGGACGATCGGCGCCCACAGCGGCAGGAACGTTGCGCCCGCGAGTAGGATCAAAAGGAGCACCAGCCAGCGAAAGGCCGTCACTTGGTGAAAGCGGGAGAGAATCGCCATTTGCTCGACACCCTACCTCGGATGCTCGCGAGCATGGGGCTTCCTCAGTATTCGCCCTCAGGTCCGAATGGTCCCCGATCGGCGCCCACCGATCGTGCGCTGTTGAAACGCGAGAGTCGCGGGGACCGAACCGAGACGGCATTCGGCCTTCCCGATGCTACCCTGCGCAACCATGCGCCTCCTCCGATTTCGGAAGCTTCGGGCACGAGTAGGGGTGGCGTTCGCGGTCTTGCTCACGACCACCTCCGCCACGCTCGTGGACGGCTGCCTCGAGCCTCCGGTCGCCGTGGCCGACGGAGGTCCCGAGCCTTTCGAAGCTTCGCTTGCCGCGCGGGCGCTGGCCGAGTCGGGGCCCGACTCCGGCGACACGGCGCTAGAGCTTGCCGACGGGGGCACCGTGCGAGGTCGGGTGGTGGCGACCTACGACCACGCGACGTTCTGGGATGCCTCGCCGGAGAAGACGTATGCCGTGTTCGAGCAGGGCCGCTTCGGCGACTACCCCGACGATCGCAGTCTGCACTTCGTGTCCTCGCTCGGTCTCGCGAGGCCGGCCGGGGCGGTGGCGCCCGATACCGGATTTCGGGACTTCCTTCGAAAGCAAAACATCGTCCTCTTTCGGTCGCCGCTCGACGGCATCTCGTTCGTGATTCGTGGCAACGATGGGTATCATCTGGAGGAAAATGGCTACGGTCACTATGCTTGGGACCTCGAGAAGGTGAAGTCGGATGGCTCGCGCTTTCGCGGAGCCGGGGTGGCCAACGAGGACTACGAGACCTGGGACGCTCCCGTACTTTTACCCACGGCAGGAGTCGTGGTCGAGGTCGAGCGAAACGGGCGGGACAACGTTCCCGGGAGCTACCCCCCCAACGCAGTGAACAACATGGTAGGCGTTTGGCTCGGCGGTCACTATTACGTGTACATTCTCCACTTCCGGGCGGACACCATTCCGACGGACGCGAACGCTACCTGTGCGCCGGCCGTTCCAGGCGTGCCTTGTGTGAAGGTCGGTGCGTGGCTTCCGGCGGGAAGTTACCTCGGTAGAGCAGGAAATTCCGGGGTCTCCCTCGAGCCGCACGTCCATGTGACCCTGCTCTACTACGACGTCGACACCCCCACGCCGCGCACGTGGAGCATTCCCGGGGAGCTCTCCGAAGCTCACGTGGCTCGCAGCGCCAGTGGCCCCTCCACCCTGCACGAGTTCGCCGTTCCGCGCACTGGGGACTACATTTCGGACAGAGCCTTTTGAGGATTCCTGTAGAGTCGTGGGATGAGCGGCCAGATCGTCGACGCGTGGATTCAGCACCCAACTCCCGAGTTTGCCCGTAACCCGATGTTCCAAACCCTTAGGCGCTGGGGCGGCGCCGCGGTCGAGATCCCCGACGAGATCCCGCACGAGCTGACGACGGCGGCAATGACGTCGGCCGGCGTGACCCGCGCGCTCGTCTCGGCATGGTGGGGACCTCGAGGGCCGCTCTTGTCGAACGATGAGGTCGCGTCGGTGGTGGCGTCCGCCCCCGACCTCTACGTTGGCATCGCTTCGGTCGACCTTTCGCGTCCGATGGCCGCGGTGCGCGAGCTGCGGCGCGCGGTGAAGACGTTGGGCTTTCGCGGCCTTCGTATGCTCCCTTGGTTGTGGGACGCCCCGCCAAACCGGGCCCGATACTATCCCTTGTATGCCGAGTGCATCGAGCTAGGTATCCCATTTTGCCTTCAAGTTGGGCATGCGGGGCCGCTGTGTCCGTCGGACCCGGGCCGCCCAATCCCTTATCTGGACGAGGTAGCGCTCGACTTTCCCGAGCTCGTGATCGTCGGTGGACATATTGGCTACCCCTGGACGGACGAGATGATTGCCCTCGCGACGAAGTATCCGAACGTCTATATCGACACCTCGGCCTACAAGCCCTCGCGGTACCCGGCCTCCCTCGTGGCGTACATGCGCCGGCACGGGCGGAAGAAAGTTCTCTTTGGTAGCAACTACCCAATGCTCCTGCCTGGGGATTGCCTGTCTCAGGTGGACTCGCTCGGCCTCGACGAGGAAACGAAGGCACTCTTTCTGGCTGAAAACGCAACCCGGGTCTTCCAGTTGGCCGGATAACGCCGTCGCCAGGCCCCATCGCCTCTAAATTTAGAGCACCGAATAGGTTGAATCCCGTCGGCTTTCAGGGATTTGGCGGCCCGCGTCGTTGCTCCTCCCAGGATAGAAGACTATCCGTCGTCGTCGCGCCTAGCGGCCCTTGCTCAATCCCTGAAATCCTCGGTCCTAGAACCTATTCGGTGCTCTAGCCGTGCGCCGGGGTGGGATTCCGTCGTCGTGGGCCCGACGAAGCGCTTCGCTTGGCTCGGTCCCGGGTTTGGTGTTGGCTTTTCGCCGCGACCGCTCTGCGAGTCACTCGAAGGTTGCGCACTCGCCGGGCAGGATCAAGCTTTCGAGCTTCGCAACGCATGTTCCTGCGCACACCTGGCTCGCGCATTGGCCGCTTAGTCGACACGCGGCTCCTCGCGGGAGCTGGCCGACGCACTTCTCGGCCACGGGATCGCAAGCGTTCCCATTCAGGCGATAGCCACATTCGCCATCCTCTTCGCAACTTGCCCCAATCGCTTTGATTGGGACGCAGCGTCCCGCCAATTCGCCGACCACGCTCGGCGCGCAATGGAGCCCACTCTGGCACTCGACCGTGGCGCGGCATTCCGCCTCCGACTGCAGCGTGCCGCGGAGGGTCGTGAAGCAGGCATTGGTGGCGGACGCGTACGCAGCGGCAGAGATGTTGTTGCACCCGAGCGCCCGGATGGCCGAGTAGCACTGACTGCCACGGGCCTTGTCGACGGTCACTCGGCCGCCTCGAACGACTCCGTCGGAGACGCCCAACAGGTCTCCTTGGAATCCGTACCCTTTATAGGTCGCTCGGCACTTGGTCATGTCGAACTTGGTCTGCCCGGCGGCCTGACAGCACCCTCGCGTGAGCACGCAAAGAGCCTCGATCTCATTCTCGGCGTGCACGGCGAGTGCCTTGGGGTCAGGAGGTTCCGGAGGCCCGGCCCGTGTCGCTTCGGGCCCGACGGGCGGAGGCGCCGGCGGATCGACCCGTGGGATGGTCGTTTCGGTCACTGCGGGCGGCGCTGCCGCGTCTGCGGACCAGCCGCCCTCCGTGTCTGCACAAGAGACGATCATGATGCCGGCGCTCGCCGAAAGAACGACTGACGCGGTCATGACGAGAAGGGGATCGAGTCGCATGGTTCACTTTCCTTTGCCGTGGCAAAAACGTATCCGAGAGCCCGCTCGTTGCCGTGAAACCGAGCTTCCCCTCTCGAACGGACCATTTCACGAAGACTTTAGTTGCCTGACGAGCTTCGAGTCGAAGAGCGAAGGGGCGGGCAGTCGGCTCGAGGGCCGCGCGGATCCACTCCGGAGCTCGGTGGCTCGAGGAAGGAGTGTTCGTACGTCGTCGGCAGAGCGAGCGCGTTCGATTCGTGGCAAGAATCCCCTTGGTTCGAGAAAAGAAGGGGACACTCCGATGCTGGATGGACGAAGTCCGACCTGGAACCACTTCCACCGAGCCTTGCCAGCCCTTGCCCTACTTCGCATTCACGGAGGAGGCACGAGCTTGTGGACGACGACGGATTCTCCGGTGCTCGAGAGCCCATTGCGCACGACGAACGTGACGTTGGCGCCGGCGGGTTCGTTCGATTGAATGGTGACGCTCCGGTCGGCAACGGCGTATGGACTGAGGACCCCGAGGCCGACTTGGTCGAACGGCGCGACCACCGTGACGCGAGTCGCCCCGGGGAGCGCGGAATGCGAAATGATGTCGAGAAGCCCAGCCGAGCGGAGAAGTCTAGGCATTTGCCCTAAACCGTCGGCCCCGTCCATGGCCACGACCGTTCCGCCTTCTTGGTTGAATGTGTGGAGCGGCGTGGCCCATCGGCTCCCTGCTGCCGTTGCCTCCGTGGAGGACATTTGTCTCTGGTCGTAGACGACCACCACCGAGACTTTCGAGAGCTTGAGCGGGCTTCGGAGATCCGCATCATCGTTCGATACGGTGTATTGGAGGGTGCGGCCGAGAGCCGCAGCCGTCAGGATGGACTTTACCGTGGCGACTGTGGACGGATCGGCCCACTTCTCGAAAGAGAGAATACGCAGCGGGTTTTCCGAAGTGAGAAATACCGCGTTCGAGAGCACTTTGGATTGAGCCGACCAGGCAAAAGTGCCGGAGTAGTCGTGGCCAATGACCACGATGTGTCCCGGCTTCGTGCCTTGGCAGACTCCCGCGACACAAAGGTTCGACGGACACACCTTGTCGCAGACTCCGCAGTTGAAGGGATCCGTTCGGAGGTCCATGCACACTCCGTGGCAGGCTTCCTGCGGGGGTGGGCATGGGGGCCCGCACGCGAACGTGCCGCCGGCGTTCAGGCATTCGCTGTTCGGGGCCGAGCACGACACGATGCAGGAGCCGCAGGTCGCCGGCGTGTCATAGGGGGGCGGTGGACAGATGGGGACGCTCGCGTCGGCGGCAGTTGGCGCGGCGTCCGGCGCTGCAGCGTCCGCGGTGGCGCCGTCCGGCGCTGCAGCGTCCGCGGTGGCGCCGTCCGGAGTCTCGGGAGTCGACGTGTCTGGAATCGATGCGTCACTTGGCGCGGCGTCGGCCTGCGAGGTTGTAGAGGCCTCGAAGGACGCATCGCTCGTCGCGGCATCGAACGAGGGACCTGTCGAGCCGTCGGTCACGAACGGAGGTGTAGTGCTGGCGGCGTCGCTATCGGTTACGCCCGCGATGGGACCTTGCCCGGCCGATACCGGTCCGCCACACATGCCGCCTCCGCAGGCGACGCCCAAGGGGCAGGCGCGACCGCACGCCCCGCAATGGGATGGGTGAGCCTGCAAGTCGACGCATCGCTCGTCGCAGAGCTCGAAGCCAGGCTTGCACGTGCCTCCCACCAGAGCGTTTTCTAGCCCGCAGCCGGGTACGACGCCGAGCACGAAGACCGTGCAAGCGAGCAGCGCGGAAAGCGACTTCGCTACGTTCCGCGGGAGCGACTTCTGCATCATCGGAGACCTTCCGGAGTCGCGCTTTGGGCGCGGGATCGTGTCACGTAGAATTCCACTCGACGGTTTGCGGCTTCGGCGGTCTCGGTTTGGACTTTGAGGCGTGATCGGCCAAAAGATGCAGACTTCACTTTTGTTCCGGGAACCTCGAAGGTTTGGAGCAAGCGAACCACCGACTCTGCTCGTTCACGCGACAAGGTGAGGTTGTGGGCATCGGTGCCCGTGGCGTCCGCGTGTCCTTCGACGCTGACTTCGAGGATGTCGGGAGTCTTCCGCAGGAAGTCGGCCACTTTCTTCAGGATTCCGAGGCTTTGGCGTCGGACTTCCGGGCTGTCGACGGCAAAAAGAATCACGTCGTCGAGGAGGATTCGGTCGCCCTCCAGACGCACCTTTTCGTCGCGTGGCGGACAACCCGATGTCTTCGGGTCGGTCGTTTTCGGGCCGGCAACGTCCGGACACGCATCGTCGGCATCGGGGATCCCGTCCCGGTCACGGTCCGGGCAGCCATTGGTCGCTGCGCTCGACGTGCGAATGCCAGGCAGGTCCGGACACGCGTCCTCGGTGTCGGGAATCCCATCACCGTCTCGGTCTTTCGGGCAACCGTTCCTACGGGGGTCTGTCGAGTGAGCGCCGGGCACGTCCGGGCAGGCGTCCACGGCGTCGGGAATCCCATCCGAGTCGCGGTCGGTCGGACAGCCAGTTCGGCTCGCGTCCGACGACGGAGCCCCAGGGGCGTCCGGACAGGCGTCGACTTCGTCGAGTACGCCATCTTTGTCGCGGTCCTTTTGCTCGGGACAGCCATTCGTGCCCCTGTCGGTGGAACGTGGTCCGGGGAGGTCTGGACAAGCATCTTCGTCGTCGAAGACGGAGTCCTTATCGCGATCGGTGCGCTCCTCGGGCCGCGCGAAGGCGACATGAAGTCCGAGGGAAAGGACGCGTGCGTCCTCGGGTCGGAAGCTGTCGTCCGGCTGCAAGACGTGCGTGTAGCCAAGGTAGGGGCCAGCGACCGTCCGGCCTCTTCCCGGTCGAAAATCCCATCCGAGCTCGCCGTCGAAGCCGACGCGCGACAGATTCCCCGTCCGCGCGAAACCGAGGTGCCCGGCCGCCCAGGGGCCGTCGATTCGGGTCTTCCCCAGCACGTGGAATCTTGGTCCCGCGCCCGCAAAAAAGGCTGTCCCCGTGCTTCGATCGAGCATGTTCGGGTCCTCGGGAGACTCGCCCTTCGCGAGCACGATCCCACCCACACGTGCCTCGAGGCCAATCACGCGCGAAAGGCCGACCTCGAGCGCTGCGCTCCCCTGGACGCCGAAGCCCAGCTCTCTTCCCTGGTTTCCGCCGACGGCATGGGCCCCGCCGATGGTCCCGTGCGGAGAAACGAAAATCTCGCTTGCGGCTGCGTGGGATGCCGTCGAGAGCCCGATTCCAAGCCCGAGTATCCATCCAGCCTTGTTCCACCGCGTCATTTCACACCGAGAACGGCGGGTGAGACGGGGATTCTAGCCCAGCGCGTGAATGGGTCCTCGCGGTCGTGGGCTCACCCGCGGGGCCGCTACTTCCCATCACGCGGAGTCAGCTCGGCGCACCCGTCCGCGTCGGTCTCTCCGAGGGTCATGCGGGTTCCAAGCAACGCGCTCACTTGCCGCAAGCGCAAGAAAAACGCCGCTTCGTAGACCTTTCGTCCCGGATCACCGACGAATGGATACGGGACGAGCCCGACGATTCGATAGGGACATGCCCAGAGCCTCGGCCGCACGCCGCGCGCAAGGACAAGCCTCGCGAGATAGCCATAGCCAGTTTCCGGATGGTCTCGATGGCGCTGCATGAGCAGGTTCCCGAGGCTATAGAGAATGGGTCGACCCTCTCGCCACTCGATTCCCTGAACGACGTGCACGTGGTGGCCGAGGACGGCATCGGCTCCGGCATCGATGGCCGCGCGCACGATCGCTCGCGTTCGGAGAGTCGGCGCATCTTGGTACTCGTCGCCCCCGTGGTAACTCACGAGCACGGCGTCAATCTTTGGGTCCTTCTTTAGAAGCGTGACCTGGGCGGCGAGGGCTTCCGCATCGGCACTGGCCACGAGGTCTTTGGCCACGTGTTTGTCGAGTGGGCCTTGATTCCAGATGTCGGTGACGGCCACGAATGCAATCCGAAACCCACCGCGGTCCACGATTACCGGCCTCACGGCGTCGTCGTGTGTCTTGCCGGTGCCAACGTGCAAGACACCCACACGGTCGAGATTGTCGAGGGTTTCCTCGAATGCGCGTCGTCCGTAGTCCCATGCATGATTGTTTGCCGTGGACACGATGGTCATGCGAGCGCGGGCGAGCGCATCGGCGCCGGAGGGTGGCCCAACGAACACGAGCGAATTGGTCGCGGACATCGTGACGCCGCCTTGTTCGCTGAGTTGGCTCTCCAGGTTCACGAAACGTATGTCGCCGGTCCCGAGCTGGGCGGCGATCGTCTTGAATGGATCGTGGCTTGGATTCGCCAGTAGGACTTTGCCCATTGCGCGGGCGAGCTCGACGTCGCCACCGGCGACCACGGTCGCTTGGTTGGCCCGTGGCTGTGTGGGGGCCTCTCCGGCATCGACCGAGGACGAGGAGCTCTCGGTCACGGCGGGAATGGCGGACGACGGCGGCGATGCTCGTCGATAGGAAACGTGTGGAGCGGGACTTGGTGCAGGAACCCCGCAGCCCAAACCCACGATGGCTCCCACGGCCAGGGTTTGCACGAACCTCCAAAGGGACGTAGAGGTCAATCCCGTCCGGAGTCCTGAGGTGGCGGTGGCGCACCATAAGGCGGTACGGCTCCGGCGTCCGGTGGCGGTGCGCCATAGGCCCCGACGGCCGAAGTGTCTGGTCCGGCGTCCTTTGGCGGAGGTGCGCCGTAGAGCACTCCCGTGGGGATCGGAGCCGCGTCTTCTTTGGCTCCGGTATCGGTGGGCTCGGTGGTTCCGCCGCACGCGACCCCTGCCACGACCAGTGTCGCGCCGCCGAAGACCATGGCCGCTCGTGTCGCCCGCGAGAGGGGCGATGGAAGCGACTCACTCCGCGCACTGCCACAAAACGGGCAGCTCGAATCGGAGGAGCGGACATGACGCGAGCACGACGCGCAGAGCTTCAGGGACATCCACGGATCGTCTGCCTTATCGTGGCCTCCGTCCAACGGAAACGTACGAGCGACTCCCACGCATGGTGGCGCTTTCCGCCTTCGCGTTCGACCTGCCTCTCGACGTGCGCGTCGTGACGTGCGAGGAGCCGAACATGATTCAAGTTCGAACGGTCGTTCGCGACGCGGTGGCAACGCTCATTCTCGACGACGAGCGCCGCAAAAATGCCATGTCCCCCGAGCTCGGAGACGCATTGGCCGAGGCGGTGGCCAACCTTCGCTCGCGCCGCGATGTCCGCGCCGTCGTTCTTACCGGGGCAGGTGACGCCTTTTCTGCAGGCGGGGATCTCGCCATGCTCGAGCGGCTTCGGAAGGTCTCGCCGGAGGAGTCGAAGGCCTACATGTTGGGCTTCTATGCGCGCTACCTCTCGATTCTCGACCTTTCCGTGCCCACGGTGGCGGCCATCCGAGGCCCGGCGATCGGGGCAGGCCTCGCGGTCGCGCTCGCATGCGATCTTCTCGTTTGCGACGAAGACGCCAAGCTCGCGAGCAACTTCGCGAAGCTCGGTCTCTATCCCGGAATGGGCACGACCTATTTCCTCGAGCGCCGGGTGGGGGCCCTTCGCGCGGCGGAGCTCGTGCTCACGGGTCGACGCTTCTCGGGGCGGGATGCCTTGGCCTGGGGAATGGCCAATGCTGCCGTGCCGTCCGCCGAGGTCTTGCCGTGCGCCGAGGCGCTCGCTTCGGACGTCGCCGCATCCTCTCCGGTCACCGTTCGAGCATTGAAGCGGGCGTTTTCGGTGGACCGAAAGGCACTCGATGCCGCGCTCGAGCGTGAGGCTTCTTGCCAGTCGGTGAGCTACGGCAGCGACGATCTGGCGGAAGGGCTAGCCGCCGCGCGCGAGCGGAGGCTCCCGCGGTTCGTCGAGCCGGCCGCCAGTTGAGGCGACAATTCGTGGGGGGCCTTGGCCCATGCGAAATCGACTTCCGCCGCGAAGCGCAATTCGCAGCGTCGTGCGCTGGCACGTCACGCCCGTCCGGGCTAAGGAACGGCCGATGTCCGAAGTGTCGCCCCTCACCCTGACCGATCCGGATTCTGCTCCCACGTACGGAGACAGCGCGTTCTCCCGTTACTGCCAGGGTGTGCTCCACGACAAGCGCGACGAGGTCTTCATCCGACTGACCTTCCAGATGCTCTTCCTGATGGTCTCGCTCATGGGCGGCCTCTACGCCGCCCTCCGGTTTGCGCCGGTGCATCCCCTCGTACCGGTCGCGATCTACTTGGCGCTGTGGGGCTACTTCGTGTCGCCGGTCATCTTGATGCTGCACAACACGATGCACCGTCCGTTCCTCAAGAAGCACAAGTGGTTCGATCGGGCGCATCCGTTCGTCATGTCGTTCTTTTTCGGCATTCCGAGCGGCTACCGCGAGCACCACGTCGGCATGCACCACGCCGAAGACAACATGCTCCACGACTTGTCTTCGACGATTCGCTTCCAACGCGACAGCTTTCTCCACTTCTTGGGGTACTTCTTTCGCTTCTTCTTTCTCGCCGCGGTCGAGCTCCCGACCTATCTCGCGAAGAATAAGAAGAAGGGAATGGCCAAGCGCGCGCTCGGTGGTGAAATCGTCCACCTCGCAGTCCTCGGCGGTTCGCTCGCTCTCGACTGGCGCTTCGGCCTCACCGCCTTCGTCGCCCCCTACGTGCTCTGCCGCTTCATGATGATGGTGGGCAATTGGGGCCAGCACGCGTTCATCAACGTAAACCGCAAGAACAACGGCATTTCCAATGCCATTACGTGCATCAACACGCCATACAACCGTCGCTGCTTCAACGACGGGTACCACATCAGCCACCACCTCATGGCGGCGCGTCACTGGACGGAGCACCCGAAGGAGCTCCTCAAGAACCGCGAGAACTACGTCGCGCAAGGCGCCATCGTGTTCCAGGGGCTCGATTTCTTCATGGTCTCGGTTCTCCTCTGGGCCGGCCGCTACGACGTCCTCGCGAAGCGCTTCGTTCGCCTCGGAGAGCCCAAGACGGATGCCGAAGTCGAGGCACTCTTGCGCGAGCGCGTGAAGCCGGTGGCGCAATGGGAAATCGAGTCGATTGGCGGATCGGCCGAACGGTCGGCCGCATAGCGAATCCGAAGCCTCGGGTCTCTTCGTACGGGACCGTGTGCCAAACGTGGAATCGCCATGTCCGTGTGGGCGAGCGAAGGCAGCACGGAGCGGGGCTGGCGTTCGTCGCTTCGGCGCACGATGGGGTCAGTCGAGGGTGTCGAACTTGGGAAACAACGGACCGACGCCGGATGCGAGGCTGTCGCGGTCGCCTTCGCCGACCAAGCTCGGAAGCTCGGCGAGCTGAGACTCGAACTTCTCGGCTTCCCGATGGCCTGCGCACGCTTCGATCGCTTCCATAAGCTCGCGACCGGTTTGAGGTCGGTCGGCGGGCTCCTTGTTCAAACAAGAAAGCACGAACGCGTCGACGTCCGCAGAGATGCCCCGTGCCCGACGACTTGGAAGCACGACGGGATCCTTCACGTGGGCCGCGAGAACGTCTTGGGCCGATTCTCCCGTGAAAGGCGGTTGTCCGGTAAGAAGGAAATAGAGCACGCAGCCGAGCGAATAGACATCCGAAGCCGGCGTCGCGTCGCCGCCGAACGCAGCCTCCGGCGCGATGTAGCTCGGAGTGCCCACGATCGTCCCGGGCGACGTGAATCGTTCGGAATCGTTCGGCGTGGCGATTTGGAAAACGAGGCCGAAGTCGATGATCTTGATGGAGTCGGATTGACCCCCGGTGCTGCATAGAATCACGTTTGCAGGCTTGATGTCGCGATGCACGAGCCCGAGTTGATGCGCCTCGTGGAGCGCATTCGCGATTTGGCGCGCCACGTTCACCGCGCGCCTCGCCGAAAGTGGACCCTCCGTGGCCACGAGGGATCGGAGGTTTTTTCCGGGGACGTACTCCATGACATAATAGGCGAGTCCTTCGCCGACGATGCCATAGTCGTAGATGCGCACGGTGTTCGGGTGACTTAGCCGTGCCGTCGTTCGTGCTTCCGCTTCGAACCGCCCTCGGGCCACTTTGTTTTGGATGCGAAGGAGCTTGAGCGCGACACTTATCTTCAACGCCGGATGGTGGGCTTCCCAAACCTCGCCCATTCCGCCCGAGCCGAGGCAGCGCACGAGCTCGTATTTTCCGAGGGCGCCGAGCTCGAGGTCTGCCGCGATCTCACGCTGCTCGGTGGAGGCTACCCGCCCAATCGCAAAGACGGCCAGGAAGAGCGCCGGCCCTGCGCAAATGCCCATGAGAATGGGCGTCGTGAAGGTGCCTTGGCCTCGTGTCGCCACGCTCACTCCAAGCGCGATTCCCATCCAAGCCGTTGCGCCGACCGACCACCGGAGGGCCGTGAGTCGCCGCATGCTTGCAGGCAGAAAGGCCGCGACCACGGCCACCAGGGCGAGGGTAAGTGGGACTCTTCCCGTGGCCCCGGCCGAGTAGGCGGAGAACAGAGCAAAAGACCACATGGTTGCGCGAGCTCGACGGTCGATGTGCCCTATCGAGTCGACCGCCGCCGATCTCTCGAGGATTGCGAAGCAGGCGACCGCACCGAGGCAGAGGACGCGAGGAAGGGCCGCCGCCAACCAGGCGGTCGGATCGCGCCCGACCTCGAACACTTCCACGAAGGCGCCTACCACGACCGTTACCACAAGCGCCCGAACGAGGAACCTCGACCAGCGCGCACCTTCGTCGTGGCGATGCCTTTCGAGCAGACTCGAGCGAACGGACGGATCGAGCGGACGACCTGGCACTCTTACAGAATAACTCCCTGCGCACGAACATGCCCTCTTCTTGCGGTCTCGGCATGTTCGCGCTCGGTTCGTCTCGCATTCCGACGACGCAATGCGCCATTGCGGTCAATGCCGGCGGGCGATCTCGACGACCACGTCCCTCGGGAGAGTGCCTTCGATCGCCCCTCGGCGGAAGCGTACATAGCCATCTTCGAGGCCGAGGATGCGCACTTTGGCGCCCTCGGGCAGAGTGTCCACGCCCGTCTTCACGATGTGCCTGTCGTCGAAGGGACGTACGCCGGCACGAACGACGATGCCTTCCCGTAGATCGAGGCGCTCGCCACGGGCTCCGAGCCCGCATGCGGTCGTCACCAAGCAGAGTGGCAACGAGGCTACGCCGAGAAGTACGCCCAATTGGCTTGCTTCCCCGCGCGAGAGTGCCCTTCTTCGCAACACGAGACCGGCCGTGAAGGCGACGGAAAATGCGATCGCCGCGAAGAACCAGGCCATCTCGGGCAGAAGGTGCACCACGCTTCGCCCGAGCGAGAGACCCTCTTCGACGTCGGGTGGCTCGCCACCACGCGACCGCCTCTTGGCGGCTTCGCTGCGAAGCGAGGTCAACGCCGCATCGGCCTCGGCGCGCGTCTTATCGTTCGAAGACAGGGCTCTTGCCTCCTCGAAGCCAAGGACTGCGCGTCCAAGATCCCCTTCGGTGGCGGGCCCCTTTTGGACACGTAGCGCGTACGCGAGACCGCGATCGAACGAGATGGCGGCGTCGACGTGCCCCAGGTCCGCGAGGCCTTCGAGCTCCGCGATGGCTTCGCTCGGTCGGTTGGCACGTAGATGCTCTTCGGCGCGGGCCAGGCCATCGCTCGGCTCGGCGGCCGAAGAGACCGCCGCAATAGTGAGCAAGCACGCGCAAATGGCGATACCAGCGTACCCCCGACCCCGGCGAGTGGGGTTGGCGCGCTCGTTCACGAGTCCTCCTGGACGGGCTTCGAGCGTCTTGCCGACGCCACGAGCTTCTCGGCGCGCGTGACCTCTTCTTTGGCTTCGCTCTCCGAAGGCGGCGCGGGGGCATACCGTCGTGCCTCTCCCGAGGCAAACGCCGCGAGCCAATCCTCGATGCTCTTCGGGTCCACGCCCGACTTCTCCAGCTTCTCGCGTTTTTCGGCCTCTGGTGCACCTCGGAGGCTCACGCCGAGCTTCACGAGAGCACCTTGTTCGAGCACGGTGAGCGCCGCGCGAACGGCGCCGGCGGGATCCTTTTTCGCGAGGGCATCCTTCGCGGCGGACATTCGTTTTTCGAGCTCGGCTTCGGGCGAAGCTTCCCGCCCACGTCGTGCGTCGGAAAACCGCTCTTTGGCGCGCGCTGCAAGGGTGCCGAGGACGAACAAGAGAGGCGAAGCGAACACCAAAAGCCACGACTCGCGTCGGTCGGAAAACGGCTTGGTCGTGACGGGCGCACCCTCGAGCGCTCCACGGGCGGTCGGCAAGCTTGGCAGGACCTCGGCCGTTACGTCGCCCGGGGGCGGAGGTGCCTTGCCGTCATTCGTGACCGTCACGAAGCCGAGGTCGGCGCGCGCCGTGCCGTACCTCTTCGCGCGGGCGGAATAGTGAGGAAAGGTGACCGCACCAAGGGAGAAGGCTCCCGATTCACGAACGCGAACCACGTAGCGAAACGAGCGGTAGCCGCCGAAGCGATCCCCTTCGGCTCCTCCGAGCTTTTCATGGACTTCGGGATCGAGCCACTCGACTCCCGGGACGGTGGGCAGCGCGAGCTTGTTCGGAAAGTTCCCATAGCCTTCGAGCGTAAGCGTCACGGCAATGGCCCCGCCACGCGGCGCCTCGCGCGGCGAGACCTCGGCACGCAAGGTGAAATCTCCCACGTCGCCGAGGGATGTCCCCGGAGGTTTTCCCGCCGTGGGAGGCTCGACGACGACCACGTCGAGAGGCTCGGTCTCGCGAATCGACTCGGGGCTTTGCCTTTGGCCCGCGGTGCGGAAAATCCGCATGCTCATGACGCCGATGGGCAGGAGGCCTGCTTTCAGCGGAAAGAGCGCGGCGCGACGGACGAGCTTTACTTCGTAGATCTGCTCGCCAACCTTCGCGAGGCCTACGTGTTTTGCTTCATTGTCGTTCTCGTTCAGGCTCTTCTTCAAGAACGCAGACGCGGGGGCCTCGTGGACGTCGCCAATCTGCGGCTCGCGCCCGTTGGCCTCCACGTAGAGGTAGACCGAATACGTGATTTGCTCGCCGACGACAGCGCGCGTCTTGTCCGCGGTCGCATGCAGGAACGCCATCCGACCGCGTGCCTGCGGAAGGGCAAGCTTCGGATCGAGCGTCGGCTCGGGCTGCGGTTCGTTCAAGAGCTCGAACGGATTCGTGTGTGCACCGCCCGGGCCGAAGAAGCCCCCGAACGGATCTTGGGGCTGCGGCCGGCGTGGACCTTGGCCCTTCGCGACGACCCGCACGTCGACCCGTCCCGACCGCACCACACGTCCACCGAAGAGCACCGAGGAAGGGCCCAACGTGAAGGTGCCCGTGCGTTCCGCGACCAACGTGAACGTCGCGTTCAAGCCGGTTTTATCCGTTCGCACGCCATTCACGATCGACACCATGCGTGTCGGCATCACGCTTCGCCCCACGATGCGAAACCCGGGTGTCGGCCCAGGTTCGACCGTACCGACGTCGCCCGACGAAGTGGATCCCTCGAGCCGTAGCGAGACGGTCTGTCCCACCTCCACCAGGTTCGTCTCGAGCTGGGCCCGAAGCTCGTCCGCGTGGGCCAAGCGCGGCCGCGCGACGAGCGCAACGAACGCCAAGAGCGTCGGCACGAAGAACAGGAGGAAGAACCGTCCGACCGCCCGGCTCACTTGTCCTCCGAGCCTCGGACCTTCACGTGTTTCTGGCGACGGGCGGCTTCGCGCTGCACCGTGGGCGCGTTCTCGAGCTGATCCAAG
>JAYUKI010001093.1:0-9085 GCA_043764595.1 Myxococcales bacterium | reverse complement strand
AAAGACGTGGGTCGAAGGCGCGAGCGAACAAGGCGGGCGTGTCGGCCAAGTGACCGTGGACCTCGACGAGACCATGGTCGACGTGGCCCTCTCCGTCGTCGCCCACGAGACGTTTCACACGCTCGGCGCGACGGACAAATACGATTCGAACGGGCGCACCAAGGTCCCAGCCGGATTGGTCGAACCGACACGTACACCGCTCTATCCGCAGCCCCGCGTCGACGTCATGGCGCGCATGCGCGCCCTGAGCCCCCACGAGGACAAGCTCTTGGAGACCCTCGACGAGCTCGGAGTCGGGCCGACCACGGCGACCGAAATCGGCTGGAAGAAGTGACGATCTACCTCACCGTTGCGAACGAATTGCGCAGCTGAGCGGCCAAGGACGCACGTTCCGCGAGCAAATTTCCACCGTCCCAAAGCGCTGGGTCCTCGGCTACCCTGGAGGGCGTGAGCCACTTCGTCCTCGATCCGAGCGCCTCGAAACTCCACATTTTCACGTTCGCGGAAGGACTCTTCGCGCGCCTGGCGCACGATCTCCGGCTCACCGTCACCGAAGCCAACCTCACGGCCGAGAGAGCCCCCTCGGGCGAGGCAAAGGTGCACGGCTCGTTCCCGCTCTCCGCCATCCGGGTCGACGGTGTGATGAAGGACGGTACGTTGCGGGAAGACGTCCTAAGCTCCAAGGACTGCGCCGAGATCCTGGAGAAAATGAAGAGCGAGGTCTTCGGTGGAGCCCGAAGCGACGCCACGCTGAAAATCGAGGCCACCCTGACCGGCGACACGCTCCGCCTGGTCGTAGCTGGCCCGAACGGAAGGTCGTCGCGTGGCTCGAGCAAGGTGACCGGCGCATCGGCCGAAGGCAGCGAGACGGTTCACGGCAACGTCGAGCTCTCGGTCCGCGAGCTCTCCGGGCACGACGTCAAAGGCCCGCTCGGCGCTTTCCGGATTGCCGATCACGTCCGCGTCGCCTTCGACGCCAAATTCAACGTCGTGCCGTGAGCCCTTTGGCGAACGGGCCCCCTCGAGGCCGCTTCTCTCTCACGGTCCTCGGCGCGCATACGCACCTCCATTCGAGTCTCTGTGCGTCCTGCCCCTACGAGGCCGCAGGCTGCTGCACGAGCCCTCCGCCCTACGATTGGGCCGACGTCGCGCGCGTGCTCGCACTTGCGTCGACCGGGCGGGCGCACCTGTCGCGGGCGCTCTCCGAAGGAAAGCTCGTCGCCACTTCGATGGGCCTCGCCATCGTCCGAACCAAGCGAAAGTTCTCCCCGACCGAGCCGCGGACCGCACGGTGCGTCTTCCTCGGCCCCGGAGGCTGCACCATCGCACCGCACGAGAAACCTGCAGTCTGCAATTATTACGTGTGCGAGGCGGCGCAGGGAGGGCCCCCGGAAGAGAACCCGCTCGGCGCCGTCCCGTTCACGGCGTATGCGGCACTCCGCGAGCTCTGGACACGCTGGGCGCTCGAGACGAACCGTGTCGTCGAAGAGGCGTACGGCGGAGACATTCCTCCGTTCGACGACCGACTCGCCTTGCTCCTCGTCACGACGTACGAGCACCTCGAGCGCGAAGCCGGGCTCGCGAGCGCGCCTCGCTCGACGAAGTCCGCGACGCGGGAGTGAGGACCGTCAAATCGAGGCGCCGACCTGGGCCCCTTCGAGTATGGCGCGGCGCGCATCGAGCTCTCCCGCAAGCTTGGCCCCGCCGATGACATGCACCTTCGCCCGCCCGATTCGCCCGTCCGGGCTCCGCGGGACGAGATCCGTCACGGACTCCTGCCCGGCGCAGACGACGACGTGATCGACCTCGAGAACACGAGGTACGCCACCGACGCGCACGTGAAGCCCGCGATCGTCGACCGCGACGTACTCGACGTCGGCCACCATATGAACGCCATGGCTCTTGAGGAGCAGACGATGCGCCCAACCGGTGGTTTTTCCAGGTCCCGTCCCCATCTTCTTGTCGCCGGCTTTGCGCTTCAGGAGCCAAATCTCGCGACGCGGTGTCTCGGGCAAAGCCTCCTTGAGTCCGCCCGGGGCGTCGCCTCCGAGATCGATTCCCCAGTGCGAAGCAAACTCCGAGAGGGTCATTCCCCTCTTTTCGAGCAAATACGCACATACGTCGACCCCGACGCCACCGGCGCCGATGACAGCCACTTTCCGACCCGCTTCGACTCTGCCCGAGAGCAGGTCCGGATAGGAAACGACCTTCGGGTGGGATAGCCCCTCGAGCTTGGGCGTACGCGGCTTCACGCCAGAGGCCACGACCACGTCGTCGAAGCCCTCGAGCTCTTTTGCGGTGGCCGCCTTTCCGGTACGTAGGGTGACCTTGGTCTTTTCGAGCTCGGTCGCGAAGTAGCGAATCGTCTCGGAAAATTCTTCTTTTCCAGGGACACGTGCGGCGAGCCGGAATTGCCCACCGATGGCATTGGCCGACTCGAAGAGCGTTACGGCGTGTCCGCGCTTTGCGAGCACCGTAGCGGCCGACAAGCCGGCCATTCCGGCCCCCACCACGGCAACGTTCTTCGGGGTCTTCGCACGCACGTACACGAGCTCGGTCTCGTATCCCGCGCGCGGATTGACGAGGCACGTGGCCCGCTTTCCCTGGAACGTGAGATCGAGACAGCCTTGATTGCAGGCGATGCACGTGTTGATGGCCTCGGGTTCCCCGGCGGCGGCCTTGTTCACGAAGTCCGGATCCGCCAAGAGCGGACGCGCCATCGAGACGAGGTCGGCGTCTCCTTTGGCGAGGATGTCCTCCGCGTCCTCCGGAGTGTTGATTCGGTTCGATGCGATCACCGGAATATCGATCTCTTTCCGCATCTTCGCGGTGAGCGAACGAAACGCGGCGCGAGGCACCTGCGTGGCAATCGTAGGAATTCGCGCTTCGTGCCAACCGATCCCCGTATTCAGGACGTCCACGCCCGCCGCACGCACGCCCTTGGCGATGGTCACGATTTCCGACCACGTGTTTCCACCAGGAACGAGATCGAGGAGCGACATACGGTAGACGATGAGGAAGTCTTTGCCGACTTCGTCCCGAATGGCCTTTACGATGGCCACGGGGAAGCGCATTCGGTTCTCGACCGCGCCACCGTATTCGTCGGTACGTTCGTTCACCCGCGAACAGGTGAACTGGTTCAAGAGGTATCCCTCCGAGCCCATGATCTCGACACCGTCATAGCCCGCCAGCTGCGCGAGACGCGCGCTCTTGGCGTAGTCGCGAACGGTCGACTCGATTTCGGTCTTTCGCATCGCGCGAGGCTTGAATGGCGAAATCGGAGATTTCTTGGCCGAAGAGGAAACGACGAACGGGTGAAAGCCGTAGCGCCCCGAGTGGAGCATCTGCATGGCAATTTTTCCTCCGTTCGCGTGTACGGCCGAGGTGATCTTCCGGTGGAAGTACACGTCCGCATAACGATTCAGCGTGCCACCGAACGGGAGCAACCACCCTTGGCGGTTCATCGAAATACCGCCCGTGATCATCAATCCAACGCCCCCTTTCGCGCGCTCGGCGAAATACGCCGCAAGCTTCCCGTAGTTGTAGAACCGGTCCTCGAGCCCCGTGTGCATCGAGCCCATGACGACTCGATTCTTCAAGGTCAAGGGTCCTACGGCAATGGGTGAGAGCAACGTGGGATAGGCGGTCATGGGCTCTTTCGAGAAGGTCGTGCAGTGCGAACTTAACGGCGTTAAGATAGATGGGCGCGACGCACCATGTCAAGACCGCACGCCCCTTACCACCACGGTGACCTCCGACGCGGCCTCGTCGAGGGAGGGCTCCGCCTCGTCGAAGAAATCGGCGTCGAGTCGATGACGCTCCAGAAGCTCGCAAAACACTGCGGCGTATCGGCACCCGCGCTCTACCACCACTTTCGCAGCAAGGACGACCTCCTCCAGGAGCTCGGCACACGCAGCCTCGCGCTCTTCGAGGAAGCACTGGCGGAGGCGCTAGGCACTCCCGACACCGGCTTGTCGTTGCCGGATTTCGCGGTCGCCTACGTGACCTTCGCGCTTCGGCATCCCGAGCTCTACGAGCTCATGTTCGGACGGGTCACCTGGATTCGAGCCACCCCGCCGACGCCGAGCACGGCGCCCCTCCACGCCCGCGCGCGACAGAGCTTTCGCGCATTCGGCGAGCGCATGGCCGAAGAGCAACGCCGCGGTCGGATTCCACGGTCCGAGGATCCATTGAGGCTCTCGCAGGTCGTGTGGGCCACCCTCCACGGTCTATGCCGCATGCACAACGACGGCCTCGCGTTCTCGAAAGAGACCATCACGGACATCGCCCTTCACGCGGCGAAGCTCTTGCAACCTCTCTTCGACAAGCCCCGTCGCAAACCCAAGGTCATTGCATGACGGTGGCCTCGGGCGCTCATCAGGTCGAAGGATCGAGGATTACGCTGGGTTAACAAGCATCGCTAGGAGCGACGACGGGTACTCTCGTATCCGAGGAGGAGCGACGACGCGAGGCGCCGCGAAACCGGCGAAAGTCGACGGGATTCAACCTGTTCGGTGCTCTAGGTGCGCTGGACGGTCTCGGAGGCGCGGACCAGAGCCTTGGGTTCCACCTTCGCGAGAGCCGCAAGGAAGACGAGCGCGTCCGTTCGAGCCTTCGTGTAGGCGCCACTCCACTCGCTCTTCGTGAATCGTCCGTGGGCCGCAAGAGCGGCACTCTCGGCCTCGCTTTCCGATTCGGGAAGCGAGCTTCGGGTCGCCGCAGACACGGCCTCGACGAGCGAGACAATCAGCGACGGGCCAGCCTTCGCGACACAGAAACGCACGATGTCCTTCGCAAGCTCGGCGTGGCGTCCTTCGTCGGCGGCGAGGCGCGCCATATGCAGTGCCAAAACGTGCGAGTCGACCTTCGTCGAGCCACGCCGAAGAAGGTCCGCACAGGCCCCCTCCCCCACGACGCCTTCCAGCAGCGACTCCCTCGCAACCAAGGCGAGATCGACCTCCCGAGGCTCCAGCGATGCGGCCGCACCGTAGCCCAGGGGCTCGAGCTTCTGCCGGGCGTAGGCCGATGCGATAGCGTACCCGATGCGTGCATGATGCACCTCATCGATGGCCGCCTCGTGGGCACGAAGGACGAGCGCAGGTGGCGCGGAAATCGCCAGGAGGTCCAAGGAAAGGCGCGAAAATGCCGCGACGGACGCATGTTCGGTCCGCGCGTCCTCGAGCCACCCTTCCGCGACCGCGGCGCGAAGGTTCGCCGACAGCCCGTTGGCAGAAGAGGCCCAGTCGGTCTCGGCCGGTTCCATGCTCCACGAGGGCTCGCCGTCGGAGGGACCGGCCTCGGGCAGGACGGGGGCGCCTCTGCGACGCAACGGACGTCCATGGAGCCCATCCGACGACAGGAGTAGGCCAAAGCCCCCCGCGAGCCCTCCAGTCACTGCGGCGAGCACCGCGCTCAGCATGGCAAACACCGCGAAGAGCTTCCCCTTCGTGTCTCCGGGAGCGAGCGTCACGAGGGCCACGATCGCGCAAATGAAGGCCGCCACGGCCGAGAGGGCTCCACATGCGGCGAAGACCATGAGGGGCACCAACCCATCCGGTCGCCGCAGCACGAACACCCCTACGAGCATCAAGGCAGGAAAGACCACGAGCGCCAACAGACCAAGCACGAGCGCCACGAGCCCGAGGCGAGACGAAGCTGGGCGGTTTCGCGGGTCGGGTGACGGAAATGCGTTCGGGGGTGCAACGTACATCTCCTCAGAATGCACTCTTCCGCAGCGAGCGCGAAGCCGTTCGCGCTGCGGGCGCCGGTAGGGAGCTCGGGAACCTCGAAAAATCGCCTGCATCGTGGGCTCCAGCGCGCTACATGTCCCGCCTCTCGAACCGCCATTCCCCGATCCATGACGTCCCTGTCCGAAAACCCCTGCCCTCCGAAGACCCAAAAAGACCTCGAGTGGGATCGCCTTCTTCTCGCCGTCGCCGAGCGGTGCCGCAGCCATGCCGGTCGCGCGTTGGTCCACGAGTGGCCGTTTTCGGATTCGCGCGAAGAAGCCATTCGTCGCCTCGGCGAGTCCGAAGAAGCCGCGCGGCTCCATGCGAACGGCGAGCCCCTGCCCGTCGCCGATCTCCCCGACGTGCACGAAGCCGTCGAGCGGGTTCGCGCGCACGGAGTGCTGTCGGCCATCGAGCTCCGAGGCGTCGCCAAGGCCCTCGAGAGCGCGCGCACGGTTCGTCGCTTCTTGTCGACACGAAGGGCCACCTGCCCCAGGCTCCACGCCGCGCTCACCACGGATCCCACACTCGATTCCCTGGCGGACGAGCTCTTGGGATCCTTCGATCCGGACGGCACCCTCTCGGATCGCGCGAGCCCTCGCCTTCGCGAGCTACGCCAGGAATTCCAGGCCTCTCGCGCGCGCATGCTGTCGCGCCTCGAAGACCTCATGAAGCGCTACGAAGGCATCCTCCAGGACTCCTTCGTGACAGAGCGGGAAGGCCGCTGGGTCGTCCCGGTTCGGTCCGACGCCCACGAGCGCTTCCCAGGAATCGTGCACGGAACGAGCTCGAGCGGAGCCACTCTCTTCGTCGAGCCTCGAGCGGTCATTCCGATGGGCAACCGGCTGAAGATGCTCGAGGCCGAGGTCGCGCGCGAAGAAATTGCAGTTTACACACATCTGTCGGACGAGGTTCATGGCTCGCTGCCGAGCGTGACCGCAGCGTTCGATGCGCTTGCCTTGGCCGACGCCCTCTTTGCGATCGGCAAGCTCTCGGACGACCTTCGGCTGAAGTTTCCGGTGCTCTCCACCGAGCCCGAAATCGTGCTCGAAGACGCGCGGCATCCGTTGCTCGCCCTCGACGGTGTGGCGGTAGTGCCCTCTGACGCAGGCATCTCGGCGGGCCACGCGATGGTCATCTCCGGACCGAACGCAGGCGGAAAAACGGTCATTTTGAAGACCCTCGGGCTCGCCGCGCTCATGGTGCGCGCGGGTCTTCCCGTGCCCGCGAGCGAAGGAAGCCGCGTCGGCCTCTTCGACCGCGTGCTCACCGACATCGGCGACGACCAGAGCCTCCACAAGAACCTCTCCACCTTCAGCGCCCACGTGCAAAACCTCTCGCGCGTGCTCGAAGACACTCACCGCGGCGTCCTCGTGCTGCTCGACGAGGTGGCCACGGGAACCGATCCGCGCGAAGGCGAGGCCCTCGCGGCCGGTGTGCTCGACTCGCTCACGGCTCGCGGCGGAGCGGTGGCGGCCACCACGCACTACGAAGGACTGAAGGCGCTCGCGCTTGCCGACCCACGCTTCGAGAACGCGAGCGTCGGCTTCGACTACTCCACCATGACCCCGACGTTTCGGCTCGCGCGCGGCGTACCTGGTCGCTCCAGCGCGCTCGCCGTAGCGAAACGGTTCGGCATTCCGGTCACCGTGATCGACCGCGCCGAACGTTTCCTGTCCAGGGACGATCGCGCGTTCGAGGAAACGGTCAAAAAGCTCGACGACGAGCGCGCCGCGCTCGAGCTCGCACGGGCGGAGACCACGCGAAAATCGGAAGAGCTCGATGCGCTTCGTGAGGACCTCGAACGCGAGCTCGTCGCCGCGAAAGCTCGCGACCGGAAGGAGCTCACCCGAGAGGCCGAGGCCCTGCGCAAAGGCCTCGACCGCGCGCGCGAAGGTCTCCGCGAAGCCCAGACCACCCTCAGGCAGAAACGAAACGAGCCCGGCGATCTGCGGGCGGCGCACAAAGCACTCGATCGCGCATCGTCGGAGCTCGCACTCGGCGGTTCGCTCGAGCCCCTTCTTTCGAGGACGACGGACGACGTCCCTCGGATGGCGCTCGCGCGTGAAGATCTAAAGAGAGGCGTGAAAGCCTGGGTTTCTCGCTTTCGCGCCGAAGCCGAGATCGTCGAGATCCTGCCGGACGGGGCCAAAGTCATGGCGGGGGTTCTCAAAGCGGTCGTGCCGTTTTCGGAGCTCTTTTCGCCTGGCGAAGCTCCTCCGGACGCACGCCCGTTCGCCAAGGGTCGGCTCTCGCAGACCGAGGCCACCGCGGTCGCCATCCAGACACGTGACAACACCTGCGACCTGCGTGGGCTACGGACCGACGACGCCGTCGCCATGGCCGTCACCTTCCTCGACCGCGCCTTGAACGACGGCCTCCGCGTGTGCTTTCTCGTGCATGGACACGGAACGGGAGCGATCCGCGATGCGCTACGCAAGGAGCTCAAGGAGAGCCCCTACGTGGCGCAGTATCGACCAGGTACGCAGCACGAAGGCGGAGACGGCGCGACCATCGTGCACCTCGCCTGACCGCGTGACGCAACCGCGTGGCGAGGTCCCTATTCGTGAGGGACGGAAATCTTGCCGGCGATGACGTCGGCACGAAGGCCCTCCACTTTGCTCACCACGTCCTTCGGTAGCAGCGCCGCGTGCGGTCCGTCATGCACCCAGTCGACGCCGCCTTGAGCGAGCCCGAAAACGCGCATTCCGCCGACGAATTTGCCTTCTTTGACCTCGCGGACCACGTCGAAGACGGCCACGTCGCCGCGCTTCACCATGCTCGTCACCACGACGCCGGGCATGTCGTCGTATTGATCCGAGTCGACCCCGATGGCGAGGACCCTCGCCTCCCGCGCGGCCTCGAAGACGCCGTGGCCGCTCGCTCCGGACGCGTGGTAGATGACGTCCGCGCCGCTCGAGATCTGCGTCGAGGCGAGCACCTTGGCCTTTGCCGGATCGTGGTACGCCTCGGGAGTCGGGCCGACGTACCCCGAGTGGAGCACGCACGAAGGGCACGTCTGGCGCACGCCGGCCCCGAACCCTACCTCGAACTTTCGAATGAGCGGCCCGATCATTCCGCCCGCAAAGCCGACATGCCCGGTCTTCGACACGAGGCCCGCAGCGGCTCCGACCAAGAACGACCCCTCTTCTTCGCGGAACGACAAAGCTGCGACATTCTTTGGGATTTCCCCGCGCGGCGCGTAGTCGACACACGCAAATTTCTGGTTCGGGTACGCCTTGGCCACGGTGTCGATGTCGCTCGAAAAAATGAACCCCCGCCATGACTTTGGCCCCGTCCGGCAGGATCTCGACGATCTCGGCTTCGGCGCGAAAGCGAGAAACCCAGGCTTTCAC
>JAYUKI010001092.1:0-34015 GCA_043764595.1 Myxococcales bacterium | reverse complement strand
AAGACCCTCCCAGGGGATGTGGCCTTCAAGCTCTACGATACCTTCGGGTTCCCGCTCGACCTCACCGAGGTCATCGCGAAAGAGCGCGATCTCGAGGTCGACCACAAGGGCTACGACGAGGCCCTCGGCGCGCAGAAAGCGCGCAGCGAGGGGTCGAAGCTCAGTGACAAAGCCCTCGACGACGTGTGGCACGCGTTGAAGGAAGACCTCGCGAAAACCGCCGCCGACACCACGCGGTTTCTCGGGTACGAGTCCGAGTCGGCCAAGGGAACCGTGCTCGCCATCGTCAAAGGCGGCGCTCGAGTCACGTCGGCCTCGGCGGGGGACGAGATCGCGCTCGTGCTGGATCAGACCGCATTTTATGCCGAATCGGGTGGCCAAATGGGCGACGCCGGCACGCTCCAAGGTGCAGGCGACCTCTCCATTTCAGTGCAAGATACACAGAAAGAGATCGGGAGCCTCTTCGTGCACCACGCGAAGATCGTATCCGGCACCGTCTCGGTGGGCGATGTGCTCTCGGGCGAGGTCGACCACGCGGCACGCACGGCGACACGTCGCAACCACTCGGCCACGCACTTGCTCCACTTCGCACTCCGCACCGTGCTCGGCGAGCAAGCCACGCAAAAGGGCTCGTTGGTCGGGCCGGATCGCCTCCGGTTCGATTTCTCGCACGGCCGAGCGGTTTCTCCGGAAGAGCTCACGAAGATCGAGACCCTCGTCAACGCGAAGATCCTCGAGAACGCTCCGGTGGTCACCGAGGTTCTACCCATCTCCGAAGCCAGGGCGCGCGGGGCCGTGGCCATGTTCGGCGAAAAATACGGCGACGTGGTGCGCGTGCTCACGATGACCAAAGACTCGGTCGAGCTTTGCGGAGGCACCCACGCGCGCGCCACGGGCGACATCGGGCTCTTCAAGATCGTGTCGGAGGCCGGCGTTGCGGCCGGGGTTCGTCGCGTCGAAGCCGTCACCGGGACGAACGCCCTCGCGTACGTCCAGAAGCTCGAAGCGCAAATCAAAAGCGCCGCGGCCATGCTCAAGGCTCAGCCCCACGAGCTCGCCGAGAAGCTCGAGAAGCTCACGCAGAGCACACGCGCGCTCGAGAAAGAGCTCGCCGACGCGAAGCGCAAGCTCGCGTTCGCGGGTGGAGCCGGCGCGGGCAGCGAAGGCGCTTCGGGCGGCGGCCTCGACGATCTGGCCGCGAAAGCCGAAACGCGTTCTTACGGTAAGGTCCTCGCCGCGAAGGTGGTTGCGCCCGATGGCGCCGTGCTCCGCGAGATGGCCGAGAAGCTCCGCGACAAGCTCGGGGAGGCCATCGTGCTCCTCGGCTCCGAGAACGGCCCCAAAGCCCAACTGGTGCTCACCGTTTCGAAGGGGCTCACGTCGCGTTTCAAGGCCGGGGACCTGATTCGCCCCGTTGCTGCGATCGTGGGCGGTTCCGGCGGTGGTCGTCCGGACATGGCGCAAGCGGGCGGCACCGACGTCGCCAAGCTCTCGGAAGCGCTCGAAAAGCTTCGAGAAATCACCGCCGACTGAGCCGATTCTGGATGAAGCGTGGCTTGCCGGTGTGCTTCTTCGGAGGAGCGCGAGCCACGCTTCGCGATTCACTTACCGAACGGCGTCATCCCAACGTCTGCGGCAGAATCTCGGCGCGAAGGCGCGGGCGGGCTTTTGCGAGCGGTCGCAGGCGGTCCATGGGGATGATGCGCGGCGCTCGAGGCCCCCGTTCGATGAGGTCCCGAAGCGGCGGAGGCAGGGAGATCCCCGAGAGATCGCGACGGCCGAGAGCCTCGGCCACCATGCATGCCCGTTCGAAGTCCGACAGCAGGGCGTCCACCAAGAGGACCGTGCGGCCGTTCACACGGCACTCGGCACCGCGGGACCGCTGAAGGGGCGAAAAGGCCTCCTGGCGCACCTCGAGCCCGATCTTGCGCGCAACCGACTCGAGTGTGCGGAGGAGCGCGCGGGGGCTCATGGGACTACCCTAGCAGGTACAAGGCGTCCGGCACGTTTCAGGTTCAGTCGGATGCGTGACGTGGGTCAGTTGCACAACCCGACGTCACCGCAAACGGTCCCGGCCTCCAATGGACGACGTCCCGTGCCGAAGCCAGCAGGGCTTGCTTCGAAGCCGATGCCAACCGAGAACGCAGCGCATGGCTCACGAGGATCCTTGAGGGAGGAGCTTGCCGACAGGTCGCGAGCTCCACAAAGGGCGCTCTTCACGGTGTCCCGGACGGGGGTTTTGCAGAGCGGAGTGAGGCCGGGCAAGATGGGCACGTTGATGAGCAGCTCGTTCACGCTCGCAAGCGCTTCGGCGAAAGGCCAGCGCCCGGCAATGACGCCGCCGCGGATTTGCGGCTTGTCTCCAATGACGGTGATCGTTCCGGTCAGATACGCTTCGACGAGCCGGATGGTGAGCGCCCGTTCGTTGTTCGGAAACGAGACTCCGACCGCGAGGCTCTCGAAAGAAGCGACGAGCCTTCCATCTCGGACGTACGCGTCTCGCGAAACGAGCTTGGTGTAGCCGTCGTCACCCTCGAGCTGCGCATAGTCGCGATCGAAAACCCATCGGTCGTTTTCGTCAAAGTACGGCGCGGCATCGGGTTCTGGTGTGGCATCGGCATCGCTGCCAGCGTCCACAAAGCGTGGCTCCACTCCGAGGGCCGGAAAGATTCGAACCACGACGCTGGGGTCGTTGGGGGTGCCGTCGTACTTCGCGATGACGGCCACCAAGCCGAACTTGCCTTCGCGCAAGCGCTGATTGATGCCTTTCGCACTGAGCGGCTCGTATGAGGCCCCCAGCAGCTCGATAAGCCCGAACCCAGCATTGTCGACTCCGCGCGTCTTGTCCTTGACGTACTTGTCGAAGTCCGGGTCACTCGCTCCAATCGCGCAGGTGGTTTCCGGCCGGGTTGCAGTGCAAGCTAGATCGAGATTGAGCCCGACGGGCCGCGTGACCCCCGCCTCGTCCGGAACGCCGATATCGAACTGGGACAGTGCAACGACCATCTCCTTCTCGATCGGTCGATCGGGCACGTCGGGCTTCTGGGGCAAGCCGAGTGAAAAGCATTCCGGTGGAGGTGCACCATCCGGCTCGACCGTCGTGGTTGGTGCGTCTTGGGGCTTGGACCCGTCCGGCGCTTCGAACGTCAAGCGCTGGAAACCGAGGAGATCCGCGCACGCGAGCAAACCAAGGGGAGCGAAGACCGTCGCCAGGAGCGACCACTTGTACACTGCACGCATCAGAAGCTGCCCCCCGCCGAGAGCCCGGCGTACCCTCGGCCCGAAACCGGCACGACCTCGAGCGCGTAGCTTTTCTTGTCCGGAGCCCACAAAAAAAGTCCAACACCGGCCACACCTGCGACGGCCCCAATCACCGTGGCCACCGTGGCACCGGTGGCGAGATCGAAGGCCGACTCGTTGTCGGCCACGACGTTCGCGTTTCCGCATTTCGGGGACGGACACAGCGCAGCCGCGCCATCGTATTTGCCCTTTGCCACGACCGCCAACGCGGCGCCGATGCCCAAACCGACCAGGCCAACGCCCGCTAGCGTGGCTCCTCCAACGCGCGACGGCGTCCAGAATTTCGGTTGTGCCGCGGCAGCCGGTCCAACGACGACGGCCCGCTTTTCCTCGACGAGCTTCGGTACCCGAAGCGGGGCGGGTGGGCTTCCTTCCGCCACGGCAACCTTGGTCGACCAAGTCACGTGGCCAGGGGCGCTCGCTCGAATCGTGTGCTCGCCGGGATCGACCGCCATCGGCAGACCCCACTCGCTCTCCGAGAGGGTGCTCGCATCCCGCAGGACCGTGAGGCCCTCGGTTCGAGCTTCGGGAGGCACCACGACCATGAGCCGTACGAGGCGTGGCTCGAGAGCCTTCACCCGCTCTTCGGCTTGTGCGGCCCACTCTTCTTTGCCCGCTTTTCGCGCGGCCACCACCGCGTTCGAGAAGGCGCCCCACGCGCTCGCCGTTTGTCCGTTGCGCTCGTAGCACGTGCCCAAATTGAGCAGGGTCGAGGCCTTCGGATCGACGTCGTAGCTTGCGCGAAACTTCGGGCAAGCCGCTTTGTAGTCTTCGCGTTTTACGTCGGCGAGCGCGGAGTCGAAGAGCTGTTTGCCTCGCGCGCGGGCGTCTTCGGAGGGCCCTTCGCTTTGAGCGAGAGCGGCTCCGGGCAGAAGTGCGAGAGCCAAACAGATGCAAATGGCAGATTTTTTCATTCGCCGTATGGAACGAACCCCGGTGGGCCCGAAGCTGCGGGCTTCGGGGTCGGAGGCTTGGTCGAAGGGGAGGGGGCCGTGATCGGTGCTACCGAAGCGGCCAACGGAGGTGGAGGTGCCGCGCCCGACGCCTTTGGAGCAACCTTGCTGGAAGGGCGCGTGGAAGAAATCGCCTGCGCAGCGCTCGCGGCAACGGAGGGCGAGGGGGAGTTTGGTTCCGTCGTGGGCGGTGGCGCGGATGGTACGACCGCCTGGGTCGCCGAAGGTACAATGGCACCGCTGCTCATGCTGGCCGAGACGGCAGGGATGGCGGCCGCGTTGCCCGTCTTCGACGTCGCAAGCAGCGCCCCCGCGACCCCGAGGCCAACGAGCCCGAGCGCGGCCACGCCAAACATCCAAAGTGGGCGACGGGGAGGTGCCGTTCCACTTTGCGTACCTCCCCAAGCGCTGGCTGCCCCGACGGGCTCTTTGGCAACCTCGGGAGCGCTCTCGCGTTTTGCGGCGACTTCCCTCGACCGTGATGCCGACTGTTCGAGCTGGCGCGCGAGGTCCGGGTCGCTTTTGGCGTCGAGCGTCGGTGCGAGCGGATTGTCGCTGACGCCCGAGATGTCGGAGAAGCTTGCGAACGCGGACCGCGCTCCGGTGGGCTTCAACACCGCGGCAATGCTCGCGGCCAATCCACGCACGGCATCGCCACCGAAGGGCTCGAGATCCTTCGCCAATTCGGCGACGTTCGCGTAGCGGTCGTCCGCCTTTTTTTGAAGGCATCGTGCAATCACGAGCTCGATGCCGGGATCCACGTCCGCCCGGTGCGTGCGGATAGGGGTCGGGTCTTCCATCGTGACCTGGAACACGAGCCCCGGGATCGTGTCGGACTCGAAGGGGTGCCGTGCCGTGAGTAGCTCGTGGAGCAACACTCCGAGCGACCAAACGTCGGAGCGCTCGTCGACCGCTCGGGACGAGCGCATTTGCTCGGGCGACATGTACAGAGGCGAACCGAGCAGGCTCTGCGAGCGGGTGAGCGCAAACTCGGCGCTGGCCTCTTCGAGGGCTTTCGAGATGCCGAAATCCAGCACCTTTACGAGTGGATCACCGTTCACGCGGTGCGTGAGAAAGAGGTTCTGCGGCTTGATGTCGCGATGAATCAGCTTGTTCGCGTGGGCTTCGGCGACGGCCTCGATGGCTTGAAGGATGAATCGGATGGCAAGGGCGACCGGAAGGGGGCCTTCGTCTTTGAGCACCTCCGAGAGGTCGCGACCTTCGAGGTACTCGAGCACCATGAACGGACTGCCGTTATCGAGCCTTCCGACGTCGATGACCTTCGCGACGTGCTCGCTCTTCAGCTTCCCGGCAGCGCGCCCTTCGCGAAGGAAGCGCCGCACGAGGTCGCCGTTTTCGACCATGGTCGGCAGGAGAAACTTGATCGCGACCTTTTGGTCCAGCGCTTCGTGGGTTGCAGCCACGACGATGCCCATGCCCCCGACACCGAGCACTCGGTCCACCCGATATTTTCCCGCGAGAATGTCGCCTGGAGAAACCGGAGCCCTGACGTCGTGTCCATTCATAGGGACCCGCGAAGTTTCGCGCGTTTGTCTTCCTCAGACCAGCCCATTCGCGCAGGCCCATCGATTTGGGCTTTTGGCACGCCGTTGTGGGGCTCGTGCGACCTAATGCGTGAAGGAGAGTGAGCGTTCGGAAAATGCGGTGTTGCTTCGCATCGCAGAATCGACGACGCTACCGAAGAGACGCCCCACGACCAATCCCGGCATGACCGAAACGCAGCGAACCACGCCGCCGCCGCCGATCTCGCATGGCACGGTGATCAACGAGCGGTACGAGATCTCCCAAAGCCTTGGCAAGGGCGGCATGGGTGAGGTTTTCCTTGCGTACGATCGGACGACCCATCAAAAGGTCGCCCTGAAAATCGTACGCGAAGAAGCCCGGATGCCCGGCGACGACGAAGCCCTACGCCAGGAGCTTTTGCACGCGCGTTCGGTCTCGAACCCGTTCGTGTGCCGCGTGCACGACCTCGCGCCATCCCCGTATGGCCCCATCCTCGTGATGGAGCACATCACCGGGAAGACCCTCCACACACACATTCGCCTGAAGAAAGCCTTGGGCGGGTACACGGCGGACGAGTTCCGTCGCATCGCTCACGAAATCTCGTCGGGAGTGGCTGCGATTCACGCTCAAGGCCTCGTCCACGGCGACTTGAAGCCCGGCAACGTGATGGTGACGTCGAACCCGGACGGTTCGGTGGGCAAAGCCATCGTCCTCGATTTCGGCTTTGCGAAAGAGCGTGCCCGCGCCAGCGCTCGGCGCCCTGGCGCACCTCCGGACGGTGGAACTCCGAACTACATGGCGCCCGAGCGCATCCGCTCGGGCGGCGCCTCGCAAGAGGACGACCTCTATGCCCTCGGCCTCACGCTTTGGGAAATGTGGACCTGCCGCGTCCCGGAGCCGGGCTACAAACCACGCGCAAAGCCCATGCGGCACCAGATCATGTTCGACGTCCCGTCCGGCCTCTCGGTCGACGAGATCAAGCAGATCTTCCGCTGCCTGTCGGACGACGCAGCTCAGCGTATCCCCGCGAGACACCTCAGGTTTTTCAATCCTGCCGCGCTCACCACGAACCCGGTTCAGGTTCCGCGCGAGCGTCTCGATCCCGGTCCGCCTCCCGGACGCAGCGCCGCCACGAGCTTCCAGCCGGGAACACAATCGCTCCTCACGACCTTCGCGACGAACTCGCCCGAATACGTCGGTGAGCTCATCCCCCTCGACAAGCCGCAGATCACTCTCGGACGTCGTACGGACGTCGACATCGTCGTGCCCGAAGCGACCGTGAGTGGACACCACGCCAACCTGCGTTGGCAAGCGGGTAGCTGGCAGATTGAGGACCAGGGATCTACGAACGGGACGTACGTCGAGCACACCTACGAGCGGAAAAAGACCGTCAACCTGATGCACTCGGGTGAGGTCCAGTTCGGCGAGCTTCGCTTCAAGCTCGTGAGCTTTCCGAAGGACTCGATGGCGCACAAACGTGCACGCTCATACCTCGCGAAACGTGACGGCCTCACCGGCCTCTATGCGACCGAGTACTTGCTTCGCGCCATCGAAGAAGAAGCCCAATTTGCCGATTGGGTCGAGCAGCCGCTCACCGTGGCGCGCTACGAGCTTCGGGGACCTACGCGCCAAGTGTCCGAGCGCCCGACCATCCTAGAAATGCTCGCGCTTCGACGCGCTGCTACTCGTGTGATCGAGCTCACGGACATGCTCCTTCTCTCGCTCATTGCCGTTACTGGGGGAAAAACCGGGCCGCTGCGATTCGCCGTCGCGATGGTTGGGCCCGGACCACACGAGGCGAAGAACCTCGTCGAACAGGTGGTCGGTCAAGTGCAGGGCATGTTGCCCGAAGGACTCGACCTGCACGCGTCCATTGCCCGATACGAATCGGGCATGAACGTGCGCCAGCTGGTCGATCCCACCTGATAGGCGTAGAGTCCGCCCTCGTTCGACATGACCGATTCGCAGCGTCAGCCGTCGCATCCGCCCTCGGAGCCGCGACCGTCACGGAAGAGCTTTGCCGAGGTCTCGGGAGAAAGACCCGTTCGGCTCCAGCTTTTTGGCGCTCTGTTCGTGCCCTTCGTGCTCGTTGCGGCGCTTCTCTACGTCTGGCGTAGGCCACGCGCCGACGACCTCGCCCAAGGCGCCGATGCGGGCGAGCTCCGCGCTCAAGCCTCCACGGACGCACCGACCGCTCCCAGTCCTGCACCTGTGGCAAGCGTGCCCGCACCGAAGGTGAAGCTTGCCGAGGTGCGTGTCGTCTCTTGCCAGGATAGCGGGAAAAAGAAGGCTTCTGGGGCGGCGATGGAATCGTGCGACCACCTCGCCACGGTCGAGCAAGCCTTCGCCAAGGCCATCGAGTCCTCGGCCACCTGTCTGCCGGACGCCGCCGGCTCTGGCAACATCGAGTACATGCTCGATGTGAGCTTCGTACGAAAGAAGAACCCGATTGGGCTCGCTCTCCCGCGCGCTGGGCGCACGTTCAAGAACGCAAAGCAGCTTTCCACCTGCGCCCAAGCCGTACGCGCGAAGGTTCAGGCCATTCCGCTCGAAGGCGTGCAGCACGCCCACGCCCGCTACAAGCTCTCGATTGTAGCCACCTACGGCCCTTAGGCGCCCGGTCGAAATGGGTGCGCCATCTCCCGCCGATCCTCTCGCTGCGGCAGGTGGCCTCGTCGCTCCGCTCCTCAGACTACGGGAGTAGGCTTCCGGTGCTCGGTCCTCGGGCGAAAGCCTCGCGTCGGTCTCGACGGAAGCTGACACACAATTTCGACCGGGCCTTAGGGCCCGCCGCAAAATAGGTCGATCGAATCGGCGTCGAGGCGCCCCTACGGCGAGGCGAAAATTCGCCGACATACTGCGGTATTTCTTGAATTTTCAACGCTGCCGTTGGGGATGCTTCGGCGGCGAGTCGACGACTTATTTTGCGGCGGGCGCCTTAGTCGGCGCGTGCGCCGTTCCGCGGGTCTTTCGCGAGGGAGAGTGCCGAAGGGTTGCCGTGGTGGGGATCGACCAGTGCGCGTCCTTCCCCTTGCCCGCGCGACAGGCCCATGAGCTCTCGGACGGTGGGCCCGACGTCGAAGAGGTGCGCGGGTTTGGGGAGAGCCACCGGGCCATCGGGCCGGACGTTTCCACCGGCGATCATCCATACGCGGGACGACTCCGGGGCGAAGCCTCCGTGGCTCATGAAGGCGCGCTCGCGCCCGTGATCCGTGGTGACGAGCACCGTGGTGTTGCGTCCGTCGTCCCCCATCCGTTCGAGCGTCTCGAGGAGGGTGCCCACGGTGGCGTCCGCGTCGTGGAGGGCGCGCAAGTACCCGCGGTAGTCCCCGAGGTGGGCGAACTCGTCGGTGTCTCCAAGGCCGAGGAACAAGAAGC
This sequence comes from Myxococcales bacterium, assembly GCA_043764595.1. Taxonomy (GTDB): domain Bacteria; phylum Myxococcota_A; class Polyangia; order Polyangiales; family Polyangiaceae; genus JAAFHV01. The sequence goes on along the minus strand of JAYUKI010001092.1, from coordinate 24,860 downwards.
GCGGGTGCCTGGCTTCGAGGTATTCGAGCGCGATCTCGCGGGTGTATTTGTCGGGACGGTACTCGCCATGGCCGGGCCACGCCGCGGCGATTCGGCCCATCTCGAGGGCGTGCGCGGCCTTCGCATTGACCCGCAGCTCGCTCTGGTTTTCTCCTGGCGCTTGGCCTGCCGAAAGGACGAGGCGGTGCGGAACGCTGGCGGCGGCACGGCCCACGACTTCCCACGACGAGATCACGGCAGCGCTTCCGTTCGTGGCCTCCGCGATGGCGTCCACGAAGGTGGGCTCGGTCGTCTTCGGGCAGTAGTTCGAGAGGCAGTCGATCGGCCTCCGCTCGGAGAAAATCTCGATGTAGCCCGGCTGCGAGACGTAGTTCGGCCCAGAAGCGAACATCGCCTCCCCGATCTGGGGCATGCCGTACGCGAGTCCTTCTCCTGTCGCGAGGCGGTGCAGATTCGGCACGAGGGCCTCCACCCCGAGCACCTCGCGCTGTGGGATGAGGTACGTGCGGGCGAGGTCCGGATCGGCGCCGCCGAAGACGTCTTGCCAGCGCACGCCGTCGATCACCACGAGCACCACGCGGCCGGGCGGAGGCTTCTGCTTCTCGACCGAGACGCGTTCGACGGTCTCGGCGGCAATGGCTTCGCCCGCGTGGCGAGGTCGGACAGTGGGGCTCCCTCCGTCCAGCTCGGGAAGGAACACGGCCAGGGAGGCGACGACGAGGGCTGAAAATGCGGCCTTCTTGTGCACGTCTCGATGCTCCGGAGGGTAGGGCCCCTCGATTTCTGCGCTGTTCCGTCCGGTCGCGGCTTGCCATTGGAGGCGAGCTGCCGTTCTTTCTACGTATAAGACGCACGTCGTGTCGGGCCAGTTTCCGGCCTGACTTTCTCCAGAATTTGCCTCCCGAGGTGCGCACACTTCGGACCGCGCTATTCTTGACCATCCGGCCCTTGGCCGAGGAAAGTCGAACGAACATGTGCAGGTTGCTTGGCATCGTCGCGAAACGAGACGTACCCGTCCTCGAATGTCTAACGTCCGCGCCGCGAAGCCTCTCGACTTTGTCTCGTGAGCACCCGGACGGGTGGGGAATCGCCCTCTACTCGACCGAAGACCGTGCGTGGCGCGTGCACCGAAACACGGCGCGCGCCTCGGACTGCTCCGAGTTCCGTCGGGTGGCCGCAGCCGGTTCTGCGTCCCTCGTCATCGCACACGTGCGCCAAAAGACGGTAGGGCGCACCGCGCTCGCAAACACGCACCCCTTCGAGCGCGGGCGCTGGGTTTTCGCGCACAACGGAACGATCCGCCGCACCGAAGCGCTCTCCGCCTTGGTCTCGCCCGAACGGCACGCCGAGATCGAAGGCGATACCGACACCGAGCGCCTCTTTGCCTTCTTTCTCACGCGCCTCGACGAAGCGGGTCTGGCCGACTCTCCCGCCAGCGACGCGACCGATCGCGTGCTCGCCCGTGCCACCCGAGAGCTTCGAGCGATCGCCGACTTCGGTGCGTGGAACTATCTCCTGTCCGACGGCCTCGCCCTCTACGCGCACAGGTTCGGCCGTACGCTCCACATGCTTCGTCGGCACGAGGCCGTCCTCGTGGCCTCCGAGGCCCCCACCGACGAGCCCTGGACGGTCGTGGAAGAAGGCACCTTCGTGCGGATCGATCGCGCCGACAAACCCGAGGTTGCGATTCTGGCGGCCTGAGCCTGGATTTCGCTCTGCCTAGTGTTTCGCGCATTTTCGCGCATTTTCGCGTCTTAGGGGGCCTTCGTCGTGCGCGAGATAGCGAGCTATCCTGTGCGCGAAGTCCCTGAATCGACGCCCGAATTCGCTTCGATCTGCCGCCGGATCTCCGGCGCCCGATCGGAATTCGGGCTGAGGTCGCCGAGAGGTTCCACAAGCAAGAACACGGAAGACGGACGACTCGCGTGACGCGAGGTTCGCCCGTCTCCTTCGTGGCCGGTCTTGGCGCTCAGCCGATGTCGACTTTCCCGTGGTTGTCGCAGTGCCCCGCGTGAGCGTGGTGAAGGTGGCCGTCGACGACGTAGTCGGTGTGGTCGCCGTGTGCGATGGCATCGTGGCCGCAGCCCGGGCCATGGGCGTGGTCTTTGCCGTGAGCGCCGCACGCATGCGTGGGGGTGCAATCGGCTGGGTTTTGGGCAGAAACGTCGAGCGTGTGCTCGTCGACGTGATCGCCGTGGACGTGGTGGAGATGCCCGTCGTGGAGGTAGTCTTTGTGGCCGGCGTGCTCGACGGTTTTGTGGCCGCAGCCCGGACCGTGCACGTGGGAATGGCCTTCATGCGTCTGGTGATCGCTCATCTTGTCTCCTTCGAGGTGGTCACTCGTCTTCGTCGTGCGGATCGTGCTTGTGGGGCTCGGCGGCGTGGTCGATGGCGCTCCGGAGGAGCTCGACGATGTGGCTGTCGGCCAAGCCATAGAAGATGTGCTTCCCCGCGCGCCTGCGAGTGACGATGCGCTCGGCACGGAGAATGCGAAGCTGCTGCGAGACCGTGGACAGACCCACCCCGGCAGCGTCGGCGAGCTCGGTCACGCACCATTCTCCGTCCGCCAGTCGATCGAGGAGCTTGAGCCGCGCCACCTCGCCCGCCGCGCGAAAGAGAGCCGCCACCCGCTCGAGTTGCTCGTCCGTAGCGCGCCCTTCGCGTGCGCGCCGCGCATGCTCTTCCGGACCGCAGACGTCGCGTCCGTCTTTCGGATGCGAGTGCGTCGTCGCGCGCTTCTTGGAAGGAGGCTTCGTCGTCGTCATCAATTCACCGATTGTTGAAGTGATAGAGGGAACGGGATTCCGAGTCAAGTGCGCCCAATCGCGCCCTTTCGAAACGAAAACGCGCACGAACGAGAGCCGTCCGCGCGCGCCTTGTCGATACCGTTCTTGGAATCAGAGGTTCTTGTTCAACGGATCGTGCTTGTTCCCGCCTTTGACGAACGGGTCCTTGGCTGGCTTTTTTGCTGGAGCGGCCTTCTTGCCGGCCTTCTGCTTGAGCTTCTTGTCTGCCGCTTGCACGGCTTTCTTCTGCGCTTCGGTGAGCTGGGGAGCGACGGGCTCGGCCACCTTCGCCGGCTCGACCGCGGCTTGCGCGGGCGCTTGGGGAGCAGCCGAAAGGTGGGTTTCGGTCTTCGCGTTTTGTGCGGCTGCGGCGACGGCGGGAGCGCCAGTGCTCCCGAGACCAACCGCCGCGAGAATCAAGAATGCGCAGGCCCCGCAGACCGCGAGCACCACTCCAATGGGCTTCTTTTTCGGCGCGAACGCGAGCTCGTCGTCGAGGTCGAACGCCATGGGCGCCATACTGCTTGGCGCAATCGGATATCCAGGAGTGGGCACGACGAACGGATCCACTCGGGGAGCCGAAGATGCCAAAGGCGCAGGTGGCGGGGCGGTGCGCGCCACTGGAACGACCTCGTCGAGCCCCGCGATGGCCCCGAGAGTGGACCACTCTGGATTGCCCGCCTGGCGAACCAACGTGGACTCGGTGACGTGGCCGTCGGCAAATGCTCCGTCGAGTTGGTCGAGTGTGACCGTCAGGATGTCTCCGGATGGGAGCTTCACGTGCCAGAGGTCTTGTACGGTCATGGGCGTTCTCCGAAAGAGCAAGGAGCAACTTCCGAGCCGCTCGAGGCCATTCGAGGATCACGTGAAAATTCGAGGTTTTCCCCGAATCGGCGCTCCCGTCACGACGGGGGAATGCGCCGATCCAGGGCCGATGACTCAGGGGGCCGATCCAGCGAGTGGGGGGATCGTGGGCTGTTCGTGCACACCAGGGGATAGGCCTTCGTGGCGTCGTAGGACTCCGGAACGGCCACCGCGAACGTGCGCTGGCGTGCAGCGGCCGTCAGCGTCTTGCCCTCTGCGTAGCCCTTTGCGGCGCTCGATTTGCCGCACTCTCCGCTCCCGCGAAAAGCAGGCCGCTACGGAGCGGGTGCGCGGCTCGGGCACTCGCCGTCGCCTTGGAAGTCTCCGAGGGTTCTCGCCTGCGAGTCCACGTAGTCGAACACGGTGATCTTGCCGTCTCCGTCCTGGTCTTTGACCGACGTGAGATCGTAGGGGCCATTCGGCTTCTGGGGCATCGCCGTGGCGAGGTCGCACGCCTTGAGCTCGGCGAGGGTTACGTCCTTGTTGGCGTCCTTGTCGCAGGTCTTGATCCACTCGGCGCGGCGCTCGGTCACTTCGGCGCCCTCCGTGACGTTGGTAAAGAACCAGTGATCGCCATGGATCGTGGGCTTCACTTGAACCGTGCCGCCTGCCGGAACTGCGAATCCGGGTTGGCCGTCCTCGGTGGCGCAATCGGCGAAGGTCGTTCCCCCCTTGAATCCCCACTTGAACGTGAGCTTTTCGCCTGCTTTTTCGATGGCGCCCTCGAAATAGACACTCAGCCCGTCCTTGACCATGAAATCGAGATCCGCTTGCGTCGTAGGCGCCAGGAGCTTCGCGCCCGCTTTTGCATTCGGCAGCGAGAACCCGAATTTGTCGAACCGCGCGGCCGAGAGCCCTTTCAGCTCCGCCAACACGTACCCGGACGTCGGGGCATTTTTGAGATCGAGCACGAAGCGGTCCGCGGCAGACGTTTCTTCTCCCGTGTCCGAGCGTTTGGCTCGAAGGTCCCCTACGGAAATCAGGAATCGATCGTAGGTCACTTTCCAGCCGTCTTTGACTTGCTCGGGATCCGCGCCGGGAGCGAGCCCTTCGGGGACCGAGTCCTCGGGAACGACGATGAACTGAGCTGTGCCCGTGCCCGAAGGGGTGGAGCCGACATCGCTCGAGCATGCGGCTGTGGCGATGGCGATGGACAAAGGAATGGCGAGGCCGAGCCCCGTGAAAACGGTTCTAGGGTTCATGAAGTGTCTCTCTCGTGAAGGGTCAGCGGGATGGAGACCAACGGAACTCGGGTGGACGGGCCACCTTGAGACCCACGAGCACGGAGTCGTGCGCGGGGCTCTTCGCGTCGAGAACGATGGGGCGAGCAGCCGTTCGAAGAACGGCATCGAAATCGACTTGGCGGAGCCAAGCTTCGGGCTCGAACGACACGACAAGACGTGTCTCGGAAGAGCCGATGTCTGCCGTGGCTGCGGCCGTAGGAACGGCACGCTGCCCTTGGTATTGCGGCACGGCGTCGAGCACGAGGCGAAAGGGAACCTCGGGCTCGGTGCCGCGCGCGAGAGTGCCTTCGAACACCATGGAATGGCGCTCTGGAGCGTTCGGAGAGGGTTCGACGGCAAAGCTCGTGTCGAACCAATGCAGCCCGAGATCGTAGGACGCACTTCGGATCGTGCCGGAAAATCCGCGAACGGTCCCGAGGGACTGCGGCGCGGACGAGAGGAGATCGATCCGCGAGACCTGCGTGAGCTCTTCGAGTGCAGAGCGGCAAAGCGTGGCCGAGCCCGAAGTGGCCGCACAAAAATAGACCGGGCCGAAGGCGAGCTCACCGCGAGAAAGGCGCACTGTGACCGGGCCGACCTCGAACGACTTGGCGAGATTCGAAGTCGCCTCCGCCGAATAGGAGACTTCGGCTTGTGGCGACTCGATGCACCCGAGGCCGACGGATGCCGCGACGCACGCGGCGACGAGCGAAGCTCTCATAGGTGGATTCCCATCGTGAAGAGCACTTGGCGCGGAGGTCCGGCGGTGAGGTGGCGCGCCGGCAGAAACGATGGAACCTGGGCCGATCGCCAATTCGACACGAAGGCGTATTCGGTCTCGGCGTAGCGCGCGCCGAGCAGGTTCGTGGACTCGACTCCGAGCTCCAGAAAATCGCGCCGTACGCCGAGCTGCGCGTCGACCAAAAAGACCGCCGCGGAGCTCTGGCCGAAGGGCAGGGGTCGCGGAGAGAGAAACGTGGTTCCGAGACCCGCGTGGCCGACCAGGTCCTTCTTCCATAGGGAAAAGAGCGCGTGCTCGACCGCGGTGTCCGTGCGCACGACGAGGGGCGGAACGTACGGGAGGGCTTGATTCGGAAGGTAGGCCGGGGCTGGATCGTCGGCCGTGGCGATGGGCGGGGAGTCGAGCGTGGCGTGAACGAAGGTGGCGCTCATCGACGTGGTGAGCCAACGCCTCACTTGGCCGCGAAGGGTGCCTACGACGCCACGGCGCGTGGTTGGTCCGATGCGATCGAGGCGTCCTTCTTCGGGATCGAAGGCGAGGTCGTACGAGAGGTTCGTTTGGTACGCGATCGCTTGGGCGGTGAGACCGTGATCGTCGTGGAGGGACACTCCGCCCTCGAAGCTGCGCACTTTGGCGAAGGGAGCCTTTTCGCCTTCTTCGAGCTGTCTCGCTTGGGGCGAACGAAAGCCCTCGCCGTAGGAGACCGAGGTCGTCAGAAACGACGTTGGATGCGCCTCGAGCGTTGCGCGTGGACCGGCCACGATGCCGGCCGCGGTACGCCGGAAACCTACGATGTACGACTTCTGCGCGAACGACGGCAGGTAGTTTCCGAGCTTGTCGTCGACGTCGAAGAAAAGCAGATCGGCGCGCATGCCGCCGCGGAGGCGCACCCACTTCGAGCCGGCAAGCAGGGCATCGGCGAAGACACCGATGTCGGTGGTCTTGATCGACGCGTCGACACGTCGGTCCCAGGTCTCGTTCTGGGGGGCGCGGAGAAGGTTTTGGGCTTGGCCGATGGCGTGTGCGCGAACGTCCGTTCCGAGCTCGAGCTGGGCGGTGACGAGGTCGGCGAAGCTCACACGGGACGAACGGTACGAGAACGAGCCGCCGAGCCCGAGATCTTCGTTCGACTGCTCGATGAGGTCGCCTCGGCCGACCCAGGTCGGATCGAACTGCGACCTTTGCGTGAAGCCCGTGAAGTTCACGCGGCTGCGGAAGCTCGACAGGGCCATCCACACGCCGCCTTGGAGGCGTCGTCCGTCGCCGTCGCGGTGCTCGAGGGTGACGCCGAGCTGCGCCCGGGAGGCCCCGGCGGACTGGGAGCGTGCGGTCGGGAAGGCGTAGGCGTCGTAGAAGTCGACCCGCCCCGCGGCGACGTCGTCGCGACGAACGACTCCGGCGAGATTCGCACGGGCGGCCGTCGCGCCCAGGTGGAGGGTGAGGAACGTGTTCTTTGCGACGCCGAGTCGGATTTGGCCGAACGCGCCACCCGTGGTGGAGCCACGGAGGCCGTCCCCGAAGCCGTCCGTCGTGCGAAAGTTGGCGGCGCCGAACGTCTCTTGCGCAGCTTCTTCGGGGGCGTAGACGGCGACCAGGCGATGCGTGCCGAACGAGCCAGCCTTGTAGCCGAGCCTCGTGCCCCGCTCTTCCACGCCGAGGTCGAACTCGACGCTTCCCGCGACCGCAAAATCGCCCTGGCGTGGGTCGTAGACGCCTTCCAGGACGCGCAGGCTGCGCACGGTCTCGGGGATGACGATCGCGAGGTCGGCGTAGCCTTGGCCGTGGATGTGGGAGCCTTGGTTCAGCGGGACGCCCGCCGCTTTGAGCTCGACGTCTTGGCCGTGCACGGCGTCGAAGCCGCGCAGGTAGATGCGCTGGGCGATGGCGTCGCCTTCGGGCCGCGCCACGTAGACGCCCGGAGCGGTGAGGAGCATCTCGCCGGCATCGCGGTGGGGCGCCGCACGAAGCGTCTTGCCGTCGATGCGGAAGTCGGAGAGCCCGCGAGCCGGCGGCCTGCCCGCGCCATCGACCTGCACCGTCTCGATCGGGGCTACCTTCTCGTTGGCTTTTTCGTCGTCGTGCTGCGGCTTCGCCGCGCCCTTCGCACCCGTGCCGGAGGGGGCGGACGCCGGCATTTTCGGCAGGAAGTGAAACGGAACGCGAATCTTGGTGGCGACCGGACGATCTCCGCGTCGTCCTGGCGAAAACGTGAAGAGGCGCGCTGCATCGATCGCCGCCCGGTCGAAGTCGAGGCCACCCGTCTCGAGGACCGTAGCGTCCACGACGTGCCCTTGAGGATCGACGGTCACGGCCAGAACCACGAGCACGTCTTTGCCTGACCCGATTTCGTTCGACGGGTAGACGGGATCGGCCGAGCGCAGAACCGTGGGAGGCACCACTTCGTCCTGGGCCTGCGCGAGGCCGACCAACGACAGGCTCGCCGCAACCACGAAGGCGCCGAGCCCAACAGACACGATGCGGCGCCGGGACCGCCTCACGCGCGACCCGGGAACGCTTGAATGACTGTTGAAGTGATGAAAACCATTGAGGAATTACGAGATGCAACTTGGTCTATGTTAGCGACTCGGTCAAGGGCCAACCTGCCAAGAAACGTCGGCTGCGCGCCCCGTGGTTTCGCCTGCCGCGATTCGCGGTATCGTCTGGACGGACTCATGCAAATTCCCCACGCCGCACTCCTCGCGCTCGCTGCCTCGGTCTCCTTCGTTTTGGTCGCGTGTGGAGAGTCGCCGCCCGCGCGCTCCGCGCAGACCGAAATGGTCCCGTCCAACTCGGCGTTCGAGGCCGCTTCGGCGCGACCGCAAATCGTCGCAGAGCCTCCTTCGTCCGACGGGCCACCGGCGGGTGGAAACGTACCCGCGAGCCGCGCGGGCGGCGGCGGGCCCGTGGCCGTCGGGGGAACGGGACCTGCGGCACAGACCGCCACGGCGACCGTTTCGCCGAACCCAACGCCCGGTTCGGCGGCCCCCGAGCCCAAAGGTTCCAAGCCCCCGACGCGTGCGGAATGCACGCAAGTCGTCGATCGCTACGTGGAGCTCGAGGTGAAATCGAACCCACAGCTTTCCGCCATTCCGCCCGAAATGCTGAAATCGATGCTCGCTCAGGCCAAGCAGCAGGCCAACGCCCAGAAGGGCGATCCCTGCGCGGAAGAGAAAATCACCCGCGCGAAGTACACGTGCGCCATGGCCGCGCAGACACCCGACGCATGGAAGTCGTGCATGAAGTAAGCTCTGTCCCGAGCGTCCTCGGTCACCTTTCGACCGACCGCGCGTGAACGCGAGCCATGGCGTCGAAAAAAGCCCCCCCAAAGACTACGCCCCGCCCCGAGGGCAAAGATCTGTCTCCCGTCGTCGCCGAGAACCTCCGGACGTTGCGTGCCGCGCGCGGTCTCTCGCTCGAGAAGCTCGCGGTCGCGAGCGGCGTGAGCCGCGCAATGCTTGGCCAAGTCGAGCTCGGTAAGAGCACGCCGACCATCAACGTCTTGTGGAAGATCGCCCGAGCCCTGGACGTCACGTTTTCGAGTCTCATCCAGGCCCACGCCACCGTGGGAACGGTCGTGGTTCGGGAAAAGGGCGCGAAGATTCTCACGAGCTCCGATGGCTCGTTTCGTTCGCGTGCGCTCTTCCCGTTCGACGGCCCACGAAGGTCGGAGCTTTACGAGCTCAAGCTCGCCCCTCGATCGAGCGAGCAAGCCGAAGCGCACGCATCAGGCACGACGGAGAACCTCGTGGTCACGCGTGGCGCCTTGCGTATCCACGTGCCCGACGGGACTCACGAGCTCGGCACCGGGGACGCCATCCTCTTTTTTGCAGACGTGCCGCACACCTACGAAAACCCGCACGGCGAAGAGGCCGTCATGATTCTCGCGATGAACTACCGCGACGTTCAGTCGTGATGCCGTTCGCGTCAGCTCCCGTCAGGCGCTGGCGCGGTGCTCGCGGTAGACCCTGAGCGCGTGCTGGCCGGCGCGTGTGGCCCGAAACCGGTCCACGATGGCTCCGAGGTCGTCTGGGAGGTCTTTGCGGTGCAGCACTTTCGCACCGAGCTCGTCCGGCAGAAGGATGGGCGACGCCAGCGCAGCGAACGTGAGGTCTGCCGCGGAGAAGGAGTCTCCGACGAAATAGCGGTTCGAGCCGAGCTCGACGCCGATTTCGTCGAGCAACCCATCCATCTGCGGGACGCATTTCTCTTGGGCGCGAGCCGACACCTTGAAGGCCTTGCCAAGCGCCTTTCGTAGGAGCGCATGGCCGTGTTTCAGTGCGAGCTTCTCGCGGGACGATGCCGTTCCATCGAACGCCTTCACGAAGAGCGCCGGCCGCGGCACGAGGAAGCAGTACGCGAGGCGGCGGGCCAGGGGGCCGAGTCGGTCGTCGAACATGCGCTCGAGACTCAAGGCGCGGGCACGGTCTTCGGGGGAGCCCGCGTAGAGCCGCCGGGCGTCGTTCGGCGCATGCTCGTCGGCGTACGACACGATGTCCCGTGACTCGACGAGGGCCAGTCCGGCGCCGGTGAGCAGCGGGACCGTGCGTGAGCCACGAGGCATCGAAAATGCCCAGTGCACCAATGGCAGATGCGACTCTTCCACGAACGGAATGCGGGCGTGCTCGAGAGCCCACCTTGCTTTTTCGCAGTAGTGGCTCGGTCCGATGGTCAAGAGGCGGAGCGTCACGGCGTGCCCGCAGCCACTGCAGGCTTCTCGCGAGACTCGTACACGGTTACGGCGGGGAGCTCGACCACGGTGAGGAACCCGCCTTTGCCGCAGGCCGTATCGATGGCGAGAACGCTCTCGCCCATCCACATGTCGAGCGGATCTTCCGGAGTGAAGCTCGAGAGCTCGGGCGGGAGGTAGTCCGTGGAGGTGTGCCCGCAGACGATGCGTTTTCCGCGGTAATCCTTGAAAAACTTCATCGTTCGCACCCAGAGGAGCAGCGTCTTGTCCGCCATCTCGGACGGATGATGGAAGCGTCCGTCCGGGCCCTCGACGAGTCCGGCGTGAACGTAGATCGCGTGCTCGTCCTCGTAAAAGTAGGGCAAGGTCTGCATCCAATCCATCACGTCCTTCGGGAAGAAGGATGCATCTTGCATTCGCTTCATCTCGCGTACCGAGGGGACGTCGCCCTCGAAATAGATTTGTCCGTCGTACGAGCGCATGGTCGCCAGGCAGCCGTTCCCGATGGGGATGACGAACTCCGGCCAGCCACCGTTCTTGACGCGAATCCAGCCGTCCTCGTGGTTGCCGCGCAACGCCACGATCTTGGCCTTCGTGGTCTTCGGAAGGACTGCGCGGACGTGCTCGATGACCTGGCGCGACTGGAAGCCGCGATCGACGTAGTCGCCCAAGAACACGAGCGTGTCCTTTTCGTCCAGCGGGGGTAGCTTCGCCAGCGCTGCGAGAAGTGCGTCGAGATCGCCGTGGATGTCGCCGACGGCGAAGGTCCTATTGGCCATGGGGGCATCATACATGCTCGACGCAGGTTGGAGTGCGGCGAGCCTCGCCGAAGGCGCCCTTGGGCCTCGCGCCGGCTCGTGCGAAGCTCGTGGCATGACTTCTCGCATTCTCGGCGAATGGCTGAGCGAGCCCTTCGCGCTCACGATGTCGTCGGGCTTTTTCTCGTTCTTTGCCCACACCGGAGCGTTGTCCACGCTCGAGGCGCGTGGCCTTCTCCCGACTCGCGTATCGGGCTCGAGCGCCGGAGCCCTCGTCACGGGGGCCTTTGCCGCGGGTCTCTCCACGGAGCAACTCGAAGCGGAGCTCACGGGCCTCGAGCGCGCTCATTTCTGGGACCCGAAGCCGGGGTTCGGCCTATTGGCGGGTCGGCTTTTTCACGAGCGACTCGAGGCGATGCTGCCCGTTCGTACCTTCGAGGCGTGCCGGCTACCTGCGGCGATCTCGGTCTTCGACGTGAGGTCGCGCGAAACCCAAGTTCGCGACCGCGGAGATCTTGCCCTCGCGATCCGTGCATCCTGCACTGTTCCAGGGCTCTTTCATCCCGTGTGGGCCGGACCGAGACCTCTGCTCGATGGCGGCATCCTCGACCGCCCTGGGCTCGTGGGAATGCCCGACGGCGAGCGCGTACTTTTCCACCACATCGTGTCGCGATCGCCTTGGCGCAAGGCGGATAGCGAAGGGATGCGCATCCCGAAGCGCGCAAACATGGTGACCCTGAAGATCCACGGTCTGCCGCGCTCGGGGCCGTTTCGCCTCGGTGAGGGCCGTCGCGCCCTCGAGCTCGCGCGGGAGGCCACCCGTCGCGCGCTCTCGAGCGCCATCGGTCCCGACGGCGTGGTCGACGTCGAAGCCTGAGCCTCCGCCCTCCTCGAGAGCCGAATCGAGGCTGAGATGCTATCCGCGGACGGCCTCTTTGACGACGCGGAGGAGCTGGGAAAACGACGCTTTCGCTTCGAGCTTGGTGAGCTCGCGCCCGAGGCCGGCCATGTTCTTGTGATCGGCAAAATATGGAAGCTTCGGGAACGCCTTCCATTTCGCCCGAACGACCGTCTTTTGAGGGTGATCGAAGAGGTGCGTGTTGTGCACGACTCCCGCGCCGGACACGATGGCTTCTTTCGTGTGGCCGGGGAACGCTCCCCAGGTGGCCGCGACGAGCCCGTACACGAGGCCCGGCCAGCAGTTGACGGCAACTGCTCCATAGCGAAGGTCGCGCACCGCACGTTCGAGCGCATCGCGGTGGGCTTCTTCGGTGGTCGGGTGGACGAGGATCGTGCACGAGAGCGTTCCCCAACACGACTCGTTCGCGAAGCGTGTCGCCTTCGCGAGGAAGCGGGCCGCATCGGGGTACGAATCCCTGGAAAATCCACCGTCTTCGTCCGCTTCGGCGAGGTCCAAGGTCACCTCGGCGAGCACGCCGCAGAAGGCTTCGTTCGTGAGCGCGTATTCTCCGGTCCCGTTCGACACGTCGGGAATCACGGTCCACGGTAGGGTCTCTTCGGCCACGGCTTCGTCGCCGAGCTTGCGGGCGTTCGGGTAGTGCTCGAGGAAAGCGCGGTGCCGGTCCGTTGCTCCCGGGTAATACGCTTTTCGGCGCGGTGTTTTTGCGAGCTCTTCGTGGAGCATTTCGAGGAACGACTCGCGCTGGAGCCACCCCCGCGCCATCACGAGGACCTTGGCCGCGTTGCAGTTGAAGCTCGCGTTCTGCGCCACCATCGAGGCGACGTGGCGCGCCTGGTAGCGAAGGTCGCTCTCGGACCATGGCCCAGGGACGACGAGCACCGGGGTAACGCAGCCGAGCTCCGCCGTGAACGGCTTTTGGTTCCGCGGAGTCCCTTGCGCCTTGTTCTTCGCGCGCTCCTCTTCGGTCTTGCCCCACACGATCGCGTCGTAGGTACGGTCCGAGCCCGTGACGTGGAGCGTGTCCACGAGCGCGTGCTCTGCGGCGTACGCGCCCACGTCGGCACCGCCATAGATCACCGCGAAATAGCCGTCGCGAACGAGGGGCGCGAAGGCCTTCTCGAGGTGCGGGCCGACGTGCTCGTTCACGGGATTCATCTTGAGGAGCACGACCTCGTCTTCGACGAACAGCTTGTAAAGTGCATCCATAGGGGCGATCGACGAGACGTTTCCGGCGCCGAGCACGAGGCACACCTTTCCGTGCGTGCTTTTTTCGCGGTAGATGCGTCCCTGGGTCGCGGGCTTTCCGGGCTCGAGAAAGACGTCCGCCGTGATGCCTCCGAGCGTGAGCTTGTCGAGGAGGGTGGTCGGGAAGACGCGCGCCACGATTTGGGTCGTCCGTTCTTTCGTTCCCCCCGGGCCGGCGACGATTTCGGTCGTGGTTCGGGCCGGTGCAGGCGCTCCTTTGGCCTCGAGCGCCTCGCGGAGGAGGCGAAGGTTGCGAACCGTGACCATTGGGCCGGCAAGCCACTCTTCGCCGGCCTCCGGAGACTTCGGGTCGAGGCCCTTCAAGCGTGCGCCGCCGTCGACCCAAGCCTCCGCCACGCCTTCCACGCCGTGCAAGAGCTCGTCGAGGAGGGCGATGCGCCGCTCGAGGGACGTGGACACCCAAGAGTCTTTGCTGGAAGAAAGCTTGGCGAGCTTCTCGTCGACTTCGGTCGTGGGGGTGGGGGAGTGGGCGGCGGGTGGCGCGGGGTACGGTGTCGACATGCTCAGACGAGCCCTGCCACGGCCCGATCCAAGAAGCCATCGAGAGCCTTCAAAATGAGGCTATTTCCGTCCTGTTCGTACGCTGCGAGCTTTTCTTCGCAGGCAGGGACGCGCGCGAGAAAGTCGGTCACGGCCTTCGGATCGTCCAGGGTGTCGGCCGCCATGCCGTAGCCTTCGTGCTCGAGGTAACGCGCGTTCAAGACCTGCTCGAACTGGCGATGAAGCGGAATCGCGAGCATCGGCTTGTGGAGGTAGACGGCCTCGCCCATGAGAGTGAACCCACCTCCCGCGATGGTGGCTCGGCACGTGCGAAGGTCGTCGATGAAGCCCTGTTCGGAGAAGGGCCGGAACACCAGGTTTCCCTCGACTTGCTCTTCCTTGATGGTGCGCCGAATGCCATAGATCCGAAACTCGGTATCGAGCTTGCGAAGGCCCTCGACGAACGACTCGTTGCCCTCGGCCGTCTGGTAGACGAGCACGTGGTTTCCACTCTCCCGCTTGGCAGCGAGGATCTCCGGGCGCAAAATCGGAGGGAAAAGGTAGGTCCTTTCCTTCCGAACGGGCGGGCGGAAGAACGTGGTGATGAAGTATTCGTCGCAGAACGGAAGCTTGCTCTTGATGAACGCCTTCGTGAGCTGAAACTCGGTCTTGTGGCCGGCGATCACCGACTCGGGCAGCGTGCACCGGTTGATGATCTGCATGTTGTCGATGCTGAGCAGCGGCAGCCTGTGCGTCTTCGCATAGAGGTAGGTCCAGGACTCGAAGTCGCTGATGACCACGTCCGGACGGAAGTCTTTGATGAGCTCGAAGTAGGCCGCGATGTTCTCCGGCAGGCCCGTTGCGCCCGTGAGCACGTTGCTCCACAAGGTTTTTCCGAGGCGAACGCGGTTCTCCTCGTAGATCATATGGAGGCCGTGGATCTGGTTTACCCCCTCGAAGCGCTTGGCCAAGAATTCTTTGGCTCGCCCCGAGACCATGATCTCCACTTCGTGCCCTTGCGCTACGAGGTGATCGAGCACCACCCTCGAGCGCATCGCGTGCCCCATGCCCTCGCCCACGACCCCATAGAGAATCTTCATGGCCCCCGAGCTTACGCGAACCGCGCGACGAAGGCGTGTCTGGTGCGAGACTCTCCCGTACGAAGCCTTGGCCTCCCGGGAGGTGTGCGATCTTCTCGCGCGCTACGACCTCGAGGTCCTCGTGGCCGTCACCCCGGCTCTCCGCTCGGGGGCCGCGCGCGTTTTTCGCACGCTCGCGGACCGAGGGATCCACGCGGCCGTCTGGCCGATGATCGACGATGCCGAAGGCCGATGGGCAAGCTCCGCCACGTTGACGACCTACGTCGCCTTCGTGGACGATCTCACCGCGGAGCTCGCGCGCGCGAACGTGACCGTGGACGAGGTCGCCATCGATCTCGAGCCTCCCTTCGCGGCAGCGAAGGCCGCGTCGCACGGCGCATGGCTCGGTCCCGTTCGCACGGCGCTCGCGCTCCGAGAAGACTTTCGTTCGGCCTCGACGTCGCTTCGTTCGTTCGTCGAAAGGCTCGGCGAGGGCACGCGTGTGTCGTGCGCAGCCGTTCCTTTGGTCCTCCTCGACGAAGCACAAAAGCCTCCTTCGAGCCCTCCGGGGGCGGCGTACGTTCCCGCCGTCGAAAGGCCCTTTTTCCAGGCCCTTTTGGGGACTCCGGTCGACGGCGTGCAGTTCGGCTCGGTGAGCATCATGGCGTACACGACCATTCTCGAAGGCTGGTCGCGTGGGGTCCTCGACCGGCGCGCATCGGTCGGCGTCCTGGGCGAGTGCGCTCGCCTCGCACGCGTGCGTTATGCGTCACGCGCGTCCATCTCCCTCGGTACAGTCGGGGTCGGCGCGTTCACCGACGAGCCGATTTACCGCTCGCCCGTCGAGCTCGTCGAGGACGTGGCCATGGCCCGAGCGCATGGTGTCGACGATCTCTCGCTCTTCGACCTTGGTGGCATCGTGCGCCGTGGGCCACCCGAAGCGTGGCTCGAGGCCTTCGTGAGCAACGAAGGTCCGAGAGTCGCCTTGCCACGTCGTGTGCGTCTTGGCTCGGCGTGCTTGCGCGCCCTCGCACGGGTTCGGTTTCCATGACGCATTGCTCCGTGGTGCTGGCCGTGCGCTCGACGAATTCCTTCAGAGAATTCACCTGTTGCGGCGTGACGGCTTCCTACACGGTGCTACTTTGGAAGGTCGAGTGGGAGCGCTCTTCGAGCTTCCGTGAATCTCGATTGACCACGGGGCTCGCGCTCCACAATCTGCCAGCTCGTTCCGGGGGCACACGTCACGTTCGACAAGGAATTGCATGCAACCTTCCCGTATTCGTACCTTCGGCTCCTTGAACCTTCTGGGCCCGGTCCTCGCTTCGATCGCCATCGCGAGCGTCGCGTGCAGTGCCTCTCCTGGACCGAACTTGGGCGAGAGCTCGTCGGGGGTCATCAAGGGCACGCCGTCGGATGCGAGCCAGAATGCGGTCGTCTTGCTGGTGATGGTGGACCGTGGGCAGGGCGGGATCGGGCAGTGCACGGGGACGATGCTCGCCCCGAATCTCGTGCTCACGGCGCGCCACTGCGTCTCGAACACGCAAGACGGCATCGCGTGCCGCGCGGACGGCTCGTCCATCGCAGGCGGGAAAATCACGAGCGACAAGAAGGCCGAAGACATCTACGTCGTCGTCGGCACGCAGCGTCCGACCCGTCCCGAGGCGAATGGTCAAGGCGCCAAGCTCTTTTTGACCGACGCCTCGAACCTCTGCAACAACGACATCGCGTTGGTGCTCCTCAAAGAGCCCATCAAGGACGTTCCGATCTCCCCGATCCGCTTGGAAACCCCGGCGGTCAAGGGCGAGCTTCTGACGGCTGTCGGTTGGGGCGTCACCGAAAAGACCCAGAGCCCGAACGTGCGTCAGCAGCGTTCGGGCATCGAGGTGGTGTCGGTCGGCGGCGATGCACGCGAGCAAACCGGGCCTTCGGAGTTTTCCGTCGGCGAGTCCATCTGCTCGGGCGACAGCGGCGGGCCGGCCATCGCCGAGGCCACGAGCACCGTCATTGGAGTGGTCTCGCGCGGTGGGAACGGCACGAACCCGACGAGCAATCCGGCGTCGTCGTGTGTCGGATCCAGCGCCAGCAACATCTACACGGGGGTCGCAGGGTTCAAGGACCTCATCCTCGCGGCCTACGCCGAAGCAGGGCAGGACCCTTGGCTCGAGGGCGGTCCGGATCCGCGTCTCGCAAAAGACGGCGAAGCGTGCACCGAGTCGACGGCTTGCCGCTCGAACGCGTGTCTCCAAGGCAAATGCACGGCAAGCTGCGCGAAGACCCCGTGCACGGCCACGGGAACGACATGCCAGGACAGCGCCGGATTGAAGGTGTGCTTGCCCGCACCTCCCGACAACGGGGCCGGAGCCGGGGGAGAGACGACGACGACCACCGGATGCTCGGCCGCCGGGGCCGACTTCGATGGTGCGTGGCTCCTCGGTGGAGTCGGAGTGGCGGCGCTCTTTGCATCGCGCCGCCGTCGCAAGGTAGCCTGACGGCACCATGCGAAGGTCCGCACACGCCGCGCTCGTTCTCGTAGTGCTCGCGGCATGCGGCGGCGAGGACCCGAGTCGGATCGAGCGGACGAGCGCGGCGATCGTCGGAGGCGACCTCTCCCCGCCCACGGAAAACGCCGTGGTCCTGCTGCGAAACGTTCGTGGCGAGTGCACCGGAACGCTCGTGGCTCCGAACCTCGTCGCCACGGCACGTCACTGTGTGTCGAGCGCGAATCTCGCTATGATTTGCAGCGATCGAGGCGAGACGCTCTCGGAAGGCCAGGCCGGAACCGACTACGATCCCGCCAAGATTGCCGTCTACGTGGGCAACTCTTTCGCGCGAAAAGGCGTCATCGATCCGCAAGCCGTCGGCGCCCGCATCGTGCACGACGGCTCGCCCACTCTGTGCGATCACGATCTCGCGTTCCTCGTCTTGTCGAAAAGCGTGGAGGGGCCCAACGCGAAGGTCCGCCTCACCGAGCCCCCCGCGGTCGGCGAGACGTTTCGCGCGGTAGGATGGGGACTTTCGGTGGACGCAACACCGCCTGACCGTCGTGTCTCGCGCGGTGGAGTGCGCATCACGGCCGTGGGCTCGAACAGGGAACGAACCGTCGGGCCGCGCGAGCTGTCCGCCACCGAAGGCATCTGCGACGGAGACAGCGGCGGGCCCGCGCTTTCGGAGAAAGATGGCGCGTTGCTCGGCGTGGTCACACGCGGCGGAAGCCCTCGCGCGGCCAAGCTAAATCCTCCGGAGGCCTGCGTCGGGGACGACATCGTCAACGTCTACGTGTCGCTCGCCGCCCACGCCAAGACCGTACAAGCCGCGTTCCGAGCGGCCGGCCAGCCCGAGCCACCCGCGCCACCGGAAGATCCTTGCGCCAGCGCGACCTGCGCATCCGGGACGACGTGTGCCGTGGAAAATGGTCGTGCGGTTTGCTCTAGACCAGCCCCGGCCGCGCCGCAGGCCGACGACGGATGCTCCGTTTCGGGCGCCGGCTCGTTGGCCCCTTGGGCTCCTTCGGGTTCCTTGATTTGCGCGTCCTTCTTCGTTTTCGTCGGACGCCGTCGTGCGGACGCGCGCGCGCGTCGACGAGCCGCTTAGGGCCCGCCGCAAAAGAAACGCGCCGACTCGGCGCCGATGCATCCGCCCCAGCTGCGTTGCGTTTTCTCGAAATACGAGGAGTATGCCGTCGAAAACGCGCCTTGCTGAGCCGGCGCCTCGACGCCGATTTCAGCGCGTTTATTTCGCGGCGGACCCTAAGGCGCCCGGTCGAAATAAGTGTGCCATCTCCCGCCGATCCTCTCGCTGCGGCAGGTGGCCTCGTCGCTCCGCTCCTCAACCTACGGGAGTAGGCTTCCGGTGCTCGCTCCTCGGGCACCTGCCTCCCGTCGGTCTCGACGGAATCTGGCACACTTATTTCGACCGGGCGCCTTAGCCCGTGATGCGGGCGGCCAGGGGCGCGTGGCATCAGGCCGCGTGGAGCGCCCCTCGTGAGATGTCGTCGAGTGCGGCGTCGAAGGCGCGTCGCGCCGGGATCCCGAAGCTCTCGAGGCGTGGGATCGAGACGGCCTCGAGCGTTTCGTAGAACACGCGGAACGTGCCTGGACCCGCCGGTGCCCCGAAGGACATCGCCGCGCGCGAAGCGTCCGGCACCAAGAGGAACGAAGCGAAACGTCCGAGCCGCTCGCGGAAGGTCACGGCCAAAAAGGCCCCGAGCCGCGCACGCGTGCTCTTCGGAAGGGACGGAACTATGGCCTCCACCAGGCGCCATCCGAAGCGCGCATGACCGACCTCGTCGGCCAAAATACGCTCGAGCTCCATTCCGAGCTCCTTGGTTCCTGCGAGCTCGCGCTCGCTCCCCACGAGGGCGACGGCGACCGTCTCGCTGATGCAGCTCACGTCGAGCACGTTGCGCAAGAACGCTTCCAACGGGCTCGCGTCGTCGTGGGTGGGAACGCGCGGCAACGCGGGTAGCTCGGTCACGGGCTGTTCGCCGAGCGAGGTCACTACACGCGCGCAGCGAATGGCGTGGTCGATCTCCTCCTCGGCCATTTTCGCAAGCGCGAGAGTGTCCGCGGAGGAAATCCCCGCCGCCATGGCTTGCGGGATCATGGCTGCGAACACGCGCGCCGAAACGTACTCGCTGGCCATGCGTGCGCGCCAACTGGCGACCAGCGCGATGTGCTCGCCCGGTTCGAGATGGGCCTCGGGCAGCGGCACGGGCCCCCGAGCCGAAGCCTCGGCGCGGAGGTCGAGCCACGGGGCGCCTCCGGGCGAGAGAAAGGGCCTGGGGCTCATGCGGCCTCCGAAGCGGCGAAGCTCGCGAACAAGGGATCGTGCGCTTCGCATGGCGCCAGAGGCCCCCAAGAAGGCGGCTGGAAGCACCCGCCGCCTTGCCCGTGGAGACGAAGCACGTCCGCTGCGTGCTCGAGCGAAGCGCCCTCGTTGGCGCCTACGGCCGAGGGCGCGCCTCCGGCCAGAGACGTTCCTGCGCTGGCGGCGACCAGGGAAAGGGCACACGCGACCTGCGCGGCCATGCGAAGTCCACGACGCTGTTCGGGGCTGAGAGGTTTCATGGGTTACTCCTGCTTCGTTCGAGGTTTTGGACCGGGGCCGAGGGGATCCGTTCTGTTCGTTCGGAACCTTCGCAATGAACGTGCCTGTGGTTGATTGGTTCAACCATTCAATGGCCTGATGCTTGCTCAGTGGAAAACCCATGGAGATTTCCTCGTGGCTTCTCTGCCAAGTCGCGGCCCTCTTCGCGGCGTCGTGGCTCTTCTTTCGCACCACACGCGACGCTCCGTACGCGCTGCGCCGCGCGTTCGTTCGTGCCCTGCCGTTCACGGTGGTCGGCGCGCTGGGCGTTGACTACGTGCTTCGCCTCGTCGGTTACGGGCTGGCAGGCGCGCGGGGGCCGTGGCCCGCGTTCGGGGGGATCATGGCGTACGGCGCGCTCTTCGGGCTCGCCGCCGCGTTCGTCTTCCTCGCGCGGGCGTCGGGGCTCTCTTTGTACCGTGCCCTGGACCGAGTGACCGCGCCCTTGGCCGTTCTCGTGGCCGTCGGTCGGCTCGGGTGTGCGTTCGCCGGCTGCGAGCACGGGCGGCCCACGGGTGGCTCCTGGGGCATCACCTACGGGAGCGAGCATCCCCACTTCGACGCGTTCGTGCGCGACGGACTCGTGCTCCCTTCTGCGGCGCGTACCGTTGCGCTGCATCCGGCGACCCTCTACGAGGCTGCGTTCGCACTGGCCGCGTGCGTTCTGGCCCTGGCGCTCTTGCCACGGAAGACCACACGACCCGGAGGAGTCTTCTTCGCCGGGACCCTCGTTTATGCAGGCGGACGAATCGTGAGCGAAACGTTTCGTGGGGACGAGCTACGTGGCGATCACGGAGCGTTCACGACGGGCCAAGCCATGAGCGTGTTCGCGATTGGCCTCGCTCTGTCCCTCGCGCTGCGCGAGACCGAGCCACGTGGCCACGACCGGACGCCGAAGAAGCCGACCTCGCGAGCCCAGAGGAACGAAGCGCCGACGGTCCCCACTCCTCTGGATGGTCCGGATGCGCGCGCCGTTTCGCCGATGTGAGGTAGCGGTCTTCTAGCCTTCTCGCTCGGCGGACGTCGCGTGGGCCGCACCGGACCGCTCGAACATCGAGCGAAGCTGGGTCGCCATGGTCCGCGCGGCCACCTGGAACACATGCACGAGAGATTCGAGACGTGGCTCGGGCTCGAGGGTGACCTCGAACCTACGAGCCTCCGGGTGGACGTGTCGAGCAAGCGCTCCGGGGTCAAGATCGGCGGGCTCGATCAGGGGCGACTCGACGGGCTCGAGCTTGGCGCCCACGCTCTCCAAGATTTGGAGCATGCCTTCGTTCGTCGCGAGCACTTCGCCGCGGAAGACCCGGACGCCCCGGGCGATGGCCGCGCGCGTGAGCTCGATGAGAAGCACCGTGCCGATGCCTCGCCGCTGGAACTCGTCGATCACGGTGACCGCGGCTTCGGCGACGTGAGGCTCGCCGGGGACGCGCACGAAGCGAGCGATCCCCACGCCCCGCTCGGCCTTGAGATCATGGGACTCGACCCCGGCGACGATGGCCACGTGGTCTTCCTGATCGACCGACGTGAGGTACCGAAGCACGGCCTCGGAGGGCTCGGTGACGACGGAGAAAAACCGCATGTAGCGTGTTTCGAACGAGAGGTGGGTGAACCCCTCGCGAAGAGCTTCTTTGTCTTGCGGAACGAGCGCGCGAAGGATCACGTGGGTCCCGTCATGGAGGGTTCGTTCCACTCTCCAGTCCGGGGCGTCACGCGTGAACGGAGCATCGTTCGGGGTCACGGCCATGTAGTCTAGAGCCATGAACGGCCTTTCGGGAGGAAACGAAACGGAGCGCGGCCAAGGTCGCATCGGACGGGCCCAGAAACGGGTCGAAGGGGCCCATTCGGCCCGGGCCTTCCGGAGGCTCGGCGCGGTGGGAATGGGCGCCGGCGTCGTCCTCGTTGCGCTTGGTGCGGGGTTTTTTGGCGCTTGCGGCGATGGGTTTCATGGCGACGTCGACGCGATTGCTCCCGCCGTGAAGCTCGTCGATCCTTCCGTGCCGGCTCCGGGGGAAGCTTCTGTCGACGCACGCTCGGAAGCCTCCGTGGACGGAGGGACCACGCTCCCCGATGGCGGCCAGAAGTCCCTACGTCTCATGACGTACAACGTGAAACACGGCGAGCGGCTCGGGCTCGAAGCCGTGGCCGACGTCATCAAACGGCAGGCACCGGACCTCGTGGGCCTGCAGGAGGTCGACGTCGAAGCCGGGCGCTCCGGGGGCGTCGATCAGGCCCACCGCCTTGGACAGCTCACGGGCATGACGAGCCTCTTTCGCACGGCGTTCTCGTTCGCGGACGGGGGCTCGTACGGCGTGGCTCTGCTGTCGCGGTACCCGGTCCTCACCAGCGATCGCGTGCTCTTGCCCTCCTCGGGCGAACAGCGCGTGCTGGCGACGGTCGACGTCGAGCTGGGCCCAGGGAAGATTCTCAAAGTGGGAATCACCCACCTCGATCTCGTGCAAGCCTCGCGCACCTTGCAGGTCGCCGAAGTGAAGCGCGTGCTCTCGGCCGTGCCTCGCTCCATTTTGTTCGGCGACATGAACGCGAGCCCGGACGAAGCCGCCATCGTGGAGCTCTCCGGATTCATGCAAGATGCATGGGCTCGAGCGGACTCGGGCCCCGGGAACACGATCCCCGTGGACGTGCCGAATCGCCGAATCGACTACATTTTCCTTGGATCGGGGATAGCCAAGCCCACCTTCGTGGAGGTTCCGGACGAGCGCGCGGCCTCGGACCACCGCCCGGTCGTGGCGCACGTTCCTTCCCCGTGAACAGGCGAAAGAAGCGACTTGGTCATCGATGGTGCCCGACCGCAGAGAGGATGAACATGCAAGGGAGCGGGCGACTTGGTCGACCATGGCGCCCGACCGCAGGGTGGGAGGCATGAACGACCTCGTGAAGTGGGCGCGCGCCTACGTCTTGTCGGACGAGCTCGCGTACAAGCTGGATCCACCCGAGCCCCCGCGTGTTCCTCGCGAGCCTTCCGTCGCAGGATTCGCCGCGCTCGAGAGGCCTCGCGCACCTGGGCGCCCGAAAGAGCTTCGCGTCGTCGCGCGGGCGAAAGGTCCGCGCGGAAGCCTCGTGGAGCCGAGAAAGCGGGCCCACGTGCTTCACACGTTCGTGCACCACGAGCTCCAGGCGGCCGAGCTCATGGCGCTCGCGCTCGTCGCCTTTCCGCAGACGCCGCGAGCGTTCCAAGTGGGGCTTTTGCGGATATTTTTCGACGAAATCCGGCACATGCAGGCCTACGTGGCGCGTCTTCACACGCTCGGTCACCGCGTCGGCGACTTTCCCGTGCGCGACTGGTTCTGGGAGCGTCTCGGGGACGTACCTTCGCCGACCGCGTTCGTCGCGGCGATGGGCGTGGGCTTCGAGGGGGGAAACCTGGACCACACGGCGCGCTTCAGCGCCCTGTTCGAGGCCGCGTCGGATGCGGAATCGGCGGCGATCGTGCGCCGCGTGGGGGAAGAAGAGATCATGCACGTGCGCTTCGGGCTCACGTGGCTGGGCCGCTTCCTCGGCAAACCGGTCGTGCGCTTCGAAGATCTCTTGAAGGCGCTTCCTCCGCCGCTTACCCCGAGCGTCATGCGTGGTCCTTCGCTGGATCGTCCGTCGCGCAAACGTGCAGGATACACGGACGAGTTCCTGGACGCGTTCGACGCGTTCGTCGTGGCCCATCCCTCGGGCGTACGTTCGCCCGCTCGTGCCCCCGACGACGCGCGCTCGGAAGAACCCATTCCGCGTGCCACGAGCCCCGCGGAGAGCACGTGACGCGCTTCGCGTGGGTGCTGAACCTTGCCGCGGACGACGAGCTCGCGTCCCTTCCGCAAGGCTCCGCTTCGGGCCACGCGCAACGTCGTGTGCCGAAAGCGGCGGTACGCGCCCGAATGGCCGAGCGCGTGGCGGAGCTTGCCCTACTCGTCGCGGGCGGAGCGCTGATTGGTGTCGGACGCGATGCCGAGGCGAAGGGGCTACGTGGCCGCGCCTTTTGTCCGACTCCGACTGCGCTCGAGGAGCTCTCGGTCGCGGGGGCCGTCGTGCCTGCGGCGCCCTCTCCCCATGTTCTTGCGCGTGCGAACCATCGGCTTTTCTGTGCCGAGCTCGGGCAGACTCTCGACGCGGCGCTTTGGATCGAAGACGAGGCGTCGCTTCAGGCCGCCTTCGAATCGCGTGTCGTGCCATCGGGCGGCGAGTGGGTGCTCAAGCATCCGCACGGGTACGTAGGACGTCTTCGCCACAAGACGCGAGAGCTCGATCTCCGGACCAAGTCGTTCGCGTTCCGCTGTTTCTCGGAGGCCCGTGGGCTTCAGCTCGAGCCGTGGGTCGACCGCCGCGGGGACTACGCGGTCCACGGGTACGTGGCCTCCGGAGGTCACGTCACGCTCGGCTCACCCACGCTCCAGGTGTGCGACGCAAACGGGGTCTGGCAGAAGACGGCGCGAGCCCACGACCTCCTGCCCGAAGAGGCCCGTGTGCTTCTCGACGAAGGCCAACGGGTTGCCGAATCTCTTCGTGAAATCGGCTACTTCGGCCCCTTCGGAGTGGACGCATTTCGGTACGCCGACGGTGCGCGTACACGATTCAATCCACGCTGCGAAGTCAACGCACGGTACACGATGGGCTGGGCGATCGGCATGGGCGGCGCGCGTCCGGATCTGTCGGACGACTGACGCCTCACCGTTCGGCGGTCTACTTCGGCGGCGCGTAGGCCGCGTTCCACGTCGTGCGGTACGCGGCTTCTTCACGGTCCCACTCGGCGTCGGACCAGCCGAGCTCGGGTTGGGCGACCTCGCGAATTTTTTGGATCTCGCGCAGCCCCCCTTCGGGAAGCGTGAGGCCCACGCGCACGCGACGCAGCAGAAGATCCGAGAGGTTCATGCAGCCTTCGTCGCGGGCCGCTTTGCGAAGCTCGCCGTAGACCGAGACCCCTTCGCCGATGGTTTCGCGATCGTGCGGGCTGTCGGCGACCGT
>JAYUKI010001091.1:0-9108 GCA_043764595.1 Myxococcales bacterium | reverse complement strand
CCATTCGAGCGGGGGTCGAGTTTTCAGCGGGGAGCCATGCGGAAGTTGCGCGAGCGCAAACTCCGAAATCCTTCGCACTGAATTCACGAAAGAATTGGTGACTGAGCGCAAAGGTTTCAACAGGAGGAAGCGCAAATGGCTGCAGCAAAGCGGATGACCAAGGCCCAAGTGATTTCGGATATTGCGGAGGGAGCAGAGCTCGATAAGAAGAGCGTCTCTCGCGTGTTTGACGGTCTCACCGAGCTCATCAAGAAGCAGCTCGGCTCGCGTGGTCCGGGCGAGTTCGTGATCCCGGGGCTTCTCAAGCTCAAGTCGGTCAAGAAGCCGGCCACGAAGGATCGTCCGGGCAAGAACCCGTTCACCGGCGAGAGCATCATCATCAAGGGCAAGCCGGCCTCCAAGAAGGTTCGCGCGACCGCCCTCAAGGCCCTCAAAGACCTGATTCAGTGATTCGCTGACGTCCTGCTTTCGCGCAGGACCTGGCGGGAGCAGGCGCTTCGTCCAAGGACGCAGCGCCTGCCGTCTTTTGTGCTCGGCGGCCCGCTCGGCGGCGATAGCTTCGCCCGGCCTCGTCGGGCTCGTCACCGCTCGGCGGCCCGCTCGGCGGCGATAGCTTCGCCCGGCCGGCGTCGGGCTTCGTCACCGTACAGGAGTACGGCTCCTTGCCCTCCTTGGCGGGGCTTGCTCTCGCCGCCGATCGGGCCACCTCGCCACGTGTTGGAGCTGTCTTCGTCGGGCTCGTCACCGTACGAGTACGGCTCCTCGCCCTTTTTGGCGGGGCTTGCTCGGTGAGGCCGTACAGGAGTACCGCCCGTCGTAGCCTTTGCCCGCCGTGCTGCGAGGATCGCCCCGCCAAGGGTCTCTCCGTCTTGGACGAGCGCACCACGGCCTTCAATCACTTCGTCCGGCGCGTGCTCCCTTGCCAAACCGAGCCACCCAAACGGCCGGTCCCCGAAGGCGTCCTGCCCGACGCAGGCCCACGGTAGCCAGTCCAACACGTGGCGAGCCCGATCGGTGGCAAGGAGGGCGAGGAGCCGAGCCCAACAAAAGGGCCCACATCCTCACCGGCTCACGCCCCCATTCCAACAAGTGGCGAGGTGGTCCGATCGGCGGCGAGAGCAAGCCCCGCCAAGGAGGGCGAGGAGCCGTACTCCTATACGGTGACGAAGCCCGACGAAGGCTGGGCGAAGCTATCGCCGTCGAGCGGGCCGCCGAGCTAGCTGGAGGCTAGGACTTGGCCTTTGCGGCGGGCCCAGTCGATTTCGGTGTGCGGAACTGGGCCATCGAGGACGACCCACTCGAGGGCGTTTCGCATGGTCTGCGCGGCACGGACGGCCGTTTCGAGGTTGGGGAAGACCCACGAGAGGGTTCCTGGCTGCACGTTCTGCCAACCGAAGATGCAGAGCGTGACCTTGCATTGTCGCTCGAGGGAGCGTGAAGGCGCGACGAGCTTGATCCGACCGAGCGCAGGCAAGGGAAGCGTGCCGACGTCGTGGCTGTGGGCCACGGGCAAAACCCCCGACTCCCGAAGGTGTCCGACGTGTCCGCGGTCCACTCGTGCCGAGTGCATCGGCGTGTGGCGTTCGGAAACGGTCTCTAGCTTTCGTCGTGCGGCGAGCGTCATGCGTGGTTTCTCCCCCCGGAGTGAATGGTCGTAGTGACTCGCGAAAGCCGATCCGTAAAGGACAAATTCTCAAAAAAGAGATGCCGCAATGTGTCAGATTTCTTTGTGGGTTCGCGGAGTTGCATCACGTAGCGGGTTCGCTCCTGGTTGACGCGCAAGTAGCGCGGCGTTGACGCGTCCCGCTATTTCCGTGGGCTCGTGTCCGATGTCTCGTGCCAACCCGACCGGGGCGTCGTTTCTTCCCGAGCCCGGTGTCGTGGGAGGGGCGAAGAAGCAGCAACCACGGAACGAGCTCGTGGCAGCGTGCTCGAGGCGGCGTGACGTGTCGGCGCACGGGGATGTCGGACGGACTGCTACTCTCCCTCGAGCGTGAGTGACTCGTTGCCCGATGCGACCGGACCGACCCTTCCAAGGCGAGGTCGAGCCAGCCCGCCGGTTTCTCTGGCGGCGCTTGCTCCGTTCGTCGTGAGCTTTCTCGGTGTGCTCGTCGCCGTGGGAATCGGTGCCCTCGGCGTGCGCGTGATGCGGCGTATTTCAGAGGAGAACGCGAGGGCCCGCGTGGAGCTCTTGACCGACACTCTCGTCGCGCGCATCGAGCCTTTGTCCGAAAATGGGCGTGCCGAGGCCGTGCGCCTCGCGGTGCGAAGGTCCGCTGCCGAGGGCTTGCTCGCCGAAAGCGACGGTACGGTCTTGGTGGACGCGACCCTTGGAGGAGCCTCGCGTGCGGAGGTCGGCTCGTGGCTCGCGCGCGGCTCCGGAGAGACCGAGACGCGCATCGGGACCGCGTTTTTCGTCGCGCGCCGCGTGCAAAATGGGCCTTTCCTCGTGCTCGTGGTGCGCAAGCCTCCCGCGGCGGAGGCCGAGGCTCACCTCGTGGAGTCGCTTGTCGCTCTCACCACGCTCCTCGTATTCGCAGCCGGTGCAGTGGCCTTTGCCGTAAGCCGTGACGCGGGGCGGGACATCGATTTTGTCACCCAGCGCATCGAGGGCATGGCGCGCGTGCGGTCCGAGCCGACCGGGGAGCTCGTTCCGGTGAGGGCCATCGACGAGATCGGTGGCCTCGCCGTGGCGTTCAATCGCCTCGTCGTGCGCTTTCTCGCCGCCGAACGCGACTACCACGAGAGTTTGTCGAAGGCCCGATCCGCGGACAAGGATCGCGCGGCCTTTCTCGCTGCGGTGAGCCACGAGCTCCGCAGCCCTCTCAACGCGATTTTGGGGTTCTCCGACATTCTTGCGCAAGAAGTGGACGGCCCTCTCTCTGCCGAGGCGCGGGAGGAAGTGGAGCAAATTCGCGGCTCCGGACAGCACTTGCTCGGGCTCATCAACGACATCCTGGAGTTCTCCGCGATCGAAAGCGGTCAGCTTCGGCTCGCCGTGTCGGCGGTGGACGTCGTACACGTGTCACGCGACGTCGTACGCGAGGCCAGGCTCTCGCTCGCGAAGCGCCCCGTGGTCGTCGAAGTCGTCGGCGAGGGCCCAATCTTCGCGCACGTCGATCCGCGACGCCTCCGCCAAGTTCTCGGGAACCTCGTCAGCAACGCCGTAAAGTTCACCGAAAAGGGCCAGGTCACCGTGCGCGTCGCGGCGAGCGATCGTGACGTCCTGGTGGAGGTCGCCGATACCGGAAAAGGCATTGCAACGGCCGAACAAGAGACGGTGTTCGACGACTACAAGCAGGCCGGAGAACGCCGTGGAAAGGCCCTCGGTGCAGGCCTTGGTCTCGCGATCGCGCGCAGGCTCGTGGTCGCCCATGGTGGATCGATTCGCCTCGAGAGCGAGCTTGGCGTCGGGACGACTTTCTTCCTGTCCTTTCCGCGCGTTACCAAGGAATCGACGCCGCCGCAGAACGGCGTTTCACCGTCGCAATCGCCCACGCGCGCCACTGCGATCGACTCCTCCAGCGAGCGTGCCACATGACTCTCGCCACGCGCTTTGCCACGCGTCTTTTCGGGCTCCAGCTCGCCGCGCACGTCGCTACCTCCGGAGTCGTCGCCGTACTGGCACCGACCCTTCTCTTGCTCGACTCGGGGCTCCGCGACGAGCTCGTTCCTTTGGGCCTCGTGTTGTTCGTCCTCCTCGGGACGGCCGTGGCGGTCGGAACGTTGGCCGTGACTTCGCCTCTGGGGGCGCTCTTTCGCGCAAAAGAAGCTGGGCAGGAGATCGAGCCAGAGCAAGTTCGGGTCCTCGAGCTCGTTCCCGCGCGGCTCACGTTCGTCTACGTCGGGACCGCCACCGTGCTCGTGGCGCTCTTCACCTTCACGCGATCGGCGCGCGCCGACCAGTCCACGCACTTT
Organism: Myxococcales bacterium; assembly: GCA_043764595.1. GTDB lineage: Bacteria > Myxococcota_A > Polyangia > Polyangiales > Polyangiaceae > JAAFHV01. Next base: position 5,190 of record JAYUKI010001091.1, on the reverse strand, counting down.
GCGCTCGCGGCTCTCGTCGTCACGTTGGTGATCGCCGTATCTCTGGCGAGCTTTACGGCCCTTCGTTCCCAAGCTTGCGAAGTCATGGAGGAAATCTCGCCTCTCGTGAATGCCGCGGCGTTCGATCTTGCCCGAGTCACAGCCGCGCGAGACGGGAGCCGGGTCGAGGCCCGAATCACGCTGAGCGTCGCCGCGCCGGCTGCGCTCGTGGCGGTCGGTGCGCTGCTTCTCGTCTATGCGCATGCGCGGGCGGCGACCACAGACGCTCGCGTGAAGAGCGCGCTCGCGTTCACCCGGGCCACACTCGAGCCCATCGAAGGAGAGCCGCGAGCCTTCGAGGAGGTAGCGCGCGCCGCAAAAGAGCACGGGTACACGATGACCGTCTCGGACGAGCCCGCCCACGAGGTGCGCTCCCAGGCCGACCAACGCGGCGAGATCACCGTGCACGCGCCGTTTGGAACGCGGTCGGTGATCGTGCGATTCGATGCGGGGGCCCCGAGCGGCAGCTTGGCGCTGGTCGTCGCGGTCGCGGGCCTCGGCATTGGCTTCGCGGCGGTGCTCGGCGGACGACTCGGCTCGGCGCTGTCGCACGACGTGGAGGTGGCGCGGCTCCAGGTCGAGGCCATGGGCGCACGCGACGTTCGCCGAGGCCTTCGAGTCCGAAAAAAAGCCACGTTTCGACCCGTTCGAGCGCTCACCGATGCCATCGAAAAGCTCGGCAGCATCTTCCGCGAGTTCGCGTTCGCTCAAGAGCGAGTCATCGTGGCCAAGCAGCGCGTCGAGCAGACCCGCGGCCTCTTCCTGGCGTCGATGAGCCATGATCTCAAAGCGCCTCTCAACGCCGTCCTCGGGTTCGCCGAGCTCGTGAAGCGACAACCGCTCAGCGAAGGCCAACAGGAGAGTCTGGCGATCATCGAGCAGCGCGGGCGAGAGCTCCTCCACCTCGTGCGCACGATCTTGGACGCCTCGCGTGCCGATGCGGGCGCAATGGACCTTGCGTGCGAGGACGTGAGCGTCGAGGACGTCGTCACTACGGCCGTCTTGGACGCGCGTGACCTCGAGGGCGCGAGCATCGCCGCCGAAGCTTCTTCCGATCTCCCTCGTGTGTTCGTGGATCCGGGCCGGGTGGCTCAAGCCATCACGCTGGTGGTGCTCGCCGGAGCTCGGCTCGGTGGCAAAGGGGCTCTCGTGCGCGTTTCGCTACGCGACTCGGAGAACGTCTTGGTGGAGGTGGAAGCTCCTGGTCATAGGCTCTCCGAGACCGAACGTGGCGCGCTCTTCGTCGCGTTCGAGAACGCCGAACGCGCCCGATCGATGGGCAGTCTCGGCCTTGGGCTCACGCTCGCCCGGTCGATCTTGCGCGCGCATGGGGGCGACGTGGAGGTCGACTCGGCCGAGGCCCACGGCACGCTCTTTCGGCTGCGAATCCCGCGAGGGCGGAAGAATGCCTCGCGGCGTCCGAGCCGCCCGTCGCGCCCCGTGGAGCCCAATCCGAGGTGACGGCGTCGGCACGGAGGAGCTCGCTCGTCATGGCTCTCTTTTACGAACCGTTGGCGGGTCGATCTTGCGATCCGTGTCGACGCACGAGTCCTGCGCTAGCCTTCACGTCCGTGAGAAGTCGCACGCTCGTTTCGGTCGCTCTCCTCGCCTCGCTTTTCGCGTGTGGAGAAGGCACACATCCTCACGCTCCTCCGGCCATGGTGCCGGTCGAGGTCCCCACCTCGATGACCGCGGGGACGCCCGACGAGCCCTCGAGCGACGCCCCCATCGTCGACGCCGGTCCCCTCGGATCGGGACCGACCCGGCTTGGCAAGGTGGTCCCCGAAGGACCGAGCGCTTCGGAAGACGCTGGCGCAAGCTCCGCATCCCCTGGCATTCCGCCGAGCAAGCTCGCGCAGATCGTGCCCGGGACCAAGCAAGTCCAAGGCAAGATGCCCCCCGACCTCGTGGAGCGGTTCGTTCGCCTTCGCTTTCCGCGCCTTCGTGCGTGCTACGAAACGGGTCTGAAAAAGGACCCGGCAATGGGTGGCAAAGTTACAATTTCATTCGTGATTTCAAAAAAGGGAACCGTGCGTGCGCCGAGCCTGGTTTCGTCCGCTCTGAGCGACAATGCGACCAACGATTGCATCGTGCACCAATTTGCCGTGCTCACCTTTCCTCGCCCGGTCGAAGAGGCGACCGTGACCTACCCATTCGAGCTCGTGCCCCCGACGCCATCGGCCGGGAAGCACTGACCCGCCGCCTAGCGCTCTGGCACTGCGGCGATGGCGCAGAGCACCCCCCGCGCCTTGCTGCGGGTCTCTTCCGCTTCGGCTTCGGGAACGCTCGCATCCACGATGCCCGCTCCCGCACTCACCTCGAACGTTCCGTTTCGGCAAACGGCGGTACGAATGGCGATGGCAAAATCGACGTCGCCGGTGCCCGAGACGTAGCCGATGGCGCCGCCGTAAATGTTTCGAGGCCGTGCCTCGAGCTCCCGGATGATCTGCATCGCGCGCACCTTGGGGGCTCCGGAAAGCGTGCCCGCAGGGAAGCCCGCGCGGAGGACGTCTAGAGGCGTCACCCCTTCGCGGAGCTGACCTTTGACCTCGCTCACGATGTGCATGACGTGCGAATAGCGCTCGATCACCATGCGCTTCGTGATCTCCACGGAGCCGAGGGTCGACACCCGGCCCACGTCGTTTCGACCGAGATCGACCAGCATCACGTGCTCGGCCAGCTCTTTTTCGTCGGCCAAGAGGTCGCGCTCGTTCGCTAGGTCCTCCGCTTCCGTCTTGCCCCGAGGCCGTGTTCCGGCAATGGGTCGCACGGTGACGCGCCCGTCTTCGGTACGAATCAACGTCTCGGGGCTCGCGCCTGCGATTTGTGTGCGCGTCGATTCGCCCGAGGCCGGTGGGAAATCCAGAAAGTACATGTACGGCGAAGGGTTCACGAGGCGCATCGCACGGTAGACGTCGAACGCGTCGCGTCCCTTTTGCTCGGCCAAGAAGGTCCGAGCGAGCACCACTTGGAAGGCGTCGCCTGCGCGAATCAGCTCTTGCGCCTCGAGGACACGGGAGCAAAACGTGGCGTCGTCCACGGACACCTGGTGCTCGGGCAGCTTTTGCCGATCCGGTAGCGAGATGGGCCGCAGAGGCACCCGCGTCTCGAGCTCACCCAGGGTTCGATCGACGCGCTCTTTCGATTGTGCGCAGACCGTGAACGTTTGGCTGAAGGCGTCGAACACGATGATCGTGCAGCCCCCAAGAAGTCGGAAAAGAGGCAAAAAATGCTCTTTCCACGTCTTCGGGTCCCCGGGGGGAACCCGCTCGATGCGATGCACGAGGTCCCACGCAAAGAAGCCAATGTGTCCCGAAGCGAAGCGCTCGGCGGGAGTCATGGCCGAGTCGTCCGTCACGAGCAGGGGAGCTATCGCCTCGAGGGGGTCGTGCGATTTTTCGAGCGCGCGACCGACAGGCAATTCGCCGTGCACCACGACCCCGTCCCACTCGTGAACGATCTCGTACGTCGGTCGATAGCCGAGGATGCTGTATCGGCTCCAGCGATCGCCGGCGACGACGCTTTCGAACAGGAACGACGCGCCGTCGCCCGCGTGCGCCCGCAGGGCCGCGTAGGCCGAGACCGGAGTGAGCGCGTCGCTCGGCCGGGTTTCGGAGTAGAGCGTCATCAGACGCGCTTCGAGGCGAGACCGAGGTGCGCCCGGGCGGCTTCCGGAGAAAGCGGCTTGCGGCCGATGCTTCGTGCGTAGAGCGCCGCCCGCGCGACGAGCGGTGCGGAGCCCTCGGAGAGCACGCCCTTGTCGAGGTAGATGTTGTCCTCGAGGCCGACACGCGCGTGGCCGCCCAGCCGCATCGCGAGCTCGGTCATCGGGCGCTGGTGACGGCCCACCGCCGCGACGGCCCACGTGGACCCTTCCGGCAAACGAGCGACGAGCGTTCGGAGGTTTTCCTCGGTGGCACCGATCGCTCCCGCAATGCCCAGCACGAACTGAAAGTGGAACGGAGCCTTCAACAGGCCTTCTTTGGCGAGCGAAATGCCCTCTTCCACGTGGCCGACCTCATAGCACTCGAGCTCGGGAACACTGCCGGCCTCGCGGATGCGCGAGGCGAGGGCGCGGATGTCGGGACGCGTGTTCACGAACACGTCGTCGCCAAAGTTTACCGTGCCGAGATTCAACGTGGCCATCTCGGGGCGGCACGCGAGCGGGCCCGCGCGTTCGGCGATGCTCATGCCCACGGCACCTCCAGTGCTCGTCTGCACGATGACATCGGTCTTTTTGGCGATGGCCTCGATGGCCTCTTGGAAGCGGTCGCTCGCCTGCGTGGGAGAGCCGTCCGGGTTTCGGACATGGAGGTGCACGATGGCCGCCCCGGCATCTCGGCAACGGGCGGCTTCGTCGGCAATTTCCTGTGCAGTAATCGGTAGATACGGCGTCTGGTTGCGCGTGACCTCGGCGCCCACGATGGCCGCGGCGAGCACGAGCTCTTCGGGTAGGCTTTGCCCCGTCCCGAGGGCGTGCACTTTCGCTTCGGGAAGCGATGGCCCAGGTAAGGCTTTCTTGCGCTGGAGATCTTTGGGCGTGACGCAGGTGCCGATCGCGCGGCACACCACCACCGGAGTGTCGAGCACGTCGGCCGCGCTAGGCGGGACGCCCATGGCACGCACGTTCGTGACGACCTTGCGCGCTTCGAAGCGCATCTTGCGGCTCGTGTTGCCGACGCTGAGAAGCTCGGCTTCGACCTCGATGTAGTCGCCGGCGAACACGGGCGCGAGAAACTCCACGCTCTCGTAGGCGCGAAAGAGGCCCTCGTCGCCGTCGAGGCGAATCAGCAACTCGGTGGCGACGTCGCCGAAGAACCCGAGCATGCGCGCGCCGTCGACGAGCTCCCCGGCGTAGTGGGCATCGTGGGCCGAGAGACGGACGCGGAGAGTGACCTTCATGCGCTTTTGTTACCACAAGGCACGGCGGTCGGAAGGCGGTCGGGAGGGCCGGCGGCGGTCCGCGAGGCGACGTTCCCGGACGCGAAACGGCCCGGTCGCATTTCGTCCGAACGGTCGCGGGGTGGGGGCGGCTGGCGGGCCGAAACTCGGGATTTCGCGTCTACTGGGTGTACCCGGCGTCCCGACGACACATTGCGGCGGAAGAGCGACCGTGGTAGCGAAAGGCCCCTTCCCGTGAGCAAGCCAACC
>JAYUKI010001090.1:0-9111 GCA_043764595.1 Myxococcales bacterium | reverse complement strand
AAAGGCCGGGTACCCCTTCGGGACCGGCACGCCGTACTTCGCGAAGATCTGCTTGCCTTGGTACTCGTGGATTTTCACTGGGTGCTCTCCTCGAAGATGTCCGAGCGCGCCCTCCTCGGACGCGCTCGGCCTGCCCATCGTTGGGTGCGCTCCCGGCGAAAGTCTCGTCCGGGGCGCTCTTCGGGGCGTGTTTTACCGCGACGTTCGCCACGCGTGGGCCATTTTCGTCCGAAGGCCGCGGAAGCCACGAACCGGCCAGCGCGACCTTACGTAACGCATGCATGAGTGACTACCGCGAACCGTGGCGTCTTCACTTCGGAACGGTCGTGCAGAATCCGCCGACACACTCGGCTTGATCGCAGCAGTCGGCCTTCACGGCGCAGCGCTCGCCGAGACGTGCGCAACCCGCAGGCTTCTGGCAGACGAGGGCGCCGCCGTCCTCTTGGGCGCGGCAGAAGCCGTCGCAGCAGTCGTAGCCGTTCTCGCAGGTTTGACCGAGCGGCTTGCACGGCGGGACCGAGAACTGCGGTCGTTCGTTGGTGGCATCGGTCTCTTGGCCTGCAATGTAGAATGCAGGGTGACTCGGGTCCGCACCCGCCGCCGGATTCAGGTTGACGGCGGTAATCCACATTTGCCTATTTTGGCCCGTGAACTTGTGGCCGTAGTTGCGCTGCGCGTAGAACGCGAGCCAATAGTAGCCGCCGGCCGCGACCGGATGGAAGCTCGGGCCCCAGTTTCGGTCGGTGCTCGCGAGGATGCCGGCGCCATTGGCCTTGTCGAGTCGGATTTCGCCGCCGCCGTCGGCGTTTGCAATCCAAAGCTCGCCGCGTGAATCCGCGTCCGAGCCGCGCACCTTGTTCGCGCGCATGAAGGAGAGATACTTCGAGTCCGGAGTGAAGCTCGGATACGAGGCCACCCCGTACGCCGCGTTGGCGTCGACGATCTTCTTGACGTCCGAGAACCCCGGAGTGGCGCCAAGTACGACTTTGGAAGCCCAAAGGGTGGCCGCCGTGTAGCTCAAACCGTCGCCCGCCGTGCGGACTCCGAATGCCACTTTGGCACCGTCCGGGCTCCAAACGGGGTGGCTGAGCGCGCCAGGCGTCCCCGCAGGCAACCGCAATGTGGCGAGCACTGCATCGCTCGTGGCCGTGGAGAGGCGAAGCTCCGACGGGGTGTCGGTGCCGAAGCTGCCGGAATTCCAGTGGCGCCAAATGACGTGCGAGCCGTCCGGCGAGATGGCCTGGAAACCGGACGGCTGTGTGCTTTGGTAGATTTTCGCGCCCGTACGCGCGTCCCAAACGGCCCACGGGCTCGCCCCACCGTTGATACTGCCCACGATGCGGCTGCCGTCGCGCGAAACGCTATGGCACGCAATGCAAGTCTCGCCGTTCACCTGAGTGGCATTCGTGGGGACTCCGCCCGGCTCGATACGGCGAAGGAACGCGCCCTGGGCCTCGTCCACGAGCCTTGTATAGTACACGGTTCCGCGCAGATTCGCGCCGGCCACGCCCATGCTCAACGTCTTGGGCGTGTAGGCCTTCGTGCCGTCGAATCTCTGGACGGTGACGTCCACGTTGCCTTCGGTGGAGTCGGTGAGGCGCGCCCAAGCATCCTGGGGAATCTTCGGAAAGGAGTACTCCCCGTTGGGGCTCGCGACCGTCGCGTAGGCGGTGTACTCGAAGGTCGCGCTCTTGGCTTGAATCTTGAAAAACCCATTCGCGCCACCGCCGCTCCACTGGAGCAACGGACCGGGCAGTCCACGCGGGAACACGGTTCCGTTGTAGGGATACAGCAATGTCAGCGACGGATCCGCGTCGACGGCCGTGGCGAAGCCCGTAGCCTGGGCCGCAGAGGGCACCTCTCCGACGTTCATGCGGAGCTTCACCGTGGCGTTGGTCTTCGCCGTGAGACCTCCCGCCTTGACGGTCACCTCCCCCTTGCCGCCGATGAATCCGGTGGGAGTAAGCACGTTGTCGACGAAGCTCGCAACGTCGAAGCGGGAGAAGCTCCACAAGCCGACGACCGACTCGACCGTCTTGCCGTCCAAAGTGACGCCCTTCGCAATGAACGGAAGCGTTGGGTTCTTCTGGCCGATGTCCACGGTGATCGAGGAGTCGGCAGGCACGATCGTGAGCTCTTTGAGCTTGAGCTCGCCCGGAGTAGCGCCGTCGAAGAAGGCCGGCGGCGGTCCGGTGTCCGTGACTCCCGTCGTCGTGGCCACGGGCGGGGCTGCGTCGAACGCCGAGGGGGGTTCGTCCGAGCCACAACCGGCGATCTCGGCGCCTCCAAAGAGCGCAGCAACGGAGAGAACGGAAAGAAGGGCCCCTGTGCGAACGCGAGGTGAGTGCATCGGTCGCTCAAGCTTACTCGATCTCGGGCCGCGTGCTCGTTCCCGTCAATAGGCCACCACCCAGAGCCCTTCTTTTTGCTCGGCGTGGGCTTTTGCCTTCGCGCCCAGCGCTCGGGCCGTCTCGGCCAAGACCGGACGGGTTTGAGCCCACTCGTCGTCTTGTTCCATTTCGGCGACGAGCGGCGACGTCTTGGCCCAGCGCGTTTTGGCGGATGCCAAGTCGCTCGCCGCGAGGAGCGACATGGAGAGCTCCGTGAGCTCGTGGGCCAGCACCGTAAGCTCGGCCGGCGCGAGGAGGCGCGGGGTGGTCAGATCGAAGCCCGCGTGAGCCTTCGCGAACGCCCCATGAAAAAAGGTGAGGGCTGGCACGCCCAGGCTCTCCGAGCCCTGGTTCGGGACACGAAACTTCGGATCGCGGGGATTGTCCCCGGGACGAGCGGGACGGAGCTCGATGCAATCGACACGGATACCGCGACGGAGCATGAGATTGGCGAGCTTCGCCCGTTTGGACGGTGCGCTGTCCGCGCCACCGTCGGTGCTGACCACCTCGGGGTCTTTCACGAGAACAGGGGTGGGCGGGCTCGGCGACGCATACGCGGGGGCATCGAGAGGAACGGGCTCACCTCGATCGGCGGTCTCGTCGCAGGATCGCGAGCACGCCACGACGAGACAGCACAGGGAAAGGAGCGCGGTGACGCGAAAGCCACGGCCAACCGGCGAGAGGACCGAGACCGCGCGTGGCGAACGCGCACTCTGCCAGGGGTAGGAAGGCCTCACGGCAAGACGATCACGTCGGCCTTGAGGGTCACGGGCTTTTCCTCACGGAGAATCCCGACGTCGACTTTGTCGCCGGCTTTTTTGGAGTCGAGCACGTTGTAGAGGTCGTCGAAGCTCTCGACTTTTTGACCGCCCACCGAGACGATGACGTCTCCGAGCGCCATTCCGCGAGCCGTGCGGGTGAGTCCCTTGAATCCTGCCTTGTCGGCGGACGTCCCAGGAGGCACGTTCACGACGACCACCCCGCGGATGCCGAAGCGACGTTCGAGGCGCTGCGAAGGATCGATCCCGATGCCGAGGCCGAGCTGTTCGGCTTTTCCGTTTTTGACGATTTGGGGAACCACACGAGCGATGGTTCGTACGGGAACCGCGAAGCCGATGCCCGACGAGCCCCCGGACTTCGAGAAAATCATCGTGTTCATTCCGATGAGTTGCCCTTGGGAGTCGAGGAGCGGGCCTCCCGAGTTCCCGGGATTGATGGCGGCGTCGGTCTGAATCATGTCGCGGATGGTGACCCCTCCGATGCCCTGCACCTGCCGCCCCAGGGCGCTGACGATGCCCGTGGTGAGGGTGTGATCCAGACCGAAAGGGTTGCCGATGGCGATCGTTTTTTGGCCCACCTCGAGCTCGGCCGTCGGCGCGACTTTCACGGCCTTCAGGAGCCCAGCGGGGGCATTCACCTTCAGGACGGCGATGTCTTTTTTGGGTTCCACCCCGACGACTCGGGCCTCGAAGCGCTGCTGATCGTGGAACGTCACGGTGAGCGACTCGGCCCCTTGGACCACGTGGAAGTTGGTCACGACGTGGCCTTGATCGTCCCACACGAAGCCCGAGCCCGAGCCGGCGGGCACTTCTTGTTCGGCACCCAAAAAGTCAGTCACCGTCCGGGTTTGTGTGACGAACACGGTCGAAGCGGCAGCCTCTTTGAAGACCCCGATGGTGTTGCGCTCGTCCTCGATGCGCGCGCCAGGGCTGAGCGGAACGATGGGCGACACAGAGGCGCTCTGGCCGGGCTGAGCCACGGTTGGCGCCTTCGCGGCGTCGGGTGTCGGCGTGGGTCCGCCTCGGCATGCGCCGACGGAGAGAGAGATGGCAACCCCGACGACCGTGGCGCCAACGAGAGCGGAGAACGAGGAGCGATTCATCGTGCGGATCCTTTATCAAGAAACCGGGGGTGGCAGGCGGAGAACCAAGGGGAGGGCCTGCACATTCCCGCCTCGACGAGCTTCGCGTGGCGCTGCGGCAGGGTACGAGCTGACCCTCGTGGAGATCGACCGCCCCATCGCGGAGATCCGACTCCCGTGGTGCCCTAAAGCGTCGCAACCCGCCATGGCGGAGGCGAGCGGCTGGCGGAGGTGAGCGGCGGGCGCAAACGCCCCGCAGCCCTCGTGGCGCTCCGCGGCTTCGTCGCCGGCGATGGCTGGCGTATCCTGGTCCCATGGACGTAGCTGGCGATGGCGTGACCCTTCACGTCGAGGACTTTGGCGGCGCGGGGGAGCCTCTCTTGCTCGTCATGGGAATCGGCGCGCAAAAGGTCTATTGGCCCGTCGAGCTGTGTGAGGTGTTCCAGTCTCGAGGATTTCGCGTGATTCGGATGGACAACCGGGACATCGGCGAGTCCTCGCACTTGTCCCACCTGCCCGTCCCGAACCCCGTGCGCACGCTGGCCCGGGCCGCTCTCGGGCTGAAGGTCGATGCACCCTACACCCTTTCGCACATGGCAAGCGACCTCCGCGTCGTCCTCGACGCGCTCGGCATTGCCAAGGCCCACGTAGCCGGCATGTCGATGGGGGGAATGATCGCGCAAACGTTCTGCATCGAGCACCCCAACCGCGCACTTTCGCTCACGTCGATGAGCTCGACCACGGGCGATCGACGGTACGCCTTCGCGGCAAGCCCCGGAGCCCTTCGCGCGCTCCTCCGACCCGCTCCAAGAACGCGCGACGAGTACGCCGAACGCACGCTCGAGATGTCGAGTGCCATCGGCGGAAAGACCCATCCCCCGGACGTGGACCTCCTGAGACGCATAGGGCACGAGTCCTTCGACCGAGGAACGAACCCCGCCGGATTCGCCAGACAGCTCGCGGCCATTTGTGCCTCGGGCTCGCGACGCAAAGCCCTCGCGCAGCTTCGCCTCCCGACCCTCGTGATTCACGGCACGCAAGACCCCTTGGTTCCGGCCTCGGCAGGGCGCGCCACCGCGGCGCTCGTGCCGAATGCTCGTCTCCTCGAGCTCGGGGACATGGGCCACGACCTCCCCCGACCGTTATGGAACGTCTTTGCCGATGCCATTCACGGGCTCGCACGCGACGCGCGACGGTAGAAAGAGGCCCTCGGAATTTGCCGACGCCGGACGGCCGCGAAGCTCAAAGCCATCCGATTTCGTAGAGTTGCCAAGCTGGCGCCTCCCGCGCGAAGCCAAGCCCGCGGAAGGATCTAGCTTTCGAAAGGAGGGTTGCTCTAGCGTCGTGGCCCGATGCCGAGCGTACTCGCGATCGTGAGCAAGGCCATTTTCGAGCGGGACGCGAAGGTCGGCAAGCGTCTCCTGGACCTTGGCGAGGTCGTTCCTCTCGAAAGATACGTGAGCAAAAACAAGGGACTCTCCCCATTGGCGGAGGGAGGTTCACTCTTCCTCGTCACGGTGCGACCTCCCGACGAAGCGCTGTGGCTCGTGGCCGTGCTCGAGGGCCCCATCTTCGATGGCGACCAGTGGGTCTCCCCAACGAACGTCATCGCACTTCGCGATGTGTCCGACCTCAAAGACAAGCTCAAGTTCACGAGTGGCTCGGGCATCAGCGCGAAGAAGGGGGCGCTCGGTATGTCGCTCCAAACTCCGCGTGTCCTTACCGCAGGCGACGAGGCCCTCCTTCGCGCGGGGGTTGGCGCTTTGCCGGTCTCCACCGCGAGCGCTTCGGCCAAGGGACACCTGAACGCCCACGACGACGAAGGCCGCGCTCCATGCCTATGCCGAACGTGCATCGGAGCGGCTCCGGAAAGGATCACGATCGACGGATTGGCTCTCGTGCGCGAACGCGCGGAGGCCGCCGGCCGCTTCGTTTGGTATTGGATGCCCGAGTCCCTTGCCAGCGATCGTGCGACGATACGCCGCGCGGTCGAAAGCCGTCTTCACGGAAAGCAGAAACTTGCACCGCGAAGGAACTACGAGAATCTCGACACGGTGTTCGCGTCGGACGAAGCCGGAGACGACGAATGAGCCTCGCCCACCTATTGTCTCTCGATGTGGACTGCCGAGCTCGTGCCTTGGACGCGCTGACGCCGGACGCTTCGGGTGCCGTCCACGCCGTTCGTGAAGTGCTGCTCACGGACGAGGACGCCGAGGTTCGCGCAGCCGCGGCACTGTGGCTCGGACGGAGCCGAGCCGAGCCCCACGCCCTCCAAGACGCCCTCTACGACACCCATCCCTCGGTACGCGCCGCGGCCTGCCGAGCGCTCGCCCAGCTCGGAGCGAAGGCCGCCGCCGGCACGCTCGGTCGACTGGCCTTGGAAGAGCCCATTTGGTGGGTGCGGCGTGCGGCGGTGCTTGCCTATGCACGAGTGGCTCGTCGCGACGCCGTTCCGCGGCTCGTGGAGGCCCTCGACGACCCCTTTTGGCGCGTGCGCCACGCCGCCATTCGCTCGCTGCTCGTACTTGGCGAGGGCGCGGGCGACCACGTGGCGATGGCCATTGGCACGGCGGACGAAGCCTCGGACCGCGCACGGGGTGCCCTCCGCTACGTGGCACGAAGGCTCGGACTCGGTTACGAAGACCTTCCTGGCCCGGACGCAAGACCCCTGCCCGAGGGCCTCGTCGCCGATCCGGATCCCGCGGTCGTCGCCGCACGTCTCGAACAAGGGCTGCGCGCCTCGTCTGCGGAGCTCGTCGAATACGTGGGGGATCCGCACGAAGCCCTCCGAAAAGCAGCTGCGGAACGGCTCCTCGCGAACGGCGAGCTCCGTATCTTTCTCGCAGCATCCCTTTGGCTCGACGAGCCCCGCATTCCTCACGCCACGGCCTCGGTGGTCGCTCTGCTCGATCGACTCGGAACCCGAGCCGTCGAGCTTGCCGAGGCGCTGCTCGACGAGCCCGCAGCACGGCCTGGGGGCGCCGTGTGGGCCTTGTCGTACTTGGAACTTGGGCGTCACGGGCACGGATTCGACAGTATCGTTCGAGCGTGTCGCTCGACGGCCACGAGTGTTCGACGCGCCGCCATCGCCGCACTCGGAACCGCCCTCGCTTCCGGACTCGGAGTGCGCGCGATAGCACGGGACGTGCTCGTGGCCGCACTCGCGGACCCCGATGCAGACGTACGCAGGATTGCGGCGCACCGCCTCGTCGAAGCCGACGAGGGCGAGGCGGTCGCCGCCCTGTCTTTTGATACGGAGCCTGCGCTGGTCCGACGCTTGATCGGGAGAGCCGCGGAGCTCACGTCGGACGTAGCGTTGCTTCGTCGTGCAGCTTCCGACGACGACGCGCGAACACGCGCAGGCGCAACGGCGGCCCTCCACGAGCGAGGTCTTCTCTCTCCCGAGGCACTCCAAAAGGCGCGCGCGGACGAAGATCCCTGGGTGCGCGGCGCCACCTTGTCGGATGACACGGCGCTCGACGTGCTCGCGAACGACGTCGATCCAACGCTCCGTCGTGCGGCGTTCGTCCACGCCACGCAAGCGGGGCTCGCACTCGAAGCTGCACGCATCGTGTCGGACGCCGAAGACCCTTGGCTTCGTGCGCATTCTGCCGAGCGACTTGCCCGCTCGCCGCATGAATCCGACCTCGAGCTCGTGCTGCGAGCCTCCGTCGATCCGAGCCTTGCCGTGCGGGCGGCAGCAGCGGACGCCATCGACATGCAAGAGAGGCTCCCTGAGCGCCTCGACGCGCTCGACGAGCCACGCTCGGCCACCCTCGCGAAGATATGGCTCGGGGAGCGCGCGAACGAGCTCCTCGCCCAAGCCCCGCTAGTCCACCATCCCGAGCCCAAGGCGCCCGGGCGCGTCGTCGAGGTTCCCGAAGTGGCTTCGCCGCGGAGGCTCGGCCGATCCGGGATCCTCGTGTCTCCGCTCGCCCTTTCCGGCGCGAACGAGCCCTCCGTGACTTCTCTCTTCGGGGCATTCAATGCAGGATGCAACTTGTTCTTCTGGGAGCCGCGCTACCGTTCGTTGACGACGTTTTTGCGGGAGTCGACCCGTCGCGGAGCCCGCCCCCGAGTCCTTGCAGGCACGTACCACGCGACCGAGCGCGCGCTCCGCGAAGACGTGGAACGTGCGTTGCGACGCCTCGACCGCGACTCCCTCGATGTCTTTTTGGTGTTCTGGGTTCGCTCCCAATCCCGTTTGGAGGGTGAGGTTCCACGGGCGCTCGCGCGGCTCAAGGCCGAAGGGCTCGTCAAGGCCGTCGGATTCTCGACCCACGACCGAGAGCTCGCGACCTCCGCTCTCGGCCGCGATCCCTGGGACGTCGTGATGATCCGCCATAGCGCGGCGCATCCTGGCGCCGAGGAGAGGCTCTTCGAGCGGGCTTTTGAAACCGATACGGGCGTCCTTGGCTTCAGTGCGACCAACTACGGACGTTTGTTGAAGCCGACGGGTACTGCCGATTCCCCACCTCCGACGGCAGCCGAATGCTACCGCTACACGTTGAGCCAAAAGGGAGCGACGGCGTGCGTTTCGGCCCCACGCGGGGGCGTCGAGCTCATGGAGAACCTCAGCGTCCTCCATGACCAGACGTTGACCGAGGCACGCATGACCGAGCTTCGCGGCCACGGTGCCCTAGTGCGGGAGGAGTCGCTCGACTTCGGCCGCCACGTGCGCCGTTTCCCTGCCATGCCCGAAGCGCTCGTCGACGAATTGCTCGAAAAGGAGCTTGGCCTTGCGACTGCCGTTCCTCTCTTCTAACACTACTGCTCGATGTTGAATTCAACTGCTCGATTTTGCTCGTGAAGCGGACGTGTGCGGATGTCGTTTGTTTCCCACTTTGTCGCCCCGATTTC
>JAYUKI010001089.1:0-2681 GCA_043764595.1 Myxococcales bacterium | reverse complement strand
CTATCTGATCGCGGATTCGGGCCCGTCCCGTCGCGAGAGGGAGGCACGGCCCGGAACGAAGGGCGCACCTTAGGGTTGCGCCCTTCGCGCTTTTTGTCACAAGACCCCGCCGTCGAGTGCCGCAGCACATTGCGTCGTCAGGGAGGGTCTAACGCGTTGCGTTTTAACGCGTCGCGTTGGTGGGCCGGCCCGTCGCCCGGTCAGTCGCCCAGATAGAGCTTGAGGGCGATGGCGGCGTCTCTTCGGTCGAAGGGCTGACCCTTGAGCTCTTCGCGATCCGAGATGCGCTCGAAGAGGTCGCTCAAGAACGCCGTGAACTCTTCCGCTTCGTGAACCGCGTCGGCGAGACGATCGGGGCTCGTGAGATCCGACTCTTGGAGCGCAGAAAGCGCGCGTAGGAACGGATCGAAGCGCGGGTAGTCGGCGCCGCGAAGGAGCGGGTAGCCCATGGCTTGGAAGTACGAGAGAAACTCGCGCACGAACTGCAGCGACGAGGCACCGGCCCAGCGCTCTTCGGCTTCGGGCAGAGCACGCGCCTTCGCGCCGAACGCACGGAGAATCTGGGCGAACATCCAGATGTCGCGGCGAAGACGCTGCGAAAGCGCACGCTTGGCCTGCGCGTCGTCGAAGACACCATGCTCGTCGAGGCGCTCCCCCAACACTTTGCCCAAGACGAGGATGGCGTTCTGCAGGGCGGGGCGAAGTGTGGTCGTCACGCGAGCGATGGCGATCTTGAGCTCCGATTCGGTGCGTCCCGCATCCGGAGCGGGCAGCTCGTGCTCGAACGCTCGGCGCAGCTCGAGGCGAAGGTTGGCCGCGATGCCGCCGAACGTCGCCTTCAGGTGCACGAGCCGGTGCCCTTCTTCGCGCAGGGCTTCGTAGCGGGCCGCGAGCTCGCGCGCCGGACGCTTGAAGAGCTGCTTTTCGTAGGCTTCGGCGAGCTGTGCGCCTGCGCGCTTCTGGAGATGGTTCGTGAGGGCCCGTGCATCCGAACGGAGCACGCTGAGCACCAGGTACGTGGGGCCCGGAGCCGAATCCCCGTCGAGCAACTCGAGGTACTTCAGCATGCGGAAGATCGAGAGCACCGTGAGCGCCACGAGCCGCCGCGCGCTCTCGTCGCCGACCTGGCGCGTGAGCTCGAGGAGGCGAACGTTCGTGATGCGATCGAACTCGGGGCGGAACTCGAGGGCGGAGAGCGGGTTGAAGAAGGCGGACGACGAGACCTCGCCGTGCGCGACCCCGAGCACCGCAAAAAACGTGCGAAACGGCACCCGCGGCAAGCGCGCGATGCCACTCACCACTTCGAGCAGGTTCGTCATCGCGTGGCGAAGCTGGAAGAGCGATTCTTCGGGGGTGTCTTGGACACGGGTTTCCCGAACGAGCCGCGTGCGCGCGCCGTCGTCGGGCAACACGGTCTCGAGGTAGCGCTGAAAAACGAAGTTCCGTTCGTGCTCGCCGAGCAGCAGCCGACACAGCGCGACGATCTTCGCCATGGCCTCCTTCACGAGGGCCATGGGCTCGCGGTAGTCGTTCGCGACGATGGACGCCCTTCGCAGAGGACCTGGGTGATTTCGAGGGTTTGCGAAGCAAGCCAGGCCCTTCATGAGGACCTCGAGCTCGAAGAGACGCTCTTCCTTGGAGGCAAGGGCGAGTCGCGCGAGCCACGCCTCGCGCATGACCGAGTGCTCCCGACGAAGGCCGCGTGTGTCCCTCAGGAGATCGGCGTACGCATCTTGGCCGAGCTGGCTGCGGGGTGCGAACGAAGCGCGTGGTGGAACCGAGCTCGGGTCCAAGGTCAGGAGCCTTCGCGCTTCTTGATGGCACCCTCGACGCGCTCGCCGCCCGCGGGTTGGGCCGTCGCTTCGTTCCCTCGCATGGTCATGAGCGAGTCGAGGCGTCCGACTCGAGCGCCGAGCATGCGCGCCATGACCGATTCGGTGCTGCGGCCGCTGCGCTGGCACAAGAGGGTGATGTCGAGGGCGATCTGGCTCGTAGCAATCTCGGCGATGGCGGCCGTTTCGCTGAGGACGGCGTTGTCCGAGGGGAGCTTCTCGGCCGCGCCGACGAGGCTCTTCGTGTCGTCGGCCACGACGACGAGACGGTGCTTCCAGAAGTCTTCGAGATCGCCCTCCCGGAGGCCGTACGAAAAAAGCTCGCCGGGGAGCTGGGGGAGCTCTGCGTGCGAGAAAATGACGATGTAGACCTTGCGCTTCGTGGCGCGTTTCAGCTCGTTCGCGAGGGCCTCGAGCTCTCGAGGCCAGCCGCTTATCACGAGGCGATCCTCGGCTCCGCGGATGAGCCGCTCGGCCTCCTCGAGAATGCGGTCGTAGCCACGCACGCTGAAGGCGTCGGGAACCTGTGGGGCCGTGTCGATGCGGGCGATCGCCGTCTCGAGCTGCTCGACCGACGCATCGAACCGCTTGCGCAGCAAATGCACCACGTCGTCGGCGGGGCTCGGCGCGAAGCGCTCGGGGGTGCCCGCGATGGAGCGTGCGGCTCCGGCCTTCACCAATCTACGCAAGACTCCGTACACGGCGGACCGTGGAATTTGCGCGCGCACACCCACCTCGTAGCCCGTTGCGGGGCTCTCCTGGAGGAGGGCCGCATAGGCGCGAGACTCGTTCAGGCTGAACCCGAGCGAAACGAGCGCGGGGACCACGTCCGGATCCGACATGCCTTAG
>JAYUKI010001088.1:0-9130 GCA_043764595.1 Myxococcales bacterium | reverse complement strand
GTCAGCGTGGTCTTGCCCGAGTCGATGTGGGCGCTGATGCCGATGTTACGGGTCTTCGCGAGGTCGCTCATGCCGCGTGCCTCTAGGCGGCATTCGGCCGGGTTTCCAGTGAATTTTCGGAGCACCGCCAAAATCCCCGAGGACGGAAGGGGATGGGGCCCGCCGCCGAGCCTCGCCACGCCCTTGGGAACGGCTGAAGCGCGCACGTCCGCCTCTTGGACGAACGCTCTCGAAAAGGGCTCGGTTTCGTTCGTGAAACCTCCGTGCCGCAGGAGTGGGCTGAATGTGAAGGACCGGTTACTGAATGGTTGAACCAGTGTCCCAAAGGCGAGGCCCTCACCACGAATTTTCGCGGAAATCCGGTGTGTGGGCGTTGGTACGAAGGCTGCTCAGGAGAAGGCATGTCCAAGAGATTCGCTTCGGCCTTCGCGCTCGTTTCGGTCCTCACCGTCGCTTCCCGCGCGTTTGCCGACGAGCCCGTGCCCACCGATGAAGTTGTAGAAGCCCCCCAGTCGCTTCCCGCGCTTCCCCCCGCTGCACCGGCGAGCCCGGCAAGCCGCCAAGCCGCGCCCGCGGAGGGGCCCGTGGAGCCGACGACCTCCGCTGCGTCGCCCAGGACTACGCCCGGCGAATGGTACGGCTACGAGACTCTCCTCGTGGATGGCGCGGGCCTTGGCCTCGCGGCGGGCACCCTCGCTGGCGGCATCCCGCTCGGTGTCGCCGGGCTCGCGACCTACGTGCTTGGAGGTCCAATCGTGCACGCGGTCCACGGTCACGGTGGAAAAGTCGGAATCGATCTCGCCGTCCGCCTCGGGGCACCGGCCGTGGGAATGGGGATAGGCGCGGCCATTGGTTGCGCGACGTTCAGTTGCAGCAAAGGGGACTTCGCGGGGTTCGGCGCCTTTATCCTAGGAGGCGTCGGAGCGGGGGTCGGCGCGCTCACGGCAATCGTCATCGATGCCGCCGTCTTGGCGAACGAGCCCGCGGCCCCTGCGAAAGCCAAACCCTGGAACGGAAAGGCCACGTTCACTCCACAAGTCTCGGCGCTTCCCGGAGGCGGCGCAATCGGCGTTGGTGGAGCCTTCTGATGTCTGCTCGTTGCCAATCGATCTCACCGCATGGGGCCTTCGAGCGCCACCTGCCGAAAGCGTCGTGATCTGCCGAGAATCACGCTTGCTTCCGCCGCTGGAATGAGCTTTTCATTCCGCTTGGCCACCGAAGCTCCCGATCCAAGCACGACCGACCACGAAAAAGCGCCGAGCGCGCCGCGCTACAGCGACTTGCTCGACGTCGGACGCAAGGCCCTCTCTTCGATCGAGCGCGCCCAAATTCGCTTCGTGCGCCGCACGTTCGAGCATGGGCGCCTCAGCGACGCGCTCGTGATGCACCAGCGCCTTTTCGGAGCGAACTGGGTCCACTTTGCCGTCCGGAATTTGCTCGAGCTCCATGGCGCCGAGCGCTTTCCCAAGCTCGCAAAAAACGACAGCTTCATCCTGGCGTCGAACCACCGAAGCTTCTTCGACATGTACGCGCTCACCTCGCAGCTCATCAAGCGCATGGGCGTGAGTCAGCGCTTGCTCTTTCCGGTTCGCTCCAAGTTCTTCTACGACTCCGCAGCCGGCCTCTTCGTGAACGGAATCATGAGCGGCTTCGCCATGTACCCACCCATTTTCCGAGAGCGCTCCCGGTCGGCCCTCAACGTGGCGAGCCTGGACGAGACCATAAGACTCGTACGGGGGGGCGGCATGTTCCTCGGCATGCACCCCGAGGGCAAGCGCAACGCCGGCGATCCCTATACCCTCTTGCCCGCCCAGCGCGGCGTCGGGCGCATTCTCCACGAGTGCCCGAATGCCAAGGTGATTCCCGTCTTCATCAACGGCCTCGGGAACGACCTTCTCCAGCAAATTCTCGACAACTTCAACGGCAAGGGCGAGCGCGTGATAGCCGTGTTCGGCGAGCCCATCGACTTCGGAACCGCACTATCGGCCGCGGGCTCCCCCGAGCTCTACAAAGAGCTCTCGGAGGTCACGATGCGTCATGTGCAGAAGCTCTCCGAGCAAGAACGCACGTACCGATCCATGCCGCCGATTCGCACGCGTTGAGCTCGTGGGGCTCGTGGTGACCGAGAATTCAAGTCACTCGGTGTCGGTGTCGGTCTCGGTCTCGTCCGCACCGTCGTCGTCGGCGCCGAGAATTCCGTATTCCTTCAGACGTCGATAGAAGGTGCGTCGCGGAATCCCGACGAGCTTTGCGGCCTGCATGCGGTTCCAGTTCGCGCGCCCGAGCGCCTCCAGGATGCGCTCCTTCTCGGAGCTGCGAAACTCGCCTGGAGTGCGCGCGCGAACCGCCACTGGGCCGCGGGCCTCGGGACTACTGCTCGGGAGCGAGAAGTCGTCCGGGCCCATCTCGACGTCGTCGCTCATGAGCCACGCGTTCAAGAGCACGTGCTCGAGCTGCCGCACGTTTCCAGGCCAATCGTAGCCCGAGAGCTTCTTCATCGCCGCCCGGCTCATGACCTTGCGCTCGCGACGATGGCGCGCCGCGAAGATCCCGAGAAAGTGATCGACGAGCGCCGGAAGGTCGTCGAGCCGAGCACGGAGCGGTGGGATCTCCACCGTGATGACGTGGAGCCGGTAATAGAGGTCTTCGCGGAAGGTGCCTTCACGCACCATCTGTCCGAGCTCGCGGTTCGTTGCGGCGACCACACGAACGTCCACGGGCTCTTCGGAGACTCCGCCCACGGGACGCACGGTCTTCTCTTGAAGGACGCGCAGGAGGCCCGCCTGCATCTTGTGGGGCATCTCCCCGATCTCGTCGAGCAAGATGGTGCCCCCTTCGGCTTCGCGGAAGAGCCCTTTGCGTTCGCGATCGGCACCGGTGAACGCGCCACGAACGTGGCCGAAGAGCTCGCTCTCGAGCAAATTGCCTGGAATTGCACCACAATTCACGCCGATGAACGCGTTCTTCGCGCGGGGCGAGGCCGAGTGAATCGCCTTGGCGACCACTTCTTTTCCGGTTCCGCTCTCGCCGGTGACGAGCACCGGGACGTCGGTGTCTTTCACGCGTTCCAAGATCGCGTAGAGCTTCCGCATCGGAGCGCTCGTTCCCACGAGCCCCGCGTAGCCGAAATGGCTCCGGAGCTCGGCCCGCACTTGGCGCAAGTCGCGACGCGTGGCGGCGAGCTGTTCGGTGCGCCTCCCGAGGGCCTCTTCGAGCCGAGCGTGGGCGCGCTGAAGCTCTTCGTTGGCAATGGCAAGCTCGTTCGCGCGAGCCTTATTTTCCTCGATGAGCCGAGCGCTCTCGATCGCGATCGCCACTTGGTCGGCGAAAGCGGAAAGCGTGGGAAGCTCCTCACGGAATCGGAGACCGGGACGCAAGCGCGTCTCGAGGTAGAGCGCGCCGATGGTGGGGCTGCCCATGTTCGAGCCACGGATGGGAACGCATGCAATCGACTGGATCATGAGCTGATGCACGCTCACGGCCTGGGCGAGGCGCTCGTCGTCGCGCGCGCTCGCGGCGATGACGGGCTCGCCCTCGGCAAGGACCTTCTCGGCGACGCTTCGCGAGAAGCGCGCGTGACCGTCTTCGGCTTTTTGCCCACGTACGGTCTGTGCGACGAGCTTTCCTTCTTCGTCGGCGAGAAGCACGAAGCCGCGCTCGGCTCCGACGAGCGCAATCGCGTGATCGATGACGAGATCCAACAGTCTGGGAAGGTCCTTCTCGCGAGCCAAATCCCTTGTGATTTCAAAGATTCGCGCGAGCCTGTCCGAGTCCGGACGACCATTGTTCTGGGTGTGGGACGAACGGCGTCCCGTGCCTGTCGGTTGAGGCGCCGTCGAGAGTGTGGTGGATACTTGGGCGCGAAGCTCTCGCCGACGCGGATCGTCCCAGAACACCTCGCGCAGATCGCGGGGCAGCTTCGCAGCCACCTCTTCGAGCATCGCAAGAGCGGCTTCTGTGTCGCGTCGCGCAGTGGCCGTGCTTCCCTGCGAAAGAGCCAGAGCTCCGCGCGCGTCGAGGGCACGCCACCCGAGCTCGTGTTTCCCGTCACGCTTGGCGCGTTCGTAGGCCGCGTCGAGTGCTGACTTCGCAGCCACTTCGTCGCCGAGGACCGTCGAGCAGCTCGCCTTGACGATCGACGCGAGTGCTTCGTGCTCACCGAAGCCGGCCTCCGCGTCCACGTGTGCCCGGAGGTCGTCGAGCTCGCGAAGGAGCTTCGGCGCGTCCGCATTGGGCTCCTTCGAGGCGAGAAGAAGCGCTTCGAGCCGCGCTTCGGCCGCGTCGAGCGGACGGCCGAGTGCCTCGTAGGCCTTCGCGCAAGCCACGTACTTTTCACGGGCGATCGCAAGCTCGCCCGTCTTCTGGGCGAGGTCGGCATCGAGCCCCAGGAGCTGTGCTCGCGCCGCGGGCGGTAGCTCGGATTCCACCGCCGTGAGGGCGTCGATGCTCGCGCGCGCGCGCGCCACGCGTCCCAGATAGAGGTCCAGGTTGGCAAGGTTCAGCGTCGCCTGGCGTGCTGCAAACGAGCCTCCCGCGCGCTCACCGAGGTCCGTCGCGGCCTCGAGGTGCGATATGGCGCGCCCCAAGTCGCCCTCGGCTTGAGCGAGGCCAGAAAGGTTGAGCCGCATGGTGGCCACGCTCCATGCGTCGTTGGCCGTCTCGGCAGCGGCAAGCGCTTCTTCGTAAGCCTTTCGGGCGTCGCCGGTTCGTCCCGCCCGCTGATGCGCGATTCCGAGCGAGCCCTTCGCGATCCCGAGCGCGCGGGGATCCTGGGCGAGATTGGCCACCATCACCGCGGACTCGAGGGTCTGGCGTGCGCGTGCGTCATCGCCCTTGTAGGCATAGGCCACGCCACGGACCGCGAGCGCCTCGGAGGCGATCGCGTCTTCGAGACGCCCGACGGTCAGCCGTTCGGTCAGCTCGAGAGCTCGATCGAACTCGGCGAGCCGATTTCGAGCGCGTGCGGCGAGCAGAGTCCACGACCTGCCGAACTCCTTGTCCGCGACCGAGTCCGCGACGGACTCGAGCTCTTGCACCGCGAGGCTTGCGTCCCCTTTGGCGAGGTGGATGCGCGCACGAACGCACGCAAGTCGTAAGGAATCGTCCTTCTTGGTCGGCGCAAAGCCGGTCAACGCATGCGCCGCGAGGTCGAAGCGACCGCGATCCGCAGCGTGCTCGGCCTCGGTCAACACGGTGGTGGCCGAGCGCGTGCTCTCGACGGGGACGTCGCGCGTCGAGTTTGCGAGAGCGGCGTCGACGTCGCCGGTCGACACGAGCGCTTCGCGTCCGAGCCTTCGGAGCAAGCCGCGGAGGGCCCCTGGGTTGCCCTCGGCGCGCTCCACGAGGTGCGCGACGAGCGAGTCCGGAAGCGACACGATGGCCCGTCGCGCGAGCTCCTCCGCGGAGCGCGCTTCGAGGCGTGGCATGTCGAAACGCGTGCAGGTTCCACGAACATGAGGCAAAGCCGAAGCGCGCGTGCCGACGGCGACGATGCGCGCGCCGCTCCGCGATCGCTCGGCGAGCGCTGCTTTTGCGTCGTCCGGAAGCGCATCGAAGTCGTCGACGCACAGGACGAGATCCGACGAGGTCACGCTCGCATCGATGGCCAGGCGGAGGCCCTCGAGCGCCGTGATTCCAGTCTCGGGAAGGGTCACTTGGGCGACGGGAACCCGAAGCACTCCGAGCGAAAATGCGAGGCGCCGAAGAAGCGTGGAGCGTCCCGATCCGGTGGGACCCTCGATGACGAGCGCGTCTCCCGGATGCATGGATAGTGCACGGGTCTCGAATACGGCGCCCACCGCGTCCAAACCGAGAACCGGCCAACCAAGCTCACCTTCGAGAGCGCTCTTCCCCAAGCCTCCCGCTTGTCGAAGCGCGGCCGCGAGCTCGTCGACGCTCGGGTAGCGGTCGTCGGGCTCGCCGAGCGTCGCGCGCTTCGCGACCTTGGAGAGCGCATCGAAGGCTCCTTTTTCGAGCTCGTGGCCTCGCTCGTCGAGGCCTTCCTGAAGCGTCGCGCCGAGCGAGTAGACCTCCGCGCGAACCCCGATAGGCTCGCCCTCGAGTAGCTCCGGAGCGGCGTATTTCGGAGTAAGTCCAAGCGCTTGCGAGCCTTCGCGGAACGGCCTCGCGAGCCCGAGATCCACCAGCGTCGCGCGGCTCGAGTCCGCCACCACGATGTTCGCGGGCTTGATGTCCCCATGGAACAGCCCACTTCGATGGAGCAACGTGAGCTGGTCGGCCGCCTCGGCGAGCGGCTCCAGCCAGGGCGTGCCTTCCGAGGCGAAAACTTCGTCGAGGCCACGTCCTTCGACGAGCTCCCGCACCATGTAGCGCTCGCCGCTCGGCAACGTCCCGAACCCGACGATCTTTGGAAGGCCCAGACCGTCGAGAGCCGAAAGGGCCACCGCCTCGCGAACGAGAGCGCGATCCTCGGTCTCGCCAGAGCCAGGAGCGAGCGCCTTGAGCGCGAGACGCTTGCCGGTGACGCGGTCCCGTACGGCGTAGACTTCGCCGCCCCCGCCTTTTCCGAGACGCTTCTCGGTCTCGTACCTCTCCGGAACGTTCATGCCTTCCTCCCTTCGGTCGGGCGGCATAGGCATGCCAGTCGCCTACGGCTCCTTCGCATGTTCATGCCTTCCTGCCTTTGGTTGGTCGGCATAGGCATGCCAGTCGCCTACGGCTCCTTCGCATCTTCACGCGTCTCGACTCAGCGGTAATACGTCGGAGTCTCGGTCTTCTGAGCGACCTCCGGCCCTTTGCTGACCGGTCGCTCGAATCCGTAGTTTCCGCTCAGACCGAACCAGAACCCGGTCAGCGAAACACCGAGGCCCAGGCGACTCTCGAACTGCTTGATGGGCTTGAAGCGAAGGCCGATCTGAGGAATGGCCACCCAAGGGATCACGTTCGGCTTGGAGCCGCCGTTCGCCCAGCTCGGCTCCTCATAGTTGTTCACGCGCGCCACTTCGGACTTCTGATGATCGGCCTTGTTGCAGCCCGAGCCGACTGGGCCTTCTTCACCGCAGCGTGTGTAGGTCTTGCCGTTGTTCGCCGTGTACTGCGGATCGCCCGTGCCCTCTTTGACCCAGTTGTTCAAGAGGTTGCCGAAGATGAAGCCCACACCGAGGCCGATGCCGTATTCGAAATCGAGCACCTTGTTGATCTTGGCCGACCACAGAAGGTCCACCGAGAGCTGCAAGGCTTTGAGCCCGCTGTTTCCAACTGCATAGTTTCCAACGAAGTCGGCCGCGCCCTTGTCCTTGTAGAGGATGTCGCCCGTGCCAAACTCGGCGTAGCTAATCGCAGGAATCACGGAAAACCCGTTCTTCCGGATGTCGAGCTCGAGGCCAATCTGGTTCGTGTAGACGGTTTGGCCGCCTTCGACGAACGCATCGAGGATGAACTTCGGCAAGACCACGCCGCGGTAGCGAAGGCCCGCGAACAGATACGTGCGCTCGTACGTCTCGTCGACGTTCATCATGTTGGAGCCGCGCTCGGCCGGAGGCGCCTCCTCGACCTTGGCGACTCCCGACTTGTCGTCCGGCTTTGCGGGCTGGGCGTCCCCCTTGCCTTTGGCGTCCTCGACCTTGGGAGCGGCAGGAGCCGCGGGTTGAGCGATGGCCGGCGTCGTGAGCACAAGTGCTCCGAGCCCGAAAAGCAATGCGGCGGTCGTGCGAGCGAACATCTTCGTTCTCCGAGCTTCGGGACGTGGCAGGAGCTCCGACTCGCGGGCCCCTCATCCAATTTTGCGGCCGTTCGAGCCTACTCGATGCGCTCCCGGGATGGGGAAAAAACCAGGAAAGTCGCCGCGCACGCGTGTTCGCGCGGCCATGGCGGGCCTGTCAGGTTCCGCGCGGGCCGTGGTCGTGGTTATCTTCCTCTTTCGTGATTCTCTACGGACGCCTCGTCGAGCAGTCGATCGACCACCATCACGTGGCCACCTTTCGCAAGGAAGTGGCCATCACCGCCGGCGTGCCGCTCGCACTCGTCCGAAAGCGCCTCGCCTCCGCCGAGACCACCCGCGCGCCCGTGCTCTTGGTCCACGGTTTTGGACAAAACCGCTATACTTTCCACCTTCCGTCACGAAGCTTCTCCAACTATCTCGCGAGCGAAGGTTTCGACGTCTTCAACGTCGACCTCCGGGGTCACGGGCGTTCGCGAAAGCTCGGCGGGGCCCGCTCGCACGGCGCCCACTGCTACGTCGAAGAGGACCTTCCGCAGGCCGTCGCCGAGGTGCGCGCTTTGTCGGGAAATCGACCTGTCTTTTTGATCGGTCACTCCCTCGGGGGTCTCGTTTGTTACGCTGCGACGCCTTCGCTGGTCGGACACGTCGCGGGCGTCATTTCGCTCGGAAGCCCGTACCATTTCACGCGCGGCTCGATGTTTCTCGGAGCCGTCCGCGCCTTGAATGGCGGCATGCGCGCCCTGGGGATCCCGCTCGGAAATCTGCCCCTTCGGCTCCGTCCGGTCGGCATGGCCCTACGCGGAATGAACCGCATGCTTGGCGACAAAATGCACCCACTGCCCATTCGTGCATGGCGCAACCAAGGGCTCGAAAAGCACGTCCTCGAGGAGCACTTCGACCTCGCCTTCGACAGCGCCAGCCTCGAAGATCTGAGAAATCTCTTCGATTGGGCTCTGGAGCGACGCTTCGGCGGGGCTCGCGGTTACGCCGAGCGCTTCGAGCGAATGCGCGACCTCTCGCTCATGGTGATCGCCGGCACGCACGACGATCTCGCGGCTCCAAAGGCCGTTCGTCCCGCCTTCGAGCGCAGTCAATCCACCGACAAGACCTACCGCGAATACGAAGCGGGCCACATCGACCTCGTCGTGGGGCGCGATGCGCCGCGAACGCTCTGGCCCGACATGCGCGACTGGATGCTCGCCCGCATTCGCTGAGTCGAATCAGCGCGGTTTGTGCTCACGATCGCGATCCCGTTCGATGCGCGCAAGCTCGTCTTCGAGACGCCGCACGGTTCGCTTGAGATCGTTCACTTCGTCTTCGGTCGCGAGCGACATGGACTTCGCGAGCTTCTCGAGCTGCTCGGCCGTGAAGCTCTGCACCTTGCCGGGCACGGCCATCGCTTGCATGACCGCGCCCATCACGCGCGGGTCTTGGAGCATCTTGGCCACA
>JAYUKI010001087.1:0-2682 GCA_043764595.1 Myxococcales bacterium | reverse complement strand
ATACCTTCATCGTCATGGGGCTCGTGAAGCCAGGGGAGCCGTACGTATGATGAGCGGCAAAATGGGCGACGTCGCCCCGATGACCGAGATGCTCAAGTGGGCCAGCGCGGGAGTGACCGGGCTTGGTTTGTTCGTGGCCACGTGGGCCGCGGCGGCCGACCAATCGGGGCCTGCGTACCGCTACTGGGCTCGCTACAACTCGCTCCTCGAGCAGAAGCTTCGGCCGATGTTCATCTTCATGCCGGGTCAGAACATCACCCTCGGCCAACTGGGGGCGGCCTTTTTCCTCATCACGGCGAACGTCCTGTTCTCGATACCGTTCTGGTGGGCCGTGCTGTTGCTGATCGCCATCGTGCCGCTCATCTACATCGAGGCGCTCCGTCGCAAGCGCGTCGAGATGATCGAAGAGCAGCTCGACAACTTCATGATCGCGCTCGCGAACGCCCTGAAGACCACGCCGAGCATCGGCGCCGCGCTCAACTCGGTGGCCTCGGTCATCACCGATCCCATGCGCCAAGAGGTGGACCTTGCGCTCAAGGAAATGAAGGTTGGAAGCACGCTCGAGCAGGCCCTGCTCCACATGGCGTCGCGCGTCGGAAGCCGTCAGCTCGACTCCGCGCTCTCTTCGGTTCTGATCGGCCGTCAGGTCGGTGGAAATCTGCCGAAAGTGCTGGAAGCTACCGCAAATACGCTCCGCGAAATGCGTCGCCTCGAAGGCGTCGTCCGCACGAAGACGGCGGAGGGAAAGATGCAGCTCTACGTCATCGCCGTCATGCCGTTCGGGCTGCTTGTGGGTCTGAACCAAGTTTGGCCCGGCTATTTCGACCCGCTCACCAAGACTCTCGTCGGCTACCTCATCAGCACCGCCTGCGTGTCCTGCTGGGCCGGCGCCATCATCCTGGCGCGAAAAGTTCTCGCGGTGGACCTCTGATCATGCCCGAACAACATCCCATGAGCGTCCAGCTCCTCGTCCTCCGCTACGCATGGATCGCGGCCATCGTCCTCGGCGTGGTGATCTTTTGCTACACGCTGCTCAGCGCCCCCACGCGCGAAGCAAGTCGCTTCGGCCTCCGCGGATTGAAGCGCCAACGAGCGCTCGCCAACAACGACACTTGGGCTTCGATCGAGCCGCTCGTGCGCTGGCTCGGTGTCCGCGTGAGCGGCATTCCCACCGACGAGCAACGCGCTCAGCTCGACGCCCAAATTGGCCTCGCCGGCGACTTCATGGGCATCACGGCGGACGAGTACATTGCACTCACGATCTTCTCCGCCCTGGGTGGTGCGCTCATCGGCGGGGTCGCGGGCGTCATGCTCGATCTCGGAAACATCACGTTGATCGCGGGGTTTGCCCTGGGTGGGTCTCTCCCTTACATGCAGATCAGCGGCGAGGCGCAAGAGCGACTGAAGTCGGTCAGCCGCGGGCTCCCCTACGTCATCGACCTCATGGCCCTGTCCATGGGGGCTGGTCTCGACTTCCCCGGTGCAGTCCGGCAAGTCGTCGAAAAGTCGAGCAATCCGAACGACCCGATCGTGGAGGAATTCACGCTCGTTTTGCAGACGATAAGCCTCGGTCGAACACGCAAAGACTGTCTGGTCGAGTTCGCCAGGCGGTGCCCGAGCGAGGCCGTCATCGAGTTCGTAAACTCGCTCGTTCAAGCCGAAGAACGCGGCAACCCGGTTTCCGAGGTGCTCAGCATCCAAGCGGGCGTCTCGCGCCAAAGGCGCAGCGTTCGCGCTGAGGAAGCGGCTGCCAAAGCGGGCGTGGCCATGGTCGGTCCGCTCATGCTCGTTTTCCTCTGTGTCATGGGCCTCATTCTCGCCCCGGCCATGATGAACATTCAGAACGGGCTCTGAGCCCCCCCAAGAAGGGCTATCGTCAGATGTTCGGGAGACTCCCATGCGCGTTCTAAGGTTCCAGATCCGCTTGCCCTCCGGGCAAATCGAGCAGATCAACATCGAAACGGAACGCGTCCTCATCGGAAGCGGCGCGCACTGCGAGATCCGTCTTCCTCTCGATCAGGCCGCGGTGGAGCACGTGCTCATCGAGCTCGGGCCCGCAGGCGTGTTCGCGAAGGCGCTGAATTTCCAGCCTTCGCCGATGATCAACAACGTCCCGTTCATGCAGTCCCCGCTTCCCCCCGAAGCGGTGCTCGGCGTGAACCAGACGCAAATCGCAGTCGCGGTCGCGGACTCCGCCGGGCTCGGTGGGCAGTCGACGCAAAAGAAGAAGGGTGGCAGCCCGCTCGCGATGATCGGCCTTGCGCTCATGCTTCCTGCCGCTGGCTACCTGTTCTTGATGCCCGACGAAAACACGGGCCCGACGCTGACGAAAAAGGAGGCACCACCGCTTTGGGGCGCGCCCGTTGCCGCGTGTCCAGTCGGTGGCCCTCAAGGGCTCGCACGCGCGCGGGAGCGCATGGGAATCGCGGATGCCAAACGCGAGCGACGCCCGTTCCACGTGGCCGATGGTGTGCAGGCCGTGCCGCTCTTCGAGGAAGCAGCCGCGTGCTACCGTGGCGGAGGCGACGTCCCTTCCGCAGTCGTTGCCGACGAGGCCGCTCGAGCGATGCGCGCGGAGCTCAACGACGACTACCGAACGCAACAGGTTCGTCTCGAGCACGCGATGGGGGTCGAAGACTGGGCCTTGGCTCAGCGTCAGGTCCGAATCCTCCAGCAGTTTAC
>JAYUKI010001086.1:0-2683 GCA_043764595.1 Myxococcales bacterium | reverse complement strand
GGGATCGTTTGCGGAAGCGACGGCCGTCGACCGGCTTCCACCCGAACCCGTCGAACCCGCTCCAGTGTTCCAACGAACGGCCGTGATGGCGGTCGCGGCGGCGCCAGTGGTGCCGGTGATGGCGCCCGTGGTGCCGGTGACGGCGCCCGTGGTGGCGCAGGCGGACGTTCCTCCGGTGGCCGGGGCCGCGGTCGCCCCCTTTGCGGCGATGATGCCGATGAGCCAGCCGGTCGAAAACCCTTCGGCGACCTACGTCCCCGCAGTTCCTCCTCCTGCGGCTCCGAGGGTCGAGATGGCCGTCGTGGAAGGGGTGCAAACTCACCCGGTCGCAACGCATGCCAGGGCGGCGTCGCAGCCCGGAAGAACGACCGTTGAAGACGACGATCCGCCCAAACCTCCGATGGAGAGCTCACGCAGCTTCGTGATCGCTGGGATTGGGGCTGTGGTGCTGATGGCCGTGCTCGGGCTCGTGCTCGCCTTGCGAGGATCCGCGTCGAAGTCGACGGCGGTCGTTCCTTCGCCTCCTTCTGCGAGCTCGTCAGCCTTGAATAACCCTGCGACTAGCGCTCCGCCGCTCGTTTCCTCGTCGCCCCCGGAGGTTGCCGCGAGCGCCGCGCCATCCGCTTCCGCACCGAGCCCTGCGACGGAACGTGCCTTCGACGCGTCCGCCGCGCAGGCGACTCTCGATTCCGTTCCAGGAACGCAGTCCGAGTGCCGCAAGCTGAATGGCCCACGCGGCAAATGGAAAGCGACCGTGACGTTCGAGCCCACTGGCAAAGTGTCCGAGGTCGAGCTCGAGAAGCCCTTCAATCGAACGCCGTCCGGCAAGTGCGTGAAGGACCACCTGAAGCTCGCCGAGATTGCACCCTTTGGCGGACCCGCTCAGAAGGTCACGACGGTGGTCCCGATCTTTGTTGCTGGCAAATAGTCGAAAAGAAAGATGTTTCGGGCGACCCCGGGTCGCGTTTCGGGTCGCGTTTCGGACGGTGCGAACGGGGGCTTGAAACGGTTCGCTCGCGCGAATCCGGAAGAGCTAGAGTGCGCGCGTGCGTTCGGTTGGCAAAGAGCCATGATGGTTGGTCCGGTGAAGGCGGGGGACGTCCTTGCGGACAAATACCGTGTCGAGCGCGTTCTCGGGCAGGGCGGCATGGGGCTCATCGTGGCCGCGACGCACATCGAGCTCGACGAGAAGGTGGCCATCAAGTTCTTGATTGGCGTCCCGTCCGAAGCCTCGGCGAAGCGCTTTCTGACCGAAGCCAAAGCCGCGGCGAAGATACGAAACGAGCACGTTTGCCGCACCTTCGACTTCGGTCGCACAGCCTCGGGTGAACCCTACATCGTCATGGAGTATCTCGAAGGAAACGACCTCGGCGCGGAGCTCGCCACGCGCGGCCCGCTTCCGGCAGCCGAAGTCGCCGAGTGGTCCTTGCAGGCGTGCAAGGCGCTCGCCACCGCGCACGCGCTCGGCATCGTGCATCGCGACATCAAGCCCGAGAACCTGTTCCTGTGCGCGGCCCATGGGCGGGCCCCTAGAACCTTGAAGGTACTCGATTTCGGAGTGTCCAAGATGCCCGACTCGAGCGTGACGAAGAGTGCCATTGCGATGGGCTCACCGCTCTACATGGCCCCGGAGCAAATGGCCTCGTCGCGCGACGTGGACGCTCGCGCCGACGTGTGGAGCTTGGGCGCCACGATGTACGAGCTGCTTTCGGGTCGCCCTCCGTTCGATGCGCCCAACGTGCTCGCCCTCGCAGCACTCCTGCGCGAGACCGAGGCCGAGCCCTTGTCGCGGGTCCGACCGGATTTGCCCGCTGAGCTGTGCGCGATCGTCATGCGGTGTTTGACGAAGGACCCTTCGCTTCGGTTCGCGAGCGGTGCCGAGGTCGGGGCAGCTCTGACGGGCGATTCTGCGACGTTCGCGCGCCACGTCGAGCCGTTCGTTTCCACGCGGATCATGTCGTCGAATCCGGACTTCGGTGCTTCGGCCGATGGTCTTCAGAAAACACAGCGAGCCCCGTCGAATGTCGCATCGGCCGCCCGTACGGCACCGGAACCGACGGAAGCCCCACGCGAACGGCGTTCCTTCCGAGGGGCAACCTTGGCTCTGGCGGTGGGAGGCGTCGTGCTTGGCGCGGCGCTGTTCGTCGGATGGCGTTTCGAGAAAACCGATTCACGGCCACCGGGGACGGCCTCGGCGAGCGCCTCGGCGTCCGAGCCCGCAGTTCCGACCGTTGCGAAGACCGATTCGCCCGATTCGCCCGATTCGCCTGATTCGCCCGTTGCGAGCGCCGAAACGCCGATCCCATCGAGCGCCCCGACTCCAGCAAAGACGCCGCCGTCCGCCATCGTTCACGGCCCCGCGGCCCGGCCGACGGCATCGAGCCACGCGCCATCGAAGCCTTCCGCACCGGTTCCTATCCTGCCGCCGCGCCTATGAAATCCAGACTTGCCGCCCTCTTGGTCCTCTCGCTTTCGTCCGCGCCGCTCGCGGCGTATGCCGATTTGCCGCCGCCCGCAGGGACTTCGAACGAAGTCGAGGCGGAACGGTTCAAACGCCGCGGCGACGAAATGTTCGACGCGCTAAGGCACGAAGAGGCGATAACCTTTTATACGCAGTCGTATGCACTGAATCCGAATCCTGCGCTTCTTTACAATCGCGGGCGCTCCAAAGAGGCGCTCGGAC
>JAYUKI010001085.1:0-2686 GCA_043764595.1 Myxococcales bacterium | reverse complement strand
GGCTCGACGTGGTCGCCCTGAAGAACCGGGTTTCTCTTTTTGCAGTCGACCTCCGCGGGACCAATGCGGAGGCGACTGTGGCTGCGGACGCCACGCTTGGCGTTGGTCGCACCAAGCTTCGTGGCTTTACCGATCGGCCGCGTCCGCAGTTCGTAGAAGGAGCATTCTCGGACCATGCCATTATTGGAGGTTTCGAGGAAGGCGCAGAGGAAAGCGGAATCGACTGTGTCCGAATCGCCCTTGGACGCGTGGCGCTGCAGACATGCCCAGGCAAGGCCGAGGACGACCGGGCCGTCGTCCTGAACTGGCTCGACGCGGAAAGGCGAAACAGAAAAGAACGAAACGCACTCGCGCGGATGTTCGGAGTCGATCGCGCCGAATCCTACCTTGAGCGCTTCCTCTTTTCGGCAAGTGCTGCGGCCTAGTTTGGTTAGCCAAGTGCGACTCAGAACAAAAGACAATCCCTTGGGGAGGGCAACGTCCCCAAGCGGCCGGTGGGTCTCGATCGACTCTTCGGCGCTCCAGCTGGGAGTGACCGCGGCGACCGTAAGGCGTTGGGTAAAGACCGGGAAGCTCGAGTTCGTACGCGTCGCCGGTGTAACGCGCGTTTCGAGGGATGGCGTGAATCTGCTCAGCGTCGGTAAGCTTCCCAAGGATACCTGGCAAAAGTCTCGAGCCTTTTTCAGAGTTGCCGCAAGCGGAGACAGTCGTCAGGCGTTTGCCATGTTTCGCCGATACTGGACCAAGGTCGAGAGCCTTGTGGTCGC
This sequence comes from Myxococcales bacterium, assembly GCA_043764595.1. Taxonomy (GTDB): domain Bacteria; phylum Myxococcota_A; class Polyangia; order Polyangiales; family Polyangiaceae; genus JAAFHV01. Next base: position 1,919 of record JAYUKI010001085.1, on the reverse strand, counting down.
TCTCGAGGACATCGTCGTGCCGTGCCTCGTCGAGACTGGAGCTTACTGGAGCGAGTCTCGGATTTTGGTCGCTGACGAGCACGTGGTGAGCGCGGTGGTGACCGATGTGTTGATTTGGTCCAGGCAGATCATTGCCCCGCGAGAATCGCACGGCGCGGCGGCTGCCGTTACCCTCGGTGGCGATCCGCATGAGCACGGCGCCCGGCTTTGCCAAGTATGCGTAGAGCTCGCCGGGCTCCCGTGCACACTCCTCGGGCCGGGGCTCCCGCTCTCGGATCTCCTCGCTTGGATTCAGCGTCACCGGCCCACCCTCCTGTGCTGTAGTATTCCGGGGACTGTAGATTCCGCCGTCGCTGTCGAGGAGGTGCACCGCATCTGGGCTTCTCTGGGTGGCGGACAATTGATTCTGGGAGGGGCAGGCAGCTTCGGCATCGGAGAGCTGCCTCCCGATGTCTTCCAGCTTGGCTCTCTGTCCGAGCTCGAGGCCGTCCTTCGTTCTAGGTGAGGGCGTCTAGACAGGGCGTCCAGACTCCGCCCAGTCGGGCAGAATGGTCACTACGCGTCGTCGTATTGGGCTTCGCTTCGAGTTGTCGAATCTCGCGCCTTGCTGGATGCTCGCGACGGAAGAAGGGCCTTCATCCCCAAGGTTCGGCTCGATGGCGGCGCGACCGGCCTCGGTCGGACGGCGAGCTCTGCTACTCACGGAGAGGCACATCGATGTCGGCGTGTGAGGGCGCAACGATAACACTTCGAGCCGAACGCAGCCCCTGCGAAGCCGAAGCGGTCGAAAGGGTAGTGACACGGTAGATGGCTTCGTCACCACGGTACGGTACGCCGACGCACTGGCGGCCTGAAGGGATAGGAATGCGATGGCACGGCGAACGTCTTCATGTTTGTCGACGTGCATCGGCCGTGGCGCCACGCGAAGGTCACCGACCGCCGCACGGGCCGCGACTTCGCCGAGTGCATGCGCGACCTCGTCGACGTGCACTACCCGCAGGCGGAGCGAATCCGTGTGGTGATGGACAATCTCTCGACTCACTCGGCACCTGCTCTCTATGAGAGCTTTGATGCCGCCGAGGCGCGCCGCATCCTTCGTCGGCCGGAGTTTCACTTCACGCCCAAGCACGCGAGCTGGCTCAACATGGTCGAGATCGAGAGCGACGTGATGGTGTCGCAGTGTCTGGACCGTCGTATCCCGACCAAGGAGATCCTCGTGAAGGAGGTCAATGCGTGGGAGCGGCGTTGGAATCGCGACAAGGCGCGCATTAAGTGGCTCTTCACGCTCGAGCGCGCGCGAGAGAAGCTCGGTCGAGCCTATCCCGCGCAGGCCGGCCAGACTGCCAATCGGGCCGTGGCGTGATCACAGTCACATCCTCTGTGTCGCGGTACTAGGGCATTGGGGCCACGGAGCAGTCGCTCGCGCCCGAGTGAGGAAGGTGCATCTCGCGCCGCCGCGGCTCGGCACCGAAAGTTCGGGTTCGGCGCTCGAGTCGTGGGCCACGCGAGACGGCGTCCACGTTGCCGCGTGGCACGTCGACCAGGGCATCTGTTCCGTGACCCCATCGAGCATCGGCCCTCTGCGCCACGCTTGTGAGTGGCGCGCGACGTTGATCGAGAGCTTACGGACTTCGACACCGAATGGTCTGGATCGTGCCAGTGTTCGTGAGGAACTGGCGGGGCCCGCGCTACGTGTGAACCCTCGATGGATGCGCGTAGGTTCATCAGGTACGCATTTTGCTCGTGCTCCTACATGAAGTTCCACTCCGCCTCTGACTATCTTCGATTCGCGGTTGCCGCGACACTCTCCGTCACCATGGTTGCCGCCTGCAGTTCGGAGGTCGAGGACACCGAGAGTAGTGGCACAAGCGAAGAAGGCCAGACGGCTGCAGGCTGCTCTCAGCTAACCGCTTGCATCT
>JAYUKI010001084.1:0-9147 GCA_043764595.1 Myxococcales bacterium | reverse complement strand
CGAGCTCAGCGTCCGGGGCGTCACCGGCAAGCTCGAAGAGACCCTGGTTCAGCTCGTCTCGCCAAAGGTGCGGGCCGCCCGAGCGGACGCGCGTCGTCTTTGAGACTCGCCGGTCCCACCGAAGTCGAAGGCCATCCAACAAGGGCACCGGGACCCACGCAACAAAGGGTTTTTGCGTGTCTTCTTCTTCGCGGAGAGGAACGTCTCGTGCTCGCCAGTACGCCGCGAATACTGTTCCAAACGAAGTTGGCGGTTCCCCAACCGACACGACGAGCAAACCCATCGCGAAGACGACGAGCGACCAAGAAAATGCCGGGCGGATAGGGGAACGTGGATGGGGCGGATCGATCTCGGAGGAACCTGCAACTTTCGCGACCTGGGCGGCTACGAAGCGCAGGGTGGGCGCGTTCGTCGTGGAAAGCTCTTTCGCTCCGACAACCTCTCTGGTCTCGAGACCGGCGCGTTCCACGCGTTCTGCGCTCTCGGCATTCGCACGGTGGTGGACCTTCGCACGGCGCACGAGCGTGGCACCCGCCCCAATCGTTTGCCGCGCGGATCGAGCCTTCGGGTGGAGCATGCGCCGATCTCGATCGTGCCCGAGCTCGAGCGGCGATGGTCGGTCATGGACCGGGTTCGCTTCGTGCTGGGCGGACACCTTGCCCGCTTCGACGCGAAGTTCCTGCGAGAGGCCTACCGCGGCCTCCCCGGGCGCGCGGTCCCGGCCTTGCGTCAGGTCTTTTCGCTTCTCGCGAAGAGGGAGCACGCGCCGATGCTGGTTCTCTGCATGGGCGGCAAAGACCGCACTGGCTTTTGCGTCGCGATGCTCCTCCGCGCGCTTGGCGTTTCCTACGAGACGGTGATGGACGACTATTGTTTTACGAACGTATGCGCCAAAGATCGAGTGGATACCCTGCTCGCCGCGACCCGGATCGTATCCAAACTACCGCTCGGATCGCGCGTGGTTCGGGAGGCGGATTTGCGCGCCTTCCTCGAGGCGCGTCCAGAGTACTTGGGGGCGGCGCTCGAGACCGTGGACCGCGACTATGGCAGCGTCGAGGGGTACTTGTCAGGGCCCATAGGGCTGACGCAAGAGGCGCGGGAGAGCCTGCGAGAGTGGCTCTTGGAGGGGTAGCGCCAACCGATCGTTGGCCATGGGATGTCGTCGCGGCGTCGGTCCGTGTCTTCCGCACCGTCCGCTGTCTGTTGGTCGCTCACCGACCTGTAGAGCACCAAATGACCGTTCGCGAGTCCTCCGATCCCAAGTCAGCCAAATCGGCAGACTTGATCGAAGATCCTAACCGCTGATTTCGTCAGTCCGCTGTTCGGGGCCGCGCCTTGCTCCGTGCCTTCAAGCACGGGTCGCGCGGGGTGGGGGAGCCGCGCGCGACCTTTCGACGGAGCCTCGCAGTCCGCTCGGGGCTTGGCCTGCGAGCTTGCGGAAGACACGACGAAAAGCAGCAGGATCGGCATAACCGACGCGAGCGGCGATCTCGTCGACCGAGAGCTTGGTTGTCTCGAGGAGGTGACTCGCCCGCGCGATGCGGATGCGCTGAACGAGGTCGGTTGGGGTCATGCCCAGGGCCTCGTGGACCCGTCGAGCGAGCGTTCGGGGGGAGGACCGCGCGACCTTGGCCATTTCCGCGAGCGAGATCCGACGCTCGAGGTTCTTCGCGACGTGGCGCTCGACGTCGCGCACGGCCTCGTCGTCCGTGCGGACGTAATCGAGCACCATGTAGCGCGCTTGGGACTCGCGCGTGTCGAGCACGAGAAAGCGTGCGGCGAGATGCGCCACCGTAGGCCCCGCGATGCGCGAGAGCACGGTGAGCGCGAGATCGGCGTGGGCGAACGCCGAGCCCGCCGTGAAGATCCGTCCGTCCTCGATGACCATGCGGTCGGAGACAAGAGACACGCGCGGGAAGCGCCGCCGAAACTCCGGCGCGAGCCACCAGGTGGTCGTGGCGTCGCGGCCGTCGAGCACGCCGGACGCTCCGAGCACGAAGGTGGCCGAGCACGACGCAGCGATCGTGGCTCCGCGGGTCTCGGCGCGCCGGAGGATCGCGGCGAGCGCTTCGATGTCCGCGCGCGCGAGGAGTCGTTCGACGCATGTCGCGGTCGCCGCCGAGAGTCCAGGGAGGAGGAGCACGTCGCCCGCCCCTACGTCACGCGCCCGGAGCACGCCGTCGACGTGGACGGGTCGCCCCGATCCGGATTGCACGGATCGCCCATCGACGGAGACCACGCGCTGCTCGAGCGTCGCCGCACCCCGAGCCGACGGTGCAGCGCCCGAAGCGACGAGTCGGGCGCCCGCCGCCATGACGTCGAGCCCGACGCCGAGGGCTCCGTCGGAGACTCCGTGGGCCACGACGTGGACGATCATTTGGCAAATGTAGACCGAATGTTGTCGTTCTTGCCACTTCGCAGCGAAGTCCGTCGGGTCCAAGGTCAACGCCATGGCTGCACCCGATTCGACCCTCGACGATTCTCTCGGCGACTTCGAGCGCCGCACCTTGACGCTCGAGGGCAGCACACGCCCCGTCTACGTCTCCGGAGAGGGCCCGGCCGTCGTGGTCCTCGCCGAGATGCCCGGAATCAGCCCCCACGTGGCCCGCTTCGCACGCTGGGTGCGGAGCGCGGGACTCTCGGTGTACATGCCCTCGCTCTTTGGCCGCGACGGTGCGTACCCCGAAGCGGCCGAGGGCCTCGCGACGCTGCGCCGCGCGTGCATGAGCGCGGAGCTCGGGGCCTTGGCGACCGGCGCCTCGAGCCCCGTGTCGGCCTGGCTTCGCGCGCTCGCACGCGTGGCGCATCACGAACGCGGTGGCCGCGGCGTGGGCGCCGTCGGGATGTGCTTCACGGGAAACTTCGCCCTCTCGATGATGCTCGAGCCCGAGACGGTTGCGCCCGTCCTGTGCCAGCCGTCGCTTCCCCTCGGCGAGCCCTCCGCGCTCAACATCTCGGCGACCGAGCTCGCGTTCGTGCGGAGGCGGCTCGAGCGCGAGGACCTCCGCGTGCTCGCGTACCGCTTCGAGGGCGACCGTCACTGCACCGAGGCGCGGTTCCAAGCGTACTCCGAGGCGCTCGGCCCTCGCTTCTGCCCGAGGTCCCTCCCCGACACGGCAGCGAGCCGCACGCCACCGCCCTTTTTCGCCGAGGTCGTCGGTTGCCCCCACAGCGTCGTCACGGCGCACCTCGTCGACGCCGAAGGAGAGCCCACGGCGGCCGCGCGGGACGAGATCCTTTCTTTTCTCACCACGACCCTGCTCGGAGAAGATCATCATGCCCAACGTTCGCCTCATCGGCCGTAGCGCTTCCCACTTCACGCGTGTCGCCGCCATCTTCGCCCACGAGCTCGACGTGGCCTTCGAGCTCGTGGTCGTACCCGACCTCTCGAGCCTCGATGCCGCAGCCTACGCGGGTCATCCGGGCCTCAAGATCCCGGCGCTCTCCGTCGACGGCGAGGTTCTCTTCGGGACCGAGAACGTGTGCCGCCGGCTCGCCGAGCTCTCGCCCCGAAGAGACCTTTCGATCGTGTGGCCCCATGAACTGCCCTCCACCGTGACGAGGAATGCCATGGAGCTCGTCGCTCACGCGATGGCCGCCGAGGTGACGCTCGTGCTCGCTCCGGGCCTCGGCCGTGTCGGTCGCGACAATCCCTTCGTGACGAAGGTCACTCGCGGCCTCGAGGGCAGCCTCGCGTGGCTCGACGGTGCGCTCGACGAGGCGCTCGCGGCGTTGCCTTCGGGCGGCCTCTCCTACCTCGAGGTCATGCTCTTCTGCCTCGCCTCGCACGTCGCGTTCCGGCGCACCGTGCCCCTCGAGCCTTACCCGCGTCTCCGCGCGTTCGTCGCCGAGCGCGCGTCGCGTCCCTCGCACGCGAAGACCGCGTATTCGTACGATGGTCCCCGCGCACCGCCGGGCGCGACGCCAAGGCTACCCCCGCGTCCTCCGGCGCTCGATCCGAACACGGTCCCCCCGCGCACGACGTCGGCGTATCCCGAAGTCTTTCGGGAGCTCGTGCTCCCGAGAGAGAAACGTGCGCTCGGAGACGCGCTCGGGCTGACGCGCGTGGGGGTCAACCTGACGACGCTGCACCCGGGCCGGCAGTCGTCGCTCCGACACCACCACACCCCCGAAGACGAGCTCGTCTTCGTGCTGGAGGGAGAGGTCGTGCTGCGGACCGACGAAGGCGACCAGGTCCTCGGCCCGGGGGCTTGCGCAGGGTTCCCGGCGGGCGCGGCGAATGCGCATCAGCTCGTGAACCGCACGGACGAGCCCGCGCGTTACCTCGAGGTCGGCACCCGCGATCCGAGCGATCGCGTCGTTTACACCGACGTCGATCTCGCGGCGACCCGATCGGAGGGAAGCGCTTGGGCCTTCACGCGCAAGAGTGGCGCGCCATACTGACGCGGGAGACGTTACACCTTGGGGTGCCGAAGGCGCGCCGCGCTCCGTAGGACGACGAGCGCGAGCGCGACCGAGGCGAAGACAAGGATGGCCACGCCGAACCAACGGTTTTGGTCTGCGGCGCCGACCGCGCTGCCGGGCGGGTTCACGACGACGAGCGAGCCGCAGCTCCCAAGATAGGCTGCGGCGAAGAAGGCAAAGATCACGCTGCCGACGCTGTGTACACTGAAGCGACGCTTGCATTGCGAGCACTCGTGCTCGAAGCGCTTCCCGACGGCCAGTCCTCGCGCGCGCTCGACGTCGACGAGAACGCAAGGGGCGCGTCCACCGCATCGGCACGCCCGCGTGGGCGCGAGCGGCGGGACCTCGGGGGGCGGCGAGGCTCCAGGCGGTACGGGCCCCCCGAAGCCACCCGCCGGCGGCGTCGCATTCCGCCAAGCGTCGTGCGGGTCCATGACCGCAAGGTGACACGGCCGCCCGTGCCGTGTCGAGGTGGCTCTTCGTGATGCCGCGAGCCGTTTGTCGCGTTCCGAACGGCATGGTCCGCGCTGAAATCCCATTCGACCGACGTTGTCGGGTCGAGATCCCCGTGCCGCCCGCGGGGGACGTACGACCAGCGGTCCCGACTGCCCGAGAGGCAGATTCGTCGTCGCGCCTGCTATTGGGCAAATCCTCGAAGTCCTTGTGCGTCAGCCCATTCGGCGTTCTAGCTACTCCCGATGAGTGAGCTTCGAAGAAAAATCCAACTCGTTCCTCCCGCCGAGCGCTTTCGCGATAGCTTCTTTCGCGCGCTTCGTGAATTCCAACACGAAGGCCTTCGGTGGTGGTTCGGCGGCGACCTCGAGATCGCCGAACAGGACTTCGGCGCCTTCGTGGCGAAGAAGCTGGCGGACGCAAATCGGAGCACCGAGGCGTTCGTTCCCAAAACGCACCTCTGGGCCATCGAGGAAGATCGGTTCGTCGGACGGATTTCCATTCATCACCAGTTGAACGACGCACTTCGCCTCGAGGGTGGCCACATCGGCTACGACACCGTTCCTTCGGTCCGAGGTCGCGGTGTCGCGACCGAAATGGTGCGTCAGGCTCTGCCGGTGGCGCGCGCGCTCGGACTGAGGGAAGTCCTCGTCACGTGCGACGACACCAATGCCGCCTCCATTCGCGTGATCGAAAAGAATGGAGGCTTGTTGCGGGAGACGAAGATGCTTGCTTCGAACCGCCCGCTGAAGCGCCATTACTGGATTGACCTGTTCCACGAAGGGTAAAGCCTTCTTCGACCTCCTTGGCGAGGTGAAGAACCACGAAGCCATGGCGCAAGCTGCTCGCACCTTTGGCAGGCGCCGAGAATGTCCAAGACCAAACCAAGCTGACGCCTACGCGATCCGTGCGACGCCACGCGATCTTTCCCCCAGCACCCGGACGCACTCGATCGCCGTGTTGTCGTGGATCTCGAGCACCTTCGGGATGCTCCCGTCTTTGGCTTTCTGGTACCCACCGGCTAGGTTCCACGCGACCGGCACGCCTAGGCTCGCGAGCGTATCGAACACGATCGCGTCGCGACGTCGCAGCTGCTCGGTCGTGAGCCAGCCGCCGAGCGGATCGTCGACGTGAGGATCGGCGCCCGCCTGGTACAGCACGACGTCGCATTCGCCGAGCTCGCTCAAGAACGCCGGAAGCTTCGCGAGGAAAGGTTCGGCTTGGGACGGTAGGCTGTGAGCGGCTCCGGCGGTGAAGTGGCGGACCCAGCGCTCCGCCCCGAGGTGCCGGACGATCGCGTCGGTCCCGTTGCCGTAGTGCATGTCGCAGTCCAGGATCCCAACGCGCGACGCGAGCCCCTCCTGACGAAGCGCGCAGGCCGTGACCATCAGCCCGTTGAAGGTGCAGAACCCCTGCACGTCGCGGTAGCCGGCGTGGTGGAAGCCCGAGCACGGAGCAGTCGCGATGGTACGCTCGCGGATCGCGTGGCGCGCGGCGGAGAGCATCGCTCCGGTGGTGTAGGGGAGGGACGCGGCGACCTCCAAAGACCGGTTGCCGAAGCCGTTCGGAGCACGGCCGGCAAGAATGGCGCGGACGTGGTCGGGGTCGTGGGCCAGGGCGAGCTGCTCGGGCGTTGCCGGCGTGACGGCGTGGACCGCGATCGGGAGGCCGCGTCGGCGCCAAGAGTCGACGACCTTCGCGGGTTTGGCGGCGCTGGGTGAGAACGAGGCCGAATCGGCCACCATCTCGGGGCTGAAAAAGACGGGAAGCGTCGCGCCGGTGTTGCTTTTCATGCCCTCATTGTGGCGGCGCTGCGATGAACCGGTAGGTACGTTCGGAGTACATGCATGTACTATAGAGTCATGTTTCAAGGACTCACGCTCGAGCGGCTCCAATCGTTCTTCGAGGTCGCCACGGCAGGTGGCTATGCGCGGGCGGCCAAGGGAAACCCTGTGCGCCTCAGCCAGATGAGTCGGCAAGTGCGTGAGCTCAAGGAGGCCTTCGGCGGCCGCGAGCTCTTCGCGCGGAGTGGCCGCAGCATCGTCCTGACCCCAGCCGGCGAACGCCTCGCGACCGTCGTGCGCGAGATGAAGGCCGGCTTCGAGGACGTGCGCGGTGGCGAGGGCGACCCGTCGCTTCGATTCAAGATCGGCGCGGGCGACAGCGTCTTGCAGTGGTGGGTCATTCCGCGTCTAGGCGATCTGTCGCGTCGCGTGCCCCATGCCATACCGAGCCTCGTGAGCCTCTCCTCGGAGGCCGTGGTCGCGCAGCTCGAAGGAGCGCAGCTCGATTTCGGCCTCGTGCGCGCCGGCGAAGTTCCCAAGGGGCTCGCGTCGCGTCCGCTCGGCGAGATCCAATACGCGCTCTACGTCCCGAAGAGGCTCATGCACGGCGCACCCGAGGACATCGGCGCGCTGGTCGCGTCCCTGCCGCTCGCCCTTCAAACGAGCGAGCCGGAGCTGAACACGCGCCTCCTCGGGCTCGCCGGCAAGCACGCAAAGGTCGAGTCCGCGTTGGACTGCGAGACTTTCCCACAGGCGTGCCGCGCCCTGCGCTCGGGGCGCTACGCGGCGCTGCTGCCGACCATCGTCGACGTCGAGCTGCCGAGCCGCGAGGTCATCGAGCTCAAGCACCCGAAGCTTGCCCGGCTGTCGCTCCAGATCCATCTCGCGTGGCACCCCCGGACCACACGACGAAGTGCGGCGCACGAAAGGCTCGCCTCCGCGCTGGAGGAATTGCTGCTCCGCGACGAGTAGGTTGCACTCGCCTGGACGTGTGGCGGAGACCCCGTCGACGTGCGCGCACCGTGCGCGCACTCGCGCGAAGGCCGGAAGAACCAAGAGAACACGCCAAAATGTGCCCTCGGAGGTGCCGCTTGCCTGGGCACGCCGGCTGCAATGCCTCACCGTGTCGGCCGCGCCTCGCACGGCGGTCCGCCCAAGGGAGGTCTTCGCATGAATCGTCTTGCCACGTCTGCGCTCACTGTCGTCGCGTTCTCGTTCGCTGCCGCCGTGGGGGCCGAGGCGCACGCCCAATCGGCCTGCAACTCGGGATCGAAGGTGCTCACGGCCGTCTGGGCGCAGTGGGGCGAGCGCATCAAGGCCAAGCAGTGCAAGTCGTCGGAGGAGTGCCTCGCCAACACCCAGAAGAAGGAGGAGCTCTTCCGCGAGATGCTCACCTTCTGGAACCAGCAGGCGCAGGGCTCGTGGGCGACCATCGGTCCACGGCCGCTGCTCGTCGCCGGCGCGAAGAACGACGGCAAGGTCCTCGCGGGGGGCTCGCGCCTCTTCGTTTCGCAGACTCCCCTCGAAGGCGACACCTGGGAGGTGATCGTCACCAAAGAGGGCAATGGCGCGGCCGAAGTGACGGTGTCGTCGAGCGACGGCGCGGGCTGCACGCAGGGCCCGAGCGTTTCGTTCGCGAAGGGCGACAAAAACGGTACGAAAAAGCGTGTCACGCTCACCGGGGCGAACGGGCGCATCGGCGTCGTGAAGGTCGACGCCAAGGGCACCGACGCGTTCGATTACGGCTTTACCTTCGTGAAGAAATGAGGGCGACCATGGACGCAAAGAAGGTCATGGTTGGGGTAGCGCTCGCCGTAGCGCTCGGCGCCGTGGCTCCCGTCGCGAGCGCGGGCGACTCGGGGGACATCAAGTACGGGAGCCGTGTCGTCGCGAAAGGCTTCGAGTCTTCGACTGGGTACAGCGCCTTCATGTGCGAGGGCAGCGGCGTGTGGGCGAAGAAGGGCAAGTACTTCACGAAGTCGGTGGACTATCGCTCGAACGTCGACGTGTACTACTCCGAAATGGGGTATTCGAGCCGTGAATACACCATCAAGCCGAACGGCGACGTCGTGAAGTTCAATTCGACGATGGTCGTCGGAAAGCTCGGGTACTCGAGCGGTGTCACGGGGACCACCGTGACGTTCTCGGACAAGTCGGGCATCAAGAAGGGGCACGTCACGTGGACGCCCGTCTCCGGGGCATTCTACAACGCCCAAGGCGCGGCGATTGGCTCGTATGGGCGTGCCGCCGACGGCGACATGCGCATGCTCGCCTTCACCTTCTTTCACCTCTCGCCCGAAAGCGGGTGCCTCTGAGCCTGGATTTCGCTCTCCCTAGTCGTTCCACCGGCATTTCTCGCGTCTTCGAGCGCATGCGCCGGTGCCGGGTGCCTTCGTGCTCGAGATAGCGGAGCTATCCCTGCGCGCGAAGTCCCCGAATCTACGCCCGAATTCGCTTCGATCTGTCGGCGGACCTCCGGCGGCAG
>JAYUKI010001083.1:0-9149 GCA_043764595.1 Myxococcales bacterium | reverse complement strand
ACCCAGATGAACGTTCGTTTTTGAAGAATACACACTAACGCGAAGAGTCAGGTGCTTTCGACAATGACGCTCACCATCGAGCTTGACGCAGTGAGTGCGGGGTACGACAAAAGCGTAACTCTATGCGGAGTTACGTGCGCGATGCAGCGCGGCGAAACCTGGGCGATCTGTGGTCCGAATGGGTCTGGAAAGTCCACGCTGCTACGCGTCATGGCGGGCCTCCTAAAACCGCGCTCCGGGACCGTTCGACTGCTTGGGCAAGGTCTCGACGCGCTCGATCGTGGCGTAGTCGCCCGAACACTTGCACTCGTTCCCCAAGACCTGGACATCGCCTTCGAGTTCACCGCGCGCGAGGTCGTCGCCATGGGCCGCGCGCCGCATGGGTCGGCGTGGCGCGGTGCAACCGCGGACGATACGCGGATCGTCGACCGCGAAATCGAGCGCTTTTCCCTAGGAGATTTGGCTCATCGGCCGGTGAGCGACCTCTCGGGCGGGGAACGCAAACGTGTTGCCCTCGCGCGAGCGCTGGCGCAAGAGCCACGCGTTTTGCTGCTGGACGAGCCGACCGCGTCGCTCGACGTGAAGAACGAGGCACGTCTTTTTTCCATCGTGGACGATCTCGCCACGACGGGCCACGTCACGGTCATCGTAGTGCTGCATGATTTTGCAGCAGCTTCGCGCGCTGCGTCGCACGCGCTGCTTTTGGGGGACGGAAAGGTCGTCGCCGAAGGGGACGCGGCCACCGTGCTCACGAAAGAAAAGCTCACCGAAGTGTTCGGAGTGGAGCTCGAGACGCGCGAAGTGCTTGTAGCAAAAGCTGTTTGAGCGCTCTCAAAGAACGTCTTTGACGAGTCGATCCAGATCCTCGTCGCTGGTCACTCCGGTGCGAATGGCCGCAACTTTTCCATCGCGGGAAATGAGCACGATCGTAGGGATGTTTTGCACGTCGAACGCCGCCGATGCGGAGTTGTCGACGTCGTGCAGTATCGTGAAGCTGAGGCCCTTGCGCTGCACCCAAGGGGTCACTCCGGCGGTGTCGCCGCGGGCGTTCACGTTTATGCCGAGAACGACGAGCCCGCGGTCCTTGTGCCTGCGATAAATGCGGTCGACTACGGGCGCTTCGGCCTGGCACGGGCCGCACCACGTGGCCCAATAGTCGAGCAAGATCGGGCTACCTTTGAGCGCCGAAAGAGCGAGCGTGTCGTTCACGATGGCCTTCTGCCCTTCACCGTTGGTCATCACGGGAAGGTTGAACGAAGGGGCATCCTTGCCGACGTTGGCCGCGTGCGACGAGCGGAAAAGTCGCGGTAGCCCGAAGAACCCGAAGACGAGCCCAAGAACCACGATCGCGATGCTGACGGAATAGAACACGCCGTCGCTCGGCCCTTTGTCTGCCTTCTCGGTCATCGCCCTTAGGTTTACCACGCGGCGGCGAAAAGCCCGTATCGGGCCGAAATACCCTTCAAATGCCCCAGTACAGCATCTCGTGGACCATCGGTTTTTCGCCGATCGCCAGGTGCACCTCGAGCTTCTCGCCACGAACGCGCACCACCGGCTCGGGGAACCCGTCGGCCGGGTAATAGAGCGATTTCTCGAAGCCGGCCTTGGTGAGGAAGAACAAATGAAGCCCGGTGGACCCGAAGCCCACGAGGAGGAGCATGCGATTTTCCGCCAGCGGCACGAGATCGATCCACTTCAGGCCGAGCTCCTCGAAGCGCTCCGGTGAGGGGAAGGCTTCGCCAAGATCGCGGAGCTCGGGGAGGTGTGCCTTCAGGTACTTGTAGAGCACATCGTAGCGAACCTTCGTGATGCGCGGGAGCTTGCGCTCGCCTTCGAAGATTTTCGGGAGATCCTCCGGGCGTGCACGAGGCACTTCGACTTGAGCGCGGTAGCGATCGGCGAGCGTGGCGTGGGCGTGGTCCGTGGAGGATGGCGAATCGGCGATCGACTTCAACCACCAGTGAAAGAGCGGCAAGTCGCCCGTGCCCGCGCGGGACGTGAGCGTGACCAGGCTCTCCCACATGGGGTTTCGCATGGCCCACGTGCCACCGTGGTTTTTCACGATGCACGCGCCGACGTAAGCCACGCCATGCACGATCACGTTGAAGAGCGCGCTCTCGGCGGTTCCAGGGGCGCCCTCGCCGGACCAAGCGTCGCGGCGCGACGGAGTGAGGAGCGCGGAGAGCCGGTGCACGCTCGCATCGCTGAAATCGAGGGTGGGATCCTCGTCCGCTAGCTTCGGGAAGAGCACCGAGAAGCGAAGGGCCGCGTCGCCGAGGTGAGCGAAAAGAGCAGGGTTTTTCGCCGGGTTCGCGTCTATCGAGCGCGATGCCGCAAGGTCCGCCCGTGCGGATTCCGGATAGAGCGGGAGAAAGTACGTACGAAAAAGGGTGTCGGCGTCCAAAGCCCGGCGACCCTAGCAAGAAAGGCGAAGCACGGCTCTAGCCCGCCTGCCCCTCGTGAATGAAATGAGCCCGGGCAAGGTCGCGGTTGTGGCGAACGGACAGCTCGGCGATAGTCGATGCTCTCCCCTGCATGCTGACCGCCGATCTCCGATTCGAAGGCTGGACCCACGAGAGTTGGTCCCGATTCCTTGCCCTCTGGAAACCAAGTGCTCCCCCCGAGCGCGAGGCCGAGCGGGCGCATGGTGGCCTCTTCGTGCTTCACGAAGCGGGAGTCATTCGCAAGCTCTTGCATACTCGAAGAGGGCGCCTTTCCCCCGGCGAACCGTTCCCCAAGCAAGGTCCCGAGCGCACCGCCCTCTTGCCCGCGCTCGCGGAAAAACACGACGCGAGCTGGGTCTTCGCGGCCGAGCGGTATGCACTCGAAGAGGTCATGGAGCGCTTCGGCGCGCGCCTTCGTCGCTCGGACGACCTCACCAGCCAGACGCTCACACTCGTCGCCATCATCCAGCAAATGACCGCCGAGGGTCTGCTCGATCGTTGGCCTCGTCGCCTTCACGGCGTGCCTCCCCCCACCGAGACGGTCGTGCATCGCACGCTCGACTCGATTTGTCCGGACGGCAAAGCCGTGATGTTGGGCCTCTTCGAGGATGGCGAGCTCTACACGGCCGCCATTTTGCGGCGAAAAGGCAAAGGGTTCGACGTCTTCGCGGGGCCCGCGGAGATCACTCCGCACGTCGGGCCGTTGTCCGGAGATTGGCGGCGCGATTCGATGTATCTTGCACGCACGGTCGAGGAGACGTACGCGCCGCTCGGGTTCGGCGTCTTCGCCGAGCTCGATACGTTCCGAAAGCTCCAGCGCGACGCCAAGCCGGGGGATTGGGGGCGCGCAGTCGCCATTCGAGACGTCTCGGTGTCGCCTATGCCGCCGGCCATTGCACTCGCGCTGGGCGTCGATGGTGCGCGCTTCGCGGCCGAGAAGATCGGCAAGCTCCCCGCGGTACGCCGATTCGAGCCCCTCTTTGCGCTGGTGCGTGACACCATTGGCGACGCCGCGGGCGACAGCGACCTCGCGCAGGTCTTGGGCTTCGACCCACTGGAAGCGCTGCGCACGCTGCTCTCCCGCTAGTTCAAGGGGAACAAGTCCTGGCACGTCGGAAGCGAGCTCAAAAACGCGCCGCTACGGCCTCTTTTGCGACGTCGACGTCGGAAAACGCGATGCGACGATTGCCGACGTGCTGTTCGCGCTCGTGCCCCATGCCGGCCAGCACGACCACGTCTTCGTCGCTTGCCTCGGAGATCGCCGCGCGAATCGCGTGCCCCCGATCCAGCACCGTGCGCACGTCGCCGTGCCCCACGAGGCCCTTCGCGATGGCCGCGGCGATGTCCTTCGGATCTTCGTCGCGCGGGTTGTCGCTCGTGAGAATCACGACATCGGCCACGCAAGCCGAACGTCCCATGGGCTCGCGCTTTTCGCGGTCCCGCTTGCCCCCCGCTCCAAACACGACAAAAAGGCGTGCTCCCTCCACGCGCGACGCAAGAGCGCGTGCCGTCGCGAGCGTGCGCGCGAGTGCATCGGGTGTGTGCGCGTAGTCGACCACCACGTGAGGAGCCGTGCTCACCACCTCGAAGCGACCGGGCGGAGCGGGGGCTCGCGCGATTCGCGCAAGAGCTTCGTCCCTTGGAATTCCAGCCGCTTCCGCGCCAAGCCAGGCGGCGAGTGCGTTCTCGGCGTGAACCTCGCCAATCGCCCGCACCGAAAGACCGACCGGATTTCCGTGCACCATACACTCGACCCGAGTCCCGCTCCAATCGAGAGCGACCGTCGTGACGGAAACGTCTTCGTCGAGGCACGCTTCACCGCGCGAGGGAACGCCGTACGTCACACATCGGACGCCTTGCGGAAGAACCTCGGCGATGAGCGCCGATGCCTCGTCCCGGGCGTTGAGCACGGCGACTCCACCGGGCTCGAGCGACACGAAGAGCTGGGCCTTGCTCGCGAGATAGTGCTCGGGCGAGCCGTGGGCATCGAGGTGGTCGTGCGTGAGGTTCGTGAACACGCCCACTCGGCACGGCCAGGCCTTCGCGAACCCTCGCGCGAGCGCTTCGCTCGTAAGCTCGATGGTGGCGAACCGCGCCCCTCGAGCGTGGCCGATACGCATGCACTCGAGGAACCCGTCGTAGGTGCGCTCGAGGGAAAGCTCTTCGTCGTCCACGAAAAAACCGAGCGTGGTGGCGCGCACGACGGGAGCGCCGGAAGCGGCAAGGGCAGCCGCGATCCACGTGGTGGTGGTGCTCTTGCCGTTCGTGCCCGTCACGCCCACCGTGAAAAGATCGCGTGCCCACGAGGGTGGCGTGGGCACGACGATGGATCCGTTCATGACTTGCTCCCTTTGGTCGCCCTCCATGGACAAGCCGGTAGCTCCCTCATGAGAACGTGAGATCCAGGCTCAGAAGCGGAAGCAGAAGGCGTCGGAAGTGAGCGTGCAGCCCTCGGTCGCGCAGCTCGCGAACTTCGCGCGACCGGCCGCGCTGAGGCCCCCGAGGTACTGCTGGCACTTGGCCTGATTGATGGTGGGGGTGACTCCGGCCGTCGAGCACTGCTGCGCGGCCATCTGACATGGAGCAGCCGTCGTCGCATCGGGACACGCCTTGTCGAGCGCCGCGAACATGCACGTTTCGGTCGGATCGGGCACGGCCTCGCACGAGGGCGCGAGCGAGAGGCATTGCATGATCGCGCGTGACACGCCGTTCACGTAGTTCTGCTGGATCGCCGGGCAACTTGCCTGCCCTTGCTGCGAGCCCGCGCAGCTCACGCCTGCGTCAACGAACGAGCCGCACGAAGGGTTCAACACCTTGTCGTCGCTCAAGCAGGTCGAGGCGTCAGCGGCGGTGGCGTCCGGCCTCGCGATCGCATCGGCCGTCGCGTCGGAGCCGGGGGTGGCGTCCGGATCGGTGGTTGAGCCATTCCCCGACTCCGGACAACCATCTTCATCCTCGAAACCGTCGAAGTCCTCCCGCTCGTCGGGGCACTTGTCGATATCGTCCTTGATTCCGTCGCCGTCGCGGTCGCCGACCGATGTGACCGTCGTCAGTGTACAGGCGGAAATGGTTCCAATACCGCTCGCTGCAGCGAGCACGCCGGCTATGGCAAAAAAGCGCGTCTTGTCTATTTTCAAGGTCACCTCCCTCACGTCAGGTAGAAGCGTAACAAGTCTCGGACGAAGATCCTCATCGGACGATTCACCTCGGTGGGACAACTCGTTGGCGCTGGGCTGGGTCATGCCGCTTTTGGCTTCGCATGCGTCGCGAACACCTCGACGCCGCGATCGAGCTCCGCGTCCGTAAGATAGGGCGCTGGGCCAAGGCGCACGATGTCGCCGCGGGCGTCGAAAAGCACGCCGTCACGACGCGACTTTTCGATGACTTCCGCCGGATTCTCGACCGCGACGGCAACGAACCCGCCGCGTGAGGCCGCATCGCTCGGAGAAACCACGCGATGACCACGCGCCGCGAGCGCCTCGGAAATGCGTGCGGTTTGCATTGAGTAGCCGGCGGCGAGGCGTGGCACCGTCATGCCTCGTTCATCGAAAAAACGAAGGACCGCGCGGGCGCGGAAGTGGCTGGTCGGATCGTAGGTCGAGCCGGCAAACCGTTCGGCCAACGTGGGACCGTAGGTCACTTTTGCGCCGTCGCGAGGCGCCGAGAGGTGCGCAAAATCGGAGAACCAACCGGTCACTGCGGGAGTGAGAGAGCATCCCTCGGGGACCGTCATGAAACACACCCCCTCACCCCATTGGGCGTATTTGTATCCGCCTCCGAGCAAAAACACGTCGCCGTAATCGTCGCGGCGAAGCGGCTTCACCATGAAGTGATGGTAGGTATCGAGGACCACCTCGGCGCCCTTCTTGCGCGCGACGTCGACGGCGTGGCTCAGATGGGGCACGAGGGTGCTGCTCTCGAAGAGCACGGTCGAAACGAAGAGCGCAGCGGTGTCGTCGCGAACCGCTGCGGCGAGGCGCTCGGCCAACGTGGCCACGGGCATTGGGTTCACGAAGTCGACCGAGACGCCCTCTTCCGACAGACGTCGGAGCTGCCGGTAGAGCGTGTGAAACTCTCCGGACGTCGTGACGATGTGCCGCTTTTTCCCGAGTGGAAGTGCCGAGAGGAGCCGGACCACGAGATCGTGCGTGCTGGCCCCGAGAGCCACGGTGCTCTCGGCTACGCCCACGCGCGCGGCCACCGCTTCCCGCACTGCGGTGGCCGCGGCGAACGCTTCGCCCCACTTGTCGTCGACGTGGGTCGCTGCGGCTTCGAACGCGGCGACCATGCCTTCCTTCGCGACGTCGGGCCAGGCTTGGTGCGAGTGGCCCGTCAGAAGGATGCGGTCGTCCCGCAGGAAAGCCCGGTAGTGAGGCCTGAGCACGTTCGGATCGAGAGGCGCTTCCATGCCACACAATGAACCACGCTATGGTTCGTTTCGCGATGCCGGAAAATGGACCCACGCCCTACGAGCTCATCGGTGGCCGCGAAGCCGTTCTTGCGCTTTCTGAGGCTTTCTACGACGCGATGGACGCGCACGAACCGGCGCTCGCGAAGCTTCACGCGCTCGACGAAAACGGACGCGTGAGCCGAGGTTCTCGGGACCGGTTCGGGCTCTTTTTGATCGGGTGGCTCGGTGGGCCGCAAGACTACATGGCGAAACATGGGCACCCGCGCCTGCGGATGCGGCACGCCAACGTTGCCGTCGACATCGAGATGCGCGACGCCTGGCTGCGCGCCATGAACCGAGCGATGAACGAACGTGGAGTGAAAGGAGAGCTTCGCGCCTTCTTGGATGCGAGATTCGCGGAAGTCGCGGATTTTCTTCGTAATACGTAGCTTCGGGAGCGCGTCAGTCCGTGCTTCCGTCGCTTGCGTCGTTCGGCCCCGCTTCGCTCGCGTCGGGGGCTGCGTCCGTAGCGTTCGATGCGTCCGGCGAGGCATCGCTCAGCTCGGTCACGGTTGCGTCCGGGCTCGCGTCCGGACCGCCGTCAGGGGCCAGCGGAAGGCATCCGCTGACTTGATCGGCGGCCCGCAGCGCGGGGGCACACATGGGGTCTTTGCCGCTCAAGTCGAATCCGTACGGGTATGGGGGACACGTACTGCTCACGTAGACACCCGTGCCACCGTCGTAAGACGTCTGCACGAGACACACGGGAACACAGAGCGCTGGCTCGTTCGTGGCCTCGACGACGTCGAGCGATCGCACGGCTTCGAGGCACTGCTTCGTCGGGTCGTATTTTCGGCCGCGGTACACGTATGTGCCCGTTCGATCGCACGCCATGACCGCGAAAAGGCCCCCGAAGCCGAGGAGCCCAATCGCGATCGCCAAACGGGAAGCAAGACGCGGCCGGAATGCCATCACGTGCTCATCAGGTGCTTGGTGTGGGCTCGACCGTACTGCGAATCTTGAGCTCGGCGAGCTGCTCCGCAGACACGGCGTTCGGTGCGTCGGTCATGAGGTCCGTGCCGCGCTGGGTCTTCGGGAACGGAATCACGTCCCGGAGGCTCTCGGCGCCAGAAAGAAGCATGGCGAGACGGTCCATGCCGACGGCTATTCCTCCGTGCGGGGGCGCGCCGTATTTCAGGGCATCGAGCAGGAAGCCAAACTTCTGACGCGCTTCTTCGGACTCGATTCCGAGTGCGGAAAACACCTTCGCTTGCACTTCGGGATCGTGGAGGCGAATGGAACCGCCACCGATTTCGAAACCGTTCAAGACGAGGTCGTAGCGGTAGCAGAGGACCTTGCCCGGATCTTTGTCCAAGAGCTCGACGCAGTCGTCGTGCGGGCGCGTGAAGGCGTGGTGCGCGGCGGCCCAAGTTTTTTTGTCTTCGTCGTACTCGAAGAGCGGAGGGTTCACGACCCAGAGGAAGTTGAACTCGCCGCCGTGTCCGAAGTCCGGAATCATGCCGAGCTTCTTCGCGAGATGGATGCGGAGGTTGGCCATCACCGTGTGAACGACCGACTCGCGGCCGAACTGGAAGAAGAGCAAATCGCCTTCTTTTGCGCCGATTTTCTCGTTCAGGGCCTTCCGCATGTCTTCGGTGAGCATCTTGGCGAGTGGGGACTGCGTCCATGCGCCGGTGCCGTCCACCTTTGCGCGCGCGAGGCCTTTGGCGCCCATGCCCTTCACGAAATCTTCGAGCTTGTCGAGGTCGGCGCGGGAGAGCTTTCCGGCAACGTCCGCCGGGATGCGCATGGCCTTCACGATCTCGGTCGGAAGGTCGCGGCGGTATTGGCCGCTCGTGAACTTGTCCGCGATGTCCTTCCAGAAGGGCACGCCACCACCCGCGTGGTCGATCACGACGTCGGTCACGTCGGTGTGCGGAATTCCGAAGCGAAGGTCGGGTTTGTCGTTGCCGTACTTCTCCATCGACTCGGCGAACGGCATCTGCGGAAAGCGTCCCGAAGGGTATTTTTCCAGGAGATCCTTGCCGAGCACGGTCTTCCAAATGGTGAAGATGAGGCCTTCCATCATCTTGAAGATGTCGTCCTGCGAGACGAAGCTCATCTCGACGTCGATCTGCGTGAACTCGGGCTGGCGATCGAGCCGAAGGTCCTCGTCGCGGAAGCACTTCACGATCTGGAAGTAGCGGTCGAAACCGGCCACCATGTAGAGCTGCTTGAAGAGCTGCGGGCTCTCCGCCAAGGCGTAGAACTTTCCTTGGTTGAGGCGGCTCGGCACGAGGAAGTTTCGCGCGCCA
>JAYUKI010001082.1:0-9154 GCA_043764595.1 Myxococcales bacterium | reverse complement strand
GAGCGCCCCGGAGCTCTCGCGCGACTTCGTGGCCAAGCTCGTTCGTGGCAACGCGAACGACGCCGACGATCTGCCCTTCGAACAAGCCGTGCTCGCACGGGCCATGGGCAAGACCACCTTCCCGGACAACGTTCGAGGCCTCTTCGCCCAGCTCGACACGTGCCTCGGTTTCGCGGCCATCGGCGGCGATCTGAGCGACGTAGACGCGCCCGGCGACGACGACGACGAAGAGCCCGAGCGTCCCCCCATGCGCCCCGCGAAAGTGGCGCGCGACGGCACCTACGTTCAAGTCGAGCGGGAGCGCGTCCATCTTCGGGGCCGCCGCGCTCTGCGGTCCATGTTGGCGCTGCTCGTCGCGAACGCGCTCACTACACCCTGGGAGTCGGTGCCCGTGCCCGCGCTCTTCGGTCAAGGTTGGCCGGACGATCGCCCCGACGCCCTCGCGGCCGCTGCGCGCGTCTATTTGGCCATGTCCACGCTTCGCCGCGTGGGCCTCGAAGGCCACTTGGAGCGCACGCGCGTCGGCTACCGCCTCGTCATCTCCGCGGACCTCGACATCGTCGAGCCGAAGCCCATTCCGCGCACCGACGAGTGACGGGCCGCTCTCGACTCTCGACCGCCTCGAGAGGCGAGAGAGGCGATCGACTCCCTCAGAAGCTGCCGCTCAGGGCCATGCCGTTCGTCGTTCCGAAGAGCGGCTGAACCTGCACCCTACCGAGCGTCGTGGTCTTCTCGACTTTGCGCGCCCCAGCAGGACGGGGGCCTTCGCTCGACTTGCTCGCCAAGAGGTAAACTCCGATGCCGCCGACGACCAACGCTCCGGCACCGAAGCCGATGGCGAGGGCGCTCGAGGTCACCGCCGCGGAGTCTTTGTCGCAGTAGGACCGCGCCGTGTTCGGGACCAAGGTCCCACCCTTCACGAGCTTGTCCGGAACGAGGCAGGGATCGCCACCCTTGTAGGCGTCATCCGCTCCGGAAGCGCTGGCTTTGCTGGCTTCGAGCTCGGCCTTGAGGCTCGATTCGTCGCCCTTCAAACCGATCCATTTCGCCCCGAACACGACGCTGACCACGGCTAAGCCCGCGCCTACCGCGACCATGCTTCCGCCCACGACGGTGCGGGTGGGGAAGGGGGTGCTTGCCGCCGGCGGTGGCCCAGCGGTCGCGTCGAGCTCGACGTCGAGCTGGAGATCTGCGCCATTTTGCACGTCGACCTGCTTCACGCGACGCGTGGAGCCCGGCACGAGGACCTCGAGGCTGTGGGGTCCGCTGGCGAGGTCGATGGTGACTTTGCCGTTCACGAGTGGAACGTGGCGACTGCCGTCGACGATGACCTCGCCCCCGCCCGTGCCCGCACGGACTGTGACATGGCCGGCGCTGGTGCCCGTCAGCTCTTCGAAGAGGCGTCGCGCAAGGCCGCGAAGCTTTTCGTCATTTTGGTCCTTGAGCGAGTCCGAATAGGTCTCGCGGATGACGAAGTCCGGCTTGCCGCGCCGGAAGAGGTGAAGCTCGACGTTGACCTGTCCGCCTCCGCCGGCCTTGGTCATGACGCCCCACACGTAGCGGTCGCTCTTGAGGGAGTCGGCGATGCGCTGCTGGCAGGCGGCGTCCGGCTTGGGCGTGCATTTCAGCGACACCGTGAGAGAGCCAAGCGAAGGGCTCTTCTCCATGAGCTGCCAGCCCGGAGCTTGCCTGGCCCGGGCTTTGATGGCGTCGGCGAGCGCGTCGGCTTGGTCTTGGACGTCGTCCGAGTCGATGCCCAGAACGGCGATGGTCTGCTGACCCGCGGCTCCGGGCGCGGCGGGCGTGACAGCAGGCCCCGTGGCCGGAGCCTCTGCGTGGGCGGCGACCTGGGCCGTGACCAATCCGAGCACGAGGGGAAGCGCGAGGAGGGAGCGAGCTTTCATACCGAGCGACAGGTTACCGTGTGCTTTGGCAGCACGTCGACCCCTTCTCGTCGGGCGATTCGCATTGAGGTCGGCCGTTCGAACGGCTAGCTCGGGAGAATGCGCATCACCGGTGGTGAGTTCCGCTCGAGGCGGCTCGTGGCTCCACGGTCGATGGCGACACGCCCGACCCAAGATCGCGTGCGCGAGGCGCTGTTTTCGATCCTGACCTCGCGGGGAACGTTCGACGACGCGCCCGCCCGAGTGCTCGACCTCTATGCAGGCACCGGGGCGCTTGGTCTCGAGGCTCTGTCGCGTGGGGCGGCGAGCGCCGTTTTTGTCGAAAAGTCGAAAGAAGCCCTCCACGCCCTCCGTGAGAACGTCGCGACCCTCGGGGTGGCGAGCCGCGCGACCCTCGTGAGCACCACCTGCGAAAAAGCCTTGGCCACGCGCCTTGGTGGGCCATTCGACCTCGTCTTTTTGGACCCCCCGTACGCCGATTTGGTGTCCGCGTTGGTGGTCCTTTCGCACGTGGTGCCCTCCCTCGCGCCTTCGGCGACGGTCGTGCTGGAGCACGGCTCGGGGGACCAGGCCGGACAGGTTCTCGGACTTACCCTTGAAGATACGAGGGTTTACGGAGATACGGCCGTCTCGCTCTACGCCGTGTCCGCCCCGCCTGCACAGTCCGAGTGACGCAATCTTGAATGTGGACGGGGTGGTCCTTGTATACTCACGCGGTTTCTAGCCCCGAGTGTTTCACGCGACCCGACGATCGAGGACCAGAGGATCATGAGCTCCCCTTCAACGCCGCCTGCCGCGGGCGTTCCTTCCGGCAATGGCAAGTACATCGCGGTAGCCCTGCTTCTGCTGCTCCTCATTGGTGGCGTCATCTTGTGGAAGAAGTCGCAAGGCGACACGCCTCCTCCGCCTCCCCCGCCGGATGCATCGGGAACCTACGTGCCCCCGCCGCGCAAGATCGAGGACGACATCCCGCTTCCGCCCCCCGTGGAGGATGCCGGCCCCGACACTGGCGCCAAGGTGTCCCACACGGTGGGCCCGCAGACCTTCGGCTGCGAGGTGAAGAAGTGCGGAGGCCAGGGCGCCGGTGACCTCGAAGGCATGCTCGCGTTCCGCGCGAAAGCGGCGCACAAGTGCTACGACCAGGCCCTCGCGGCGGACAGCACGCTGTCGGGCGGAGTCACCATCGCCCTCCGCATCGGCACGAACGGCCTCCCCTGTTCGTCCGGAGTGGCGTCGAACTCGACCGGCAATGCGGCGGTGGCTCAGTGCATCGCCAACTCCATGCGCAACGGCGCTTACCCTGCGCCGAAGGGTGGCTGCGTCGACGTGAACGTTCCCATCTCGCTGAAGAGCCGTTGATTCGGGGCGCTTCGTCCGAACGAAGGCACGAAGAGGCGCGGGCCACACTCCGCGCCCGTGCCGTTTCGTGCGCGCTCGTCGGCTTGGCCTTTGCGTTCGTCGCGCTCGGGGGCGCCTGCGGCGAGACCCGCCGGCCCCTCGGTGACGAATGCCTCCGCGACGACGACTGCCTCTCGAGCGCCTGCTCGGGTCGCGTGTGTGTCGCCGCTCCGCCCCTCACGGAGGACCAGCTCGGCCTACCGGATCGGGGCGCGAAGCTGCCGGACGCCACCACGAACCTCCCTCAAGAGGCCGGGGCGCCCTTTGGCGGCTAGCCCAGACCAGGCGGAGAGCATGGACAGCGCGGAGAGCGCAGAGACCAGCGAGACCGCAGAAAACACGGCCAGCGACCCTCCGACCGTGGAAAACGTCGCGCGCGGGGAGAGCGGGGAGATTCGCGGCGTGCTCCTCCAGGTGGCCTACCGTGGGGCGCCATTCTCGGGCTTTGCGATCCAAAAGGAGGCGCGCACGGTGGAGGGGGAGCTGCGTGGTGCGATTGCTGCGCTCGATCCGACGGCCTCGACCACGCGTGGCGTGAGCCGCACCGACGCGGGGGTTCATGCGGAGTCGCAGCAGGTCGCGTTCGATACGCGCGTGCCGATTCCCGCGCGCGGCTGGGTCCTCGCCCTCAACAAACACCTGCCCGAGGAGATCGCCGTGCGGCGCGCACGCTCGGTTGAAGCAGGGTTCAATCCGCGGTTCGCGAGCCTTTGGAAACGGTACCGCTACCGGATCTTGCTCGACAAGGTTCGGGATCCGGCGCACGCCGATCGCACGTGGCGCGTGGGGTGGGATGTGGCCCTCGACCTCGCCCGCGCCGAATGCGAGACCGTGCTCGGAACCCATGATTTTGCGGCCTTCCGCAGCGCCGGCGACGAGCGGGAGAACACCGTTCGCGACATTCGAAGCCTCCACATCGAGACCGACTCCCACGACCCGCGTCTGGTCTCGGTGGCCATCGAGGGCAGCGCGTTCATGTACAACATGGTCCGCATCGTCGTGGGCACTCTCGTCGACGTGGCGCGTGGGCACCTGCCACCTGGTGCGTTCGCGCGAGCGCTCGCCTCGAAGGACCGCAGGGACCTCGGACAGACCGCGCCCCCCGAAGGGCTTTGCCTCGAGCACGTCGAGCTCACGCTGCCCGAGGGGGCCGGCGAGCCGTGGCCCGGGTGAGCGTGTCTCGGCGCCCGCGCGTCTTCGTGAGGGCTCCGCGTCCGACGGATGGCGCTCGTCTCGCCGAGCTTTGGCGCGTGCTCTGGGACGTGCACGAGTCGTGGGGCAGCTACCCCGGATCGCGTGACGACAAGGTCTACTACGACCTCGGAATACGCCTCGCGGACGAAGCCCGCGCTCGGGGCACGGTCCCACTCTCTGGACGGCACGTGCACCTCGTGGCGGCGGCCTCGGACTCGGACGTCGCGGAAAACGCGAGCTCTCGTTCCGAAGTCTCCGACGTGGTGGGGCAGGTGGAAGGATGGATCGATCGCCACGCCATCGATCCTCAAACCAAGTGGACGTGCGAGGTCCGTTCGCTCGTGGTCTCCGAAGAAGCGCGCAACCTCGGAGCCGCGCGCGCGCTTTTGGACGAGCTCGCGCGTCAGGCCCGCGAGGCCCTCCACGGCGCGCCTTCCGTGCTGGCGGCGGAGGTTCTCGAAGACAATCCGGCGATGGCGTTTTACCTGAAGCTCGGCTTCTTCACTCCGGCCTATTCGGTCCGGCTCAAGACCGCGCAAGCGCAGGATCTTTTGGCGCGCGAGCCTTACGTCGCCAGGCTCGCCGTACCCGAGGATGCGCTGGCACTAACCTTTTTGGAGGCGAACCTGGCCGAGCGGCGAAGGGTCTCGCGCGACGAGCGGTTCGATCGTCCGCGCGCGCTGGATGCGGCTTTCGTCGACGCCGTGGCCATTCATTTGGCCCAGGGAAGTCAGCGTTCGAGCTTGGATCCGGCGGAGCTCGTGGTGCCCGATCGCCGCAACGTGCCGAGGGCCTCGGCGACGCTCTCGTTCGCGACGTTGGATCCGCCCTTTTTGCCGGGAGTGAGAGCCATTTTGGCGCGAACGTCCATCGACGCGACCACGTCTCCTTACGACGTGTTCCCGGGTCTCGTCCGTCTTGCCGGACGCTTGGCGAGGCTCGCGGGCGCCGAGCATTTGGAAATCGTGGACCTTCCCGTACCGGGAACCCGAATGCACCAAGCGGCGCTTTCTCTCGGGGCCCTGCCGTGGTCGAGGGTCGCCCTTCGCGAGGTGTGAGTGGGATTTGGCAAAGCGACGCTTCGCGCCCTCGTTTGATGCGTCATTCGAATGCAGAGCTCGAGCCTCGGAGCTTTGGAACAGGTCTCGCGTCTTGGAGCAGTCCAAAGAGACGTGCTTTTGTGGCGACGAAAACGGACAGGTCGGCGTGACGCCAAAAAGACACGCGAACAGGCGGCCATTCGTGCCACCCTCGGGAATGCGCGATCGGACGAGGTTCTTCGAACAAGGGAGTCGTGGGGGCGCGCCGTGGCTCACGGTCGTCGCGTTCGTCGCCTTTGCCGTGGGCACGGAGGGCTGCAAAAAGAAGCCGCTCGAGCACCCAGACGGCGGGGCCGAGGTGATTCTCCCGAAGGCTCCCCCTTTGACTCCGGGCGAACGCACGGCGCCGGTCGCTATCGTTGCGCCTGCGCCGCTGCCCGAAGGCGTGCCTTTGAAGCGGCATGTCTCGCCCTCCGGAAAAGGGCCGACCGAATACGTCGATCAAGCTGGCCTTCGGAGCCTGCTCTATTTCAAGAAGTATGCCCTGCTCGAGGCGGCATTCGAGGACTTTCAGCACCGCGTCGAGACTCGGCTCGAGGACGAGGAGCTCATCTATCAAGCGGCCGCGTCGTTCGAATCTTCGGAGGACGAGCTCCGGGAGCAGCTCGACGGGTGGGTCGCGGCCTCTCCGGCTTCGTTCGCGCCCTATTTGGCGCGCGCGAACCACTTCAGCTCGGCGGGCTGGGACTCGCGGGGCACGGGCTGGGCCGCGGAGACGTCGAGAGAGAGCTTTGCGAGGATGACCGAGCTCCATACGCGCGCAAAGGCCGACGCCGACAAGGCACTCGAGCTTCGTCCAAAGCTGCAGCCGGCATTCCGCATTCGCGTGAAGCTCGCGAAAGGCGGTTCGAACCTTGGGGACGCGAAGCTCTTTTTGGACCGTGCTACGAAGGATTGTCCTGCCTGTTTTCGGGTTCGCTACGTCTATGCGTTCGGTCTCGCGCCGCGCTGGGGTGGGTCATACCCGGCGATGGACGCGTTCGCGAAGACCGCGCCCGTCGACAAGAACCCACGCCTCGCCATTCTCGCTGGGCTCGCGGATTTCGATCGGTCGACTGCGCCGCACAACGCGAAGAAGTACGATGAGGCGCTCGCCTCGATCGACGCGGCCACGAAGCACTACGACGCGGCGGCTTTTTCGAACGCGCGTGCCGAGACGCTGGCGGCAAAAGAGGACTTCACTGGCGCTCTCACGGCCATTGACCACGCGATCGACCTGGCTCCGTCGGAGCCCGAATTCCATATTCGGCGCGGCACGATCCTCTCGGGGCTCAAGCGATGGAAAGAGGCGGGCGAGGAGCTTTTGACCGGTCTCCGCGTGGATCGCACGAGCGCGCTCGCGCGGGCCTACCACCGAACGATCGTCGATTGGCTCGTATGGCAAGGTTGGCAGGAGAAGCTCGCTGGCAAGCGTGATCTCGCGCTCGATATGTTGGAGGTCGCGCTCGACCTCGCTCCCACGGATCAAGGGGCGGCGGGGACCTACTATCAGACCGTCATTGCCAACGTGGCGGACCCGACGAAGGAGCTTCCACGGCTGGAAGCGCAGATCAAAGCCAAACCCGACGACTTTCGTGCGCACCAAGAGCTCGACTACGCGCTCGCGAAGCTCGGTCGTTTCAAAGACGTGGTGCAAATGTGGGACGGCTATATCGGTCGTCACCCGAAGGACGGGCGCGCACATCTCGAACGCGGCGGCGCGCACAACCGCTTGGGCGACCGAGCCGCTTCGCACACCGACGCGCAGGCCGCGTGCAACTTGGGTATTGCGCAGGGGTGCATTTTTGCGGCTCGGGCGAGCAAGTAGTTGGGCAGGCGCGGGGGGATCGACCTGGACGCCGTTTTGGCGTGATTCCCACTTCTGCGGCGCGTCTCCCCGTAGAGCATAGTGCGGGGCACGTCCGCGACGCAGAAACCTGCCGGACGACGCTCCGTAGGCCCATTCTGGAGGCGCCGTCGACCAATCTCGCAACGCGTTTGCCTATGGTATGGAGAGCTCTCGTGACGCGTGTGGCGAGGTGCTCGTAGGTGACCCGCACCAGTGAACGAATCTCGCAAGACGTGGCACGCGATTGAATGGCTTTGGCGCTTGACGTGGTGTGGTGTTCGGGCGAATCCATGAGGCCATGGAAAGTCTGGTGGGTAGGGGAATTCTCTTCGTGGCCACTCTCGCCGCTGTGGCTGCCGCGTGCACCCGTTTTGGTAGCAGCACTGAGGAACCGGACGCGGCGAGCTCGCCGCCTGCCACGGATGCCGGGTTTGGGGAACCGGACCGCGATGCAGCGCGAGTCGACGCCGAAGGCATCGACGCGGCCGACGCCGGAATCGTGGTTGTCCCTTCGGCCGATGCATCCTGTCGTGATCGAGATGCGGGGTACGCCATTCCGAATTGTGGCGATGGAGGTGCGCGCGCGGTCGCTTGTGGCTGGCAAGTCTGCCAAGAAGGGACGCCCACGTGTTGCCGGGGGGATGGGTCCACCGCGGACTGCAAATCTTCGTGTGGCTCTGATTCGGTGTTTCTCGAGTGCGACAGTCCCGACGACTGCGCCGAGGGCCAAGTGTGCTGCGGCTATGCCATGAGCGCGGGTATCCGTGCGGTCTGCGCGAAATCCTGCGGGCTCGCGCCGGCCATTGCCCTTTGCACGAGCTCGTTGCAATGCCGCAACGGAAATTGCACGACCACCTACGCGAATACGGGCTACCGGTACTGCACGTTGTGAAATGGGTGGCGCTTGGCGGCGCCTGCTGCGACGAAAGCCGTCCAACTTTCGCGTGGCGCCCAACGGCATTCCCCACTGACGCTGCGCGACGATGAACGATGAGTGGCTCCGGGGGAGAGAGCCGCTTCGCACACCGACGCGCCGGCCTGATCCGTCGCGCCCGGTTGACAAGCGGCCCGGCCGAAGTAGCCTGACCATGAACACATGAAGCCTCGAACCGGCCCCCCCAAGTCCAAGCTTCGCAAACCGTTTCTTGTGACCGTGTCCGGGGCTGCTCTCGTTGGGGCGTCGTCTCTCATTGGTGCGTGCTTCGTCAGCAGCAATCCACCCGGGCCAGAGGCGTCCGGGTGCCCGACCGAAGAGCCCGTAGGTCAAAGCACTTGTAGCGGCGTCCCGGCCGCGGGTTGCGACTACGGCCCACTTTGCGCAGGTTCACCGACCAAGAACTACAGCTGCAACAACGGGACGTGGACCGCACGCGAGTCAAGCTGCAATCCGCCCGCGCCCATTCCGGATGCCGGCGGCGACGCCCGTGACGGCGGTGATGCTTCGATCGATGGGTCCACCCGTGACAGCGGCGACGCTTCGACCGATGGCAGCGATGATGCTCCTTCGGATGCGCCAAACGGCTAATCTGGCAGAATGCCCAAGAAGCGTTTGGTCGCGTCGACGAACGTTCGCCTCGAATGGCAACGCCGTGTGGCGGCCGAGTACCGTTCCTCCGCGGTGACCCAACAGTTGACGATCTGGCTAACGCAGCTCGGTGCGTCGCCCGACCTCGTCTACGCCGGGCTGAGGATCGCCCGAGACGAGCTCGACCACGCGGCACTGAGCCACC
>JAYUKI010001081.1:0-2696 GCA_043764595.1 Myxococcales bacterium | reverse complement strand
CCTCGCCGATTTCGGTATTGCGCGACTCATGCAGCTGTCCGGCACGGGCTCGGGCCTCGTTCGTGGAAAGGCGGGCTATATCTCTCCCGAGCAAGCGGGTGCCCTCAATATCGATCGGCGGTCGGACCTGTTCTCGATGGGGGTAGTTTTATGGGAAGCCTTATCGGGGCGTAGGCTCTTCAAAGGCGAGAGCGTCGACGATACCCTGGCTCGCATCCAGACACAGGCCGCGCCGTCGATCAAGGCTATGGTGGCCGAGGTTCCGGAGGCCGTGGCGGAAGTGTGCGCTCGTTTGCTGTCGAAACCGCCCCACAAGCGCCCCCAATCGGCTCTAGAGGTGGCCAATGTTCTCGAGGCGGGCGCGCGCGCTGCGGGCCAATGGCCGACACGTGCCAACGTGGCCGAAGAAGTTCGCCGCCGGCTCCACTCGAAGCTCGAGCGGCGCCGGTTCCTCCTTGCGGAGTGGTGCATGACGACGGGATACTCCGTGGCCTTCGAGCCAGTGAGGGCGCCCGCGCCTTCCGGGCCGTCGCTTTCGTTTGGCGGTCCTTCCATTCCCGGGAGCTTCGCAGGCGAGACGGCCGCGCCCTTGCTCGTTCGGCCGGAGCTTTCTACCTCGCCGGTGAGCGAGCCCCACGGCCGTTCCGATGAGTCCACGTTCCCACCGGACGCCGACACCCAAATCGACTTGCCTGTCCCAAGGCGATCCGTTTGGCCAGTGGTCTTCGCTGTCCTCGCCATTGTGGCGGCGTGGGCGTGCGGATACATTTCGGCCAATCCCGCGCGAGCGTTGAACATTCTAACGAGTCCTCCATCCGCGGTACCCCCCCCTCTTCCGACGAAGTAGGATGTGGTCCGTGGAATGCGTCGGCCTACGGGAGGCGAACTTGGACTGGGGAGGATTGATTCGGCCCCGCCAAACCATCCCCTAGTTGGCCATTGCCGTCGTTGCCCCAAGCGCGGACAGTGTCGTCCGCAAGGACCACCCATACGGAATCCGAGCGCGAATCGATCGCAACGGCCGTCGTGATGCCTGGAACGATTCCCGGAAGGCAGGTCTTCGTTCCAAGTGCACCGCTGCCAAAGAATCCCACGCCAAGCTCGCCGGACGCGTTGTCGAGGCTCCAGCACATGGGGCTACCCGACGCCAGAATCAAACACCCGCCCTTGTTCAACGTTCCGCCCACCGCCGCTACGCCGGCCGCGATTTTTCGCGGCGTGGTCGCATTGCCGGCGACGTCGCACGGCGCATCGCCTACGGACGTGCGTCCCCAGCAGTAGGCGTCTCCGTTCCGTAGTCGCGCGCATGTTCCGAAGAATCCACCATTGATTTCGACGGCGTCCGTGATTCCGGATACGTCCGTGTCGGGACGAAAGGCATCGGCAAGCGAACCTACTCCAATTTCTCCGGAACCGCCGAGTCCCCAGCAGCGAACTCTTCCACTGGCGAGCAACGCGCAAGATCCTTCGAGCCCTCCGCTTACCGCGGTCGCTGCTCCAGGCAGCGGAATGACCACGGGCGAAGTCGCGGATATGGCATTTCGATTGCCTGGATCACCGGAAGCCTGACTCGAAGTGTTTCGTCCCCAGCAGCTCACGGTTCCGGCCTCGAGGACCGCACACATGTGCTCCTGGCCGCCGCCTAGGGACGTTACGCCCTTGAGTGCCGTCACTCGAGTCGGTGTTGGCCCGAATGCCCCGCCCCAGCACTCGACGAGCCCGTCCATCGTACGAGCGCAGGCGAAACTTCGAGTCACCGCCACCTGCACGTGGGTTGCGCTGGTCTTGACCAGTGCCGGTGTCCGGAGACCTCCAGTGGTGCCGTCACCTGCGATGCCGCCCTGGTTGTTTCCCCAGCACCACGTTTTGCCGCGGCCAAACGTGACACAGGCACCATTCTCGTAGCCGGAAATGCTGGGCGTTGCCGGCGTCGACGCATCGAGTCCGGCATCGAAAGGTTTTGTTGTGCCAATCCCGAGGGTCGATTCGGAACACCCTTCCGGTGCTTGGCAAGCCGATGGGTCGACGGTTGCCACACGGCACACGCCGGCCACACATGTTTCCCGGTCCGGGCAAACGACGCCACTGCAGGAAGACCGCATCACAATGGGGAGGGTGAGGGGTGTACTCGGGATGTAGGAAAGTGCGCGACGGCTCACTACGCATCCGGGACCAAAACCCGCTCCCAAGCACGATTCGGCCTGCCGCTCGATTCCCGCAACGAGCTCGACCGAGACTAGCGAGTCCTTCGCGCCTCGAGGAACGAGTACGACCGTGCCGACCTTCCCTGAGTCGTCGCACGAGGTCGTCGACGTTGCGGG
This sequence comes from Myxococcales bacterium, assembly GCA_043764595.1. Lineage (GTDB taxonomy): Bacteria > Myxococcota_A > Polyangia > Polyangiales > Polyangiaceae > JAAFHV01. Next base: position 375 of record JAYUKI010001081.1, on the reverse strand, counting down.
CGCTCCTCCGCCGCTCGATCCATTGGCGACCCCAATGGTGACGCCTCCCAGTTTCGCGCAGGGGATGTCGGTGGTGATGACGACCGTCACTTGTGTGGGGTCAGCGCACGCATGAGCCATTCCAACGAGCGCGACTGCACATCCGGCAATTAGAGACTGGTGAAGGTTGCGGATAGGCATGGTGGATGGGTTTCAAAAACGTAGTGGAGTTGCGAGTTGGCCGGGGGCAATCGTCCCAACGTCCGCGCCCCGTTCGGTCGTGATGGCGAAAACCGTTCCGACTCCAGCCGCGACTACGATTCCGACCCCCGTCCAGAACCACCATTTCGTGAGAATGCCAGGCTTCGCCTTGAGCTCTAGGACGACCTCTTTGCG
>JAYUKI010001080.1:0-9192 GCA_043764595.1 Myxococcales bacterium | reverse complement strand
CGACGACGGATACTCTCGTATCCGAGGAGGAGCGACAACGCGAGGCGACGCTAAACCGGCGAAAGCCGACGGGATTCAACCTGTTCGGTGCTCTAGAGCCCGACTCCTCTTTCGGTTCCCAAAACGGCCCGCTGCGAACCTTCGCAGTGGGCTTTTTCATTTGGCGGCGAGCACGAACGCGCGGACCGCGGGACTACTTTTTCCCACTCGAGGGGCCGTTCGCATACCCCCACTCGCGCAGCATTCGGGCCATTTCGGCAGCCCCCTCCCCGGCCGCTCCCTCGCGCGAAAACGCGGCACCGGCCCGGTCGCGTGACACGAAGAGGCCATCGTCGCGACGTGGGTCGACCTCCGGAAAGCGGGTGGCGCGCAGGGCGTGCCTCTCCGACTCACCGACGACGCCCTTAGGAAGACCCGACCGTGCGATGCCGAACGGTCCACCGTATCCGACGGTGAGCGGGACGTCGTCGGACGAAAACGCCCAGGTCACGTCGGCGGCGGGCGGCGAAGTGAGCAAATCGAACCCAAGAACGTCCGAAGGCGAGGTGACCAGATCGAGCTCGAAACCATCCTTCGTCTTGCGGAAAGCGTCGGGGCTCGCGCCAACGGGCGTGAGGTCCTCGACGGTGCCCTTTTCGACGTTCACGTGGCCTCGGATTTTCCGCATCCGTCCCGCCCCTACGAAGCGAACGTGAAGGTAGGGAAGCTCGTCTTTTTTCACGGCGACGGTGGCCGCTCCGGCAGGGGCCACGTTGTGGAGCGCGGCCGTGAGACGCGCGCGAAGCTCCGCCACCATCTCGGGACGTGTGCTCGCAAGGTCGCGTCGCTCTCCCGGGTCGTTCGCGAGATCGAAGAGAAACTCGTGTCCCGCGAACCCGGTGCCACCGTCGCGTCCCGCCTCGGCGTCTTGGACGAGAAAGTGCCAGGTGCCGTACACGATCGAGCGTGTGCCCCTGCCCTCGGTGACGGCCACGCGCCCCTCGGGCTCGGTGGTGCCCTTTGCGAGCGCGAGCATCGAAGTGCCACTCATCTTGGACGGTCTCTCGAGGCCGAGCACGTCGAGCACCGTAGGCGCGATGTCGGTGCTTCGGACACGCGCATCGACCACTTTTCCCTCCGGGATCACCCCGGGCAACGAGAGCAAGATGGGGATGCGCGTGGTCTCCTCGAAGTTGCTCGCGGAGTGGTGGAACCGAACGGGGATGCCATCGTTCGATTTGCCCTGATGTGCGGTCGACAAAGTCTCGCCGTGGTCCGCGGTGACGACGACGAGCGTGCGCTCGCGCAGCCCGTTCTTCCGCAGCGCCGCCATGAGCTCTCCGATGGCGGCGTCGTCCTTGGCTCCTTCGGCCATATACCGACGCACGGTCGGATCCTTCGGACCGAGCGGAGGCTCTGGAACACGGGCGAGCATTTCCGGAGGCGGATCGTAGGGATCGTGCGGCGAGTTGTAGTTGACGAAGGCAAAAAACCTAGTGTTTTTGCGCTGTTCGAGAAACGCCAGGGTGCTCTTCGTGACCTCTTCCGTATCGCGGGTGCGGTAGCGGTGGTCCATCACTTCCTCGAACGCCATGTCGAGCCCAATCGGCGTGTATCCGACGAGGAAGTAGTTGTTCACGAAGGCTTGCACGGCAAAGCCTCGACGCCGCAAGAGGAGCGGCAAAAGGGGTGGGTTCGAAGCGTAGAAGCGCCCGACGGCCTCGCCGTCCAAGGTCCAACTCTTCGTCTCGATGCCAAGCTCGCTCGACCGCGCCCCCGCGAGCATCGCCAGCGTTCCAGGACGGGTCCACGAAGCCGCCGAAGTGGCCGTGCGAAACACGACACCTTCTTTGGCGAGCCCATCGAGGGTGGGCATGAGCCCCGGCACTTTGGGCAAGAGCGCATCGAGGGGAGAAAGCTCCGCCGAGCGCATTTTTTCGTCGCGCGCGTCGTCGTGAAGACTCGCAATCACGTCGGGGCGAAGGGCGTCCACCACGATCCAAAGCACGTTGTATTTGGCCTCGGCGACACGGCCGAGCAAAAGAGGCTGACCGAAGAGCGCGACCGGCGTCCGCGAAGATCCCTCGAGGGCATCCTCTGGTGCTCCACCGTCGGCCATGGTGAGGCGAACCTTGCGTTGGGCCTCGTCGGGCTGGGGATCGACCGCGACGACGCCCAGGCGGAGCGAGCCCACCTGCCCTGCGGAGATGCCGAGATCGCAGGTGACTTCGGTCCACGCGCGCGCTTTGGCCGGTGGAATGCGCGTCTCGCAAGGCGGGGGCACGGGGCCCGACTTGGGTGTAAACTGCACGCTAAAGACGAGGGTCTTGCGTGTTCCGTTCGCGGTGCCGGCTCCGAACGTAACTTGTGCCCCGTCGGGGAGAGTCACGGGAAAGGTGATCGTCGCGGGTGCGGGCAGCACGAGCGACTCGCGCTGATCGAAGCTCCCTTCGTTCATGTTCCACAGGCGAACGTCGGGCTTCCATTCGGCCGAGCCGCTGCCAGAGCCTTGCGTCGTGACCGAGTGCTGCTCCTCCTTTTCGCTCGTACGAAGCGAAAACGACGACACGTACCGAGCCATGCCCGCCGGAACCTTCACGAAAGGTGGGCGAAGCTTCCGCCAGTGCGGAGCGAGGAGCGCATCGAGCTCGAGGGCATTGGGCGCGTCGATCCGCGCGGTCTCGAGCGCTTCGGTGAACCGCAGCGCGACGGCGAGATCACGCCCGAGGGTTCCCGAGCCAGCGTCCCCTGTTTTGGAATCCGAGCTCGCCCCTCCGTCGGCACGCGGAGGCTCGGACGGAGCGTCGGATCCGCCCCCACGGGAAAACGAGAGCCCGAGCGAGGCCCCTGCGAGCCCGAGCACCAACGCGAAGGGCAATAGACCGAGCGACTTGCGTGCGCGGCTCATACCTCCCTCCCGTTGGTCGGTGGGCATAGGCAAGGGAGTCGCCTTCGGGTCATTTCCATGTTCATGGCCCCTCCTCTCGCGGCACGAGGAGGCCTTCTTTCTGAACCATTCCGTGATCCTCGAGCATCCACTTCCAGAGCGGAGCCTTGAGTCGCTCGACCTCCGTCGGGGACGTTCCGGCGATGTCGCGGACCTCGGAGGGATCGGCGTGGGTGTCGAAGAGCTTGTAGAATGCACCTTGTCGAGTCGGCACGTACACGAGCTTGAAGCGCTCGTCGCGGACCATGCGGTGCCGGGCCACGAGCGTGACCGGGATCATCGCCTTCTGGAGGACGACCTCGACCTGGCCGTGCGCCGAGTCGAGCTCGGTCATCTGCATGATTCCCGGATAGGGGAGGCGCTCTTTCGCCGAGACGCCGAGGATGTCCTCGGTGAACCAGAGCTCGCTCTCGGCAAAGGCCCATCGCGGCGCGTCGGGCTTTCCGCGCATCAGCCCAGCCAGCGACCGTCCGTCGAGCGAGGCCGGCGGAGCGACCCCGCCGAGCTCGTAGAGGGTCGGCGCGATGTCCACGTCGCGTACGACGTTGGCCACGATCCTGCCACGCTCCGACTTTTCCCTGGGATCGTAAATCAGGAGGGGTACGTGGGTGCCTTCGTCGCCGAAGAGATGATCGCCGTGTCCCTGGCCGTGGCCGTTCTCGTAGAGGGTCTCGCCGTGGTCGGCCGTAACGACGACGATCGTGCTTTCCTCGAGGCCCCTGTCGCGAAGCGCCCGGAGGACGCGTCCCATGGCAGCATCGATGCTGAGGACGGCCCCATCGTAGAGCGCGCGAATCTGGCGAACGTCGGCCTCGTCCGGGGGCAGCTCGCCTCCGAGGCCGACCGGCTTGTGGTATTTGTACCGGCCTCGATACGACGAGTCGGTGAACGTGCCGTAGTACGGGGCTGGCGCGGCATAAGGGAAGTGGGCGGTGGAGAAGAACACCGTCATGAAGAACGGCTCCGCGCGAAGCTGTCCTAGTGCGGCCACCGTATCGTCGGCGAGTAGCTCGGCGTCCGCAGCGTCCGAGAGCTCCTTCAATACCGGGAACAAGACGCGCCCCTCGTGGGAGTGCAAAAACGGCAAGAGCGGTGTCTCACGCTCGAGCCCTCGCTGGCGGAGCATCTGCCGAAGGTCGAAGCTTGGCGTGTCGATACGAGCGAACCCGAGGTCGACCCGACCGAAGATGTCTGCGGCAAAATCGCCCAAGACTGCGGTGCGGTAGCCGGCTCGACCGAAGCGATGCGGGAGGGCGTCGAAGTCTTTCGCGCGCTCTTCCCAACGCGGAAACATGGACCTTACGCCGTGGTGGTGCGCGTGCTGGCCGGTGAGAATGTTCACCCACGAAGAGAACGTGCGCGGCACCGACACGTAGGCGCGATCGAACCGGGTTCCGCGCGCGGCGAGCTCGGACAGGTTCGGAGCGGTCCGCGACGTGAGACGATCGTGGCGTAGGGAGTCGGCGGCAAGCACGAGCACGTTCATCGGAGGACCGGCTGTCTTGGCCACCTTGGCGACGGTCGTCGTGGTCGCAGCGCCGTCCGCCGCGGTTCCTGCGGTCGGATCGATCGAGCCATGCACGAGCGCGAGCGCGGCCCCTCCGCCCCAAGCGAGACGTCGTCGCACCGCCGCAACTCCATGCAGCGCCGAAGCGAAGAGCGGTCGCACGGAGGCACTCCGCCCGCCCGGACCAAAGACGTACACGAGGCACGCTGCCACTCCCAACACCCCCACCCCGCCTGGTCCGAGGACGTCGGTGGTGAGCACCTGAAGCGTGCGGAGGACGCCGCCCCTTGCGTAGAACGTCGACGCGTAGAGCTGCGGCGTGCGCGCCATCGCACGAAGCACGATGAAGGAGTGAAGCGCTACGACGACGGCAGCCGACTCGACCGCGTACCGGGGAAGGCTGGCCCGATGGGCGCCTCGAGCGCGTAGGACAAGGTACGACAATAAGCCGAGTATCAGTCCCAGTCCGACGGCGCACGCCGCGATGGCCGTCGTGATTCGCGCCACGTCGGCGGAAAACTTTGCCTCGATAAAGTGCGTAACGGCTTCGGCTTTGTCGCCGAAGGTCGCGTCGTCCGCGTTTTTCCCGGACCACCACGCGAGAGCGAGGAGGTAGGTGGCGCCGAGCGCCGACGGCAAGAGTGGTCCGCGGGACTTCCGCACCCCACCTCAATACCTTGGTTTTGCACCACGTTCTACCGGTGCGACGAGGCCTATCCCGTTAGCGCGTTAGTGCGTGCGTGAGCGGGTCACCGCGCCCGTCGCGTGGATCGTGCCTCTCCGAGAGGGTCGAAAGCTCGCGCAAGAGACTCGCGATTTCCTTCCTGGGGAGCTTTCCCGGAGCGTGCTCGCGAAGGGCCGCGTCGCAGAAGAACGTGCGGCAGCCGAACGGACGCGACGCGTACACGATGCACTTGCCTTCGTCGCCAAGAAGGGGGCACCGGCGCTCACCTGCGATCGGCAGGACTCTGCGCTTCGGGATTCCACCACGCGCCCGCACGGCTCGGAGCAGCACGTCGACCTCGAGCTTGGTCACGTACGGCTCGCGGCCGGTGACGCCGAACCGACAGCAGTCCGTGCTCGCGCCACACCCGAAGCCGTCGAGGACGCCGTCGAGACGCGTGTAAAGCGCATGAAGCTCGGCGTGCAAATCACGCGTAGGGGGCCTTGCCACGGAAGTCGCGATACCATGACGGCTCCCGTGGAACCATCCGTCGCTACCCCCAAGCTCCGTGCGGTCGATTCGTTCTTGAGCCATTCGAACGGCGAGCCTTGCCTCGTTCTGCGCGATCCGACGGGCGTCGCGAAGACACCAGCGCTCATTCCCGTGGCCCTCGTGCCGGTCCTCGCGCGGTTCTCGGGCGATCGCACCCATGCCGACATACGTCGCGAGCTCCTGCGCGACGAAGGCCTCGACGTCCCGCTCTCCGCCATTCGGGACGCCGCCGAGGCCCTCTACGACGCCCTGTTCTTGGAAGGACCGAAGCTTGAAACCGCCATCGCGGACGCCCACGGCGCCTTCCTCGCGTCTCCTTTGCGACGAGCGGCCTTCGCCGGCTCGGCGTACCCAGGCGAGGCGACGAAGCTCGAGGCCTACATCGCGAAAGACTGTGTGGGGGCTCGCTTCGCCGCCGAGGATCCGATCGACAACGGTCGCTCGCTCCGGGCCCTGGTCCTTCCTCACATCGACCCGTGGAGGGGCGCGCGAGGTTATGGCGCGTGCTCGGACGCCCTGGAAAAGGCGCTTCCGGCGGGAATCCGCACGTTCGTGCTTCTAGGAACGTCCCACGCCGCGATGACGGCTCCGTTCTGCATCTGTCCAAAAGGATTCGCTACTCCGTTCGGCCCGCTCGAAGCCCACCACGAAGCGATTGGACGACTCGAGCGCGCCTCGCGCTTCGACCCCCACGCAGACCTCTTGAACCACGAGCACGAGCACTCGATCGAGTTCTCCGCCGTGTTCCTGAAGCACGCGCTCGACCGATTGGGACGGAGCGAAGGCGTTCGCATCGTCCCGATTCTTTGCGGGCTCGGACAGGCCCAACGCACGGGATCCGATCCGGCCGCCGATCCCGAGGTCGCCGCCTTCCTGGACGAGCTCCGAAACGTCGTCCGCGACGAGAACGCGGTCGTTTTGGCGGGAGCGGATTTGGCGCACGTGGGCCCGAGGTTCGGAGACCCACGCGCCGCCGACGCGAAAGCAAGGTCCATCCTGGAGGCCCGCGATAGGGAGTCCCTTGGCCTCGCTCGACAGGGCGACGCCCTCGGGTTCTTCGAGCACGTCGTGAGCGACGGCGACACGCGGCGCGTGTGCGGCACGGGCCCCGTGTACACCCTACTAGCGGCCCTGGATGGCGCGGCCACTGGCAAGCTTCTCTATTACGATCAGAGCGTGGATCCGAAGGAGGGCTCGATCGTGAGCCACGCGGGATTGGCCTTTTTGGAACGGTAGGCGGACCGGACACGGCCCGATCGCGGGGCCACGTCGCAGCCGCCAGCGCCAGGAGCCCGTCCGTAGAGGCCACGTTCGCATCGGGCTACGAGGAGAAGGATTTCGGATCGACGGTCCAGGAGAAGAGCGAGCGACGGGTCCTCCGTCATGTACGAACCGTCCGCGCTGACCAACGAGTCCTCGGCGTGCTCGAGGTGACGCACGGATTGCCGACGCGAGCGGCCATCATGCGCGCGGCGCTGACCGAGGAGATCGGTTTTGCTCTTTTCCTTGGCCTGTTCGCGGGTGTGCTCGCGCTTGGGCTCGGTCATCTGCTCATCGGGGCGCCACTCGGTCGGGTGGTCGCCCAGGCGCGCCGCATCGCGAGCGAAGACTTCACCGAACGTTTGCCCGAAGACCGCGACGACGAGATTGGGCTCCTAAAACGTGAGCTCAACGTGATGTGCGACAAGCTGGACCGAGCGCGCACCCGTCTCGCAGACGAAGCCACAGCGCATGTCGAGACGCTCGAGCAGCTCCGTCACCTCGACCGGCTTCGAACCGTCGGCACGCTCGCGTCCGCCGTCGCCCACGAGCTCGGGACACCTTTCAATGTCGTAGTGCTTCGCGCCGAGAGCCTACTCGATATGTCGGCGTCTGAGGACGATCGCGGCGACGCCGTGCGCGTCATCCTTGCTCAAGTCGCGAAGATGAGTCGCACAGTTCGGCAGCTGCTGGACTTTTCTCGCGACAGTGAGTCCCAACGACGCGACGTCAGCCTCGGCGATCTTCTGGTCGATGTGGAGCGCCTGCTCAGCCCGCTGGCGAAGGAGAGCGGCGTCACACTTGCGGCCGAATGTCGTATGGACATCACGCTTTCAGCCGACTCACTAAGGCTCGAACAACTGATTACCAACTTGGTGATGAATGCCGTCGCGGCGGCCCCCGCTGGCTCGGTGGTCAGCATGCGGCTCGAGAGCATGGAGTTTGCGGTGCGGCCTGGCTCGACGAACGAGGTCGAGGCCGTACGCATCGACGTGGTCGACCACGGGCAAGGCTTGGACGCCGAGGCTCTCGCGCGGGTCTTCGAGCCCTTCTACACCACGAAGAGCGAAGGACGAGGAACCGGGCTCGGCCTTACGGTGGCCACCGGGATCGCGGAAGACCACGGAGGTTGGCTCTCTGCAACGAGCGACCCTGGACGGGGCTCCACTTTCTCGGTCTATCTTCCCCTCCGGACAACGTGCTGAGATGGGTTCCCTCGTTCCGGTTCGAGTGACGGACGAGGTCGGGAACATGGGCGCCGGCGCGCGGCCAGCCGTACGGCGGGAGGACCTCGCGGCAGCGTACGCCGTGGAGACCATGAGCGGCGGGACGGCCCGTGGCGCCGCTGGTTCGACCGGAGAGGCGCGGACCGATGCGGAACGCGTAGTTGCGAACGCCACTCTCGGGGTGGGTTGACTGCACGGCTTTGCTCCGCGAGCGCACTCGGCGAACGTCGCTTTGGCGTAAGGGTGACCGGGTCGTCGCGAACCGGTGGGCCTCAACAAAAAAACGGGAGGCCGGGGCGCCGAGACCGCGCCGCCGTCAATACGCACGAGGTCATCGTGATGCTCGCGTTCGAAGAACGTGACCTCATCGCGTTGTCCGCGAGTCTTGTCGTCATCGGTCGCTTGAACTGAACGGCACGGCGCCCGCCTCCCTCGCCTTGGAAAGCGCCCGAAGCTCGTCCGCGAGGCCGCCCAGACCGGCGCGAGAGCATTCCTGCAGAACCTCGTCGAAGCGGCTGCGTTCCTTGGCGATGAGCGCCGACGCGGCCCGAACGCGCAGTTTGGACCGTGGGTCTCCGCTCCGCGACGCCGAGAGAGCCGCGGCTCCCAGCTCGAGTTTTGCCGTCGCCGAATCGTGCATCGCATCCCGTGCCAGTGCCGCCATCATTCGCAAGTCGGCGGAAGGGCCGAGGAGCGCCTCACGCTCGGTCCCCTTCGCGGCGTCCGCGACGACACTCACACATCGCGAGTAATCGTGCGCGAGCAACGAAGTGAACGCATCCGCGCGAGCAATCGATGCGCGGCGCACGTTGGTCGGTGCCAGGTGCCGCGTGACCACACGAGCCTCGTCGACCAAGCGGCGCGCCACCGGCAAGTCTCCAGCGAGAGCGGCTGTCATCGCACACAGTGGCAATCCCCCGAGAAGCCGATTCTCCTCGTGACTCTCCCGTGCGCGAGGTACCACGACGTCGCAAAGCTCGTTCGATGTGCGGGGTTCGCCGCGTGAGTAACTAAGCTGGGCTCGATGCTGAATGATGGCTCCCTGGCGCGATACGAC
>JAYUKI010001079.1:0-9197 GCA_043764595.1 Myxococcales bacterium | reverse complement strand
GGTACTGCGCGAGCTGCTTGTTGCCTTCGTCGTCCTGCGTCTCGCCCTTGTAGACTCGGTAGAGCCCAAGGGACGCATCGAGCCATTTTTCGCTGTCGAAGAGGCGCTTCGCCTGTGCGGCCGGCTCGGTCATTTGACCGGCGGTGGGGGGCGGTCCGTTGTCCGCGGCCTTGGCGGCGGGTTGGGCCGGCTCGTCGAGCTCGATGTCCGCACCGGCAGCAGCGCCGGGCTTTGCGGTTCCGGGCTTGCCACCCTTCGGCGTCGCGGCGGCCGCAGGCTTCTTGGCCCCGCCCTTCTGCGCGTACGAAGCGTGGGGCGAGACGAGAGCCAACGAAAGCACGGGGACGGCAGTCAGAAGGAGTTTGCGCGCCAGGGATATACGCATGAGAGGGGTTCCTCGCGGGGTCCGGGGGGCCGGGGTCACGGATCGGGGCTCGAGCAGGTAGACGGGGGGGTCGCTGGCGGAAGGCGACTGCGAACTTTGCTAGGAGAGTCGAGGCCTTGTCCGCTGGCTCGATATCGGCCGGCGGCGCCCCGCGCCAAAAAGCTCAACGAAATTAAGTGGATACTCTCTCCGAGGGCGGCATGGTAGAAAGGCTCGTTCGCCATTGTCAAGGGGCATCGCCCAAGACCGCCACTCTCGACCCACTGCGTTACGACGCGTCAGGGTTCTCGAACGTGCGGAGTGGGCGTGTGGGACGCGATTCCATGCCACAGGCTTGGGTTCGGATGCACTCGTCGAATCGCACGAATCTTTTTCGAATGGGCCGCGTCGACTGCCCCCAAGCTCGTTCGAGACCAAAGCGCTTCCGCTTGGACTCGTTGCGACCTTCTTCCGATCTCCGTTCGTGCCTTGATCGTCCTTGACGAATTTTGGCCGAGGGAGGTACGGTCCCCGCCCGAGGGTGCCGTGCGCTCAGGTCGCCCGCATCTCACAATCGTTGCATCCGCCCGAATCCCGCATTCCGAATCTGGAGAGCCTCCGCATGACTCGCTCCCGCATGCTCCTCGCCGTTCTTTTCGTCGGCTCTGGGTCCGTCTTTTTCGCTGGCCAGGGCTGTTCGGCAACCGGCGTCGGTGACCCCTGCGTCCCCGAGCAAGAGTACGATCCCTCGTTCATCGGCTTCAGTCAGAAGCAGGTCAACGTCGAGTCCAAGAGCTTCCAGTGCCAGACTCGTCTCTGCCTGGTGAATCACTTCCGCGGCCGCGTTTCCTGCCCCTACGGACAAACCGCAGCGTCTGGACCGATCTCGTCGAAGACGGCTTGTGTCCTTCCCGGAACCCAAGACGGCAAAGTCGAAGGCACTCCCGGCGCCCCCGAAGGTGCTCGTGTCGAGCCGCAGTGCCTGAACCGCACCGCGGACAAGACCGTCTATTGTTCGTGTCGATGCGCGAACTCCAAGGGCGCAACGGATGACGGCGCCAACTACTGCGCATGTCCGGATGGCTTTGGCTGCGAGCAGCTCGTCGACCCGACCGGCCAGGGCAACGAAGGCCTCACGGGCGGCTACTGCATCAAGCAGGACACCAAGTACAACTCCGCGGTCGACTGCACGGGCGACTGCGATGCGGCCAACACGCGTACGCAGTGCAAGGGCGACAACGCCGCCGCAGCCCCCGCCGCGAGCAGCACGGCGAAGTGAAACGGGCGCCACGCGGCCACGCCCTCGGGCGGGTCGCGGAACAAGCCGCGTGCGACTTCATGGTCGCGCGCGGTTTTTCCATTTTGGGGCAGAACGTACGTCTCGGTGCCCTCGAGATCGACGTCGTCGCTCGTAAGGACGAGTTGCTCGCCCTCGTCGAGGTACGGACACGAAGACCGGGCTCGATGGTCGGAGCTCTCGCGAGCATCGGTCCCAAGAAGCGAGCACGGCTCGTCGCGGCTGCTGCTCGCGTCTTGGTGACTCCCCCCTTCCCACTCGCCGGCGTCGAGCGCGTTAGGCTCGACGTGTGCGTCGTACACCTATCGACGGGCGAAGTGACGATCGAGCATTTCCCCGCCGCCATTACGGCACAGGAAGAGTCGTAAGTGCCTGCCGCAAAATAGGGCGATCCTATCGGCGGCTTGGCGAGGCGACGACTTCTTTTGCGCCGGGTTTCGAGTCAGGCCTCGAGGGCTCGTTTCATTTCGTCGCGAACGCCGCTGATCTTCGAGATGGCCTCTTCGCTCGCTCCGGAGGCCTTGGCGGCAGCGATGGCCGCGTCGAGGTCGTCGACCTCGCGCGACTGACGAGACTTGATCTTTTCGACCATGGTCGCGAACGTCTCGAAGAAGTCCTGGAGCTCGTCGCCTTTTCGGAGCTTGCCGTAGAAGGTGAGCTTCCCCTCTCCGACCTGCGTCAAGAGGAGCTTCATCTTGTAGATGGGCCCAGCGACCTTGTGCGTGAAGTAGATGCCTAGAAGCCCGATGAGAACGACCATGAGACCAAGGGCTCCAACGAGCGTCCGCATCATGGTGCGCTGCTCGCTGGCAAGCGCCTCTTGCTGCGCCTGGACCTTCGCGGCAGCCGTGTTGGCTTCGGACCCGAAGGCCTTGGCGAGCTCTGGGTCGCTCCCGTAAACGGGATCCTTCGAGATCTGGAGCGACACGACCTCGCTCACCTTTTTGCTTTCTTCGACGACCTTCTGGCTCTCGGCGACGACCTTCTCGCTGGTGCGCCAGAGGAACAGTCCGAGCGGCGCACTGATGCCGACCGCCACGGCGACGATGAAGCTCGTGTATTTGAGCTGGAAGCGCGAGTCGACGATGTAGTTCTTGACGCTGCGCTTGTACTTGGGGCGCGGTGCGGCTGCGGCCTCGACGTTGCTCATGTGCCTCTATGGTGCCCGGTCGCCCCACGCTTGGCTAGTTTTCAAGGGATGGGCTGGATGGGAGGATGAGGACGACGAGTCGCCCGAACACGCCAAGTACGCGATGTCTCGAGGCTCCCACCCTGTTTTCGAGCTTTCGACTGGACGCCCTGCTGACGCGTGGTAAGGCGCGCCGCAGTCGTTGGGGATGGTTTCCATTTTGGATGTCGCCTCGACGGTGCAGAGGACACGGGAAATGAAGCGTCACTTTACCTTCGCGCTGACGGTCGCGGCCTTCATGCTCGTATCCGCCGGCGGAGTGGGCGGGAGCGTCGTTCGCGCCGACGAGCCTTCGTCCACCAGCCGCTACGTCCACGGGATCATCACCACGGTCGACCCCGACCGCATGACGATTGCGTCGATGCAAAACAGCGTGAGCGGCAAGCTCGATCCGAAGCGCACCCGTGTCACGGTGAACGGAAAGCCCGGGAAGCTGGCAGACCTCAAGCTCACCGCCCACGCAAAGGCGGAGCTCTGTCTTGACGACGTGTGGATCGTGATCGACGCCCACTGACCCGACGTACGAAGCACTGCGTCATCGGCGCACCGAATTCGTGCCGCAGCACGCCAAAAAGTCCCGCGGTTTCCGCGACGTAGACGTCATTGCAGGACGAGCGCGCGCCGTGGAATTTGCTACGGTCGTTGCCGTGCCGAAGCCTTCCTCCTCACTTTCCGCTTTTCGTTTCTCAGCTCTCTCCCTTGGGGTCTGTTCCCTCGCCTCCGTGTTCGCGGCGTGCGCAGAGGGAGTCGAAAAGAAGGACTTCAGCGAGGACTTCGGCGGCAACGATGCGAGTCGACGCGATGCCGCCGTGGCTGCCGATGGCGCAGTCTTGCCACAAGACGATGCCGCAGTTCCCGAGGTCGACGGCGCTGTGCCTACCGACGGTGCCACGGACGCGACCACCTTCGATGCGGCGGACGCCGACTCGTGCACGGGCACGATTGCCGTCATGGCCGGTGACGAGACGTCGCTGAAGGCTGCCTTCAAAACCCGAGGCGCTTGGACCACTCAGACTCTCGCGGGTGAGAGCGCACTCTCCGGCCCCGCGCTCGTCGCCTTCGGAACGGGCTTCCAAGCCGCATTCCGCGCTTCGGGCGACGCACTGAAGCTCACGAGCTCGACGGGCTCGGCGTTCGGCGCTCCGGCCCGCTTGGGGACGTCCTCCGTCCGCGGAACGCCGACGCTCGCGACGAACGGAGTGGCCCTTCACCTCCTTTTCCAAGACACCGCCTTCGGGTACATGCACGCGACGTGGGCGGCGACGGCGTTCGAAACCCCAGCGGCGGTCGGCACTCCACCCAGCTTCGGCCCAGAGCCTCTCACGGGTGCGGTCGTCGGCGCCGAGCTCGTCGCCGCGTTCGGTGGAGACTCGCAAGGTGCACTCTACACGCAGGTTCGCACCGGCACGGCGTGGTCCGCTGCGGCCGCCGTGGCAGGAACGAACGTGTGCGCAACGGCCGGCGGCGGCGGCGTCTCACGATGCGGCGGAGTGCCGGGCCTCCTGGCCACTGGAGGCGCGACCGTGGACCTCCTCGGCGTTCACGTCGATCGCGACACGCGCCTGCTGACGTCCAGCACGCGCAACGCGACCACGAAAGCCGCGACGGCACACGGAGCGGTCCTTGCGGGCACCACGAGCGACGAGGAAGTGTTCCTCGCCAAGGCCGGAACGAACCGCGGCGTCCTCGCGTTCCGCGGTCAAAACGGACTTGGTTACGCGAGCCTCGTAGACCTCACCCAGAGCCCGCCGCGGTTCTCTGCACCGGTCGCACTCTCCGCGACGGCGCTCGCGTCCGTCCCGCGCGTGGCAGCGGGCGTGTGTGGAGACGACGCTACCGCCGTGTTCGTCACGGCCGCGGGGCAGGTGCGTATGGTGCGCCTTCGTGGAACTGCCTGGGGCGGCGAAGAGGCGGTCGGCTCGGTGGGCGTCGCCAAAGTGGCGGCCGTCGCGACGCGCCCCTGACCGTCGCTCATCAGTAGACGCGCGGGGCCAACATCGCGGGGCTCCATGGCGCGCCGGTTTCGGCATCCACGTGCGAAAGAGAAACCCCCGTTCGAGCGATGGTGGCGAGCCCGACTACGATCGGCAACTCGAAACGCCGCGGGCCGACCGAGCCAGGATTGAAGACGGCGATGGTTCCTTCGTTCGATGCGAACGGAACGTGCGAGTGGCCACAAAAAACCAAAGACGCGTCTTCGGCTTTCGCGAGCCTGATGATGTCGGCACGAAGCCGCGGCCCGTTCACGGCGATGTGAACGACCAAAATCTTTAGCAACGTGGTCTCGCCGTCGCACACCGAGAGAGTGATCACGTCGGGAAGATCGGGAGCCTTTTCGTCGATGTTTCCGCGCACCGCGACGACCGCGGCGTGCTCCGCCAGTCGATCGAGGACGGCGAGATCGCCGATATCGCCGGCATGCACCACGAGGTCCGGCCGGAGCGCTTCGAGAACCTTCGGCAGATTGGGATGAGGACGCGAATGCGTATCGGCCACCACCGCGACACGAAGTGGACGCCCTTCCGGGACGGCCACCGACCGACGCACGTGCGTCTTCACGGGGAGGCTTCTTTTGCGGCCAAACGTGCGATTCACAAGCTCCCCAAGTACGACACTTTGGGCGCGCCGCCGGACTCGGGGAAAAATACCGTGACGGGTGCGGGCATGCCGGGCTGCCCATCTCGCTTGGCGACGAAATAGTCCACGCTTCGACCTCGTTCGGCCGTTGGGCCGAAACCGATCGCGGTGACGTTGCTGGGCCGCGATCGTGTCACTTTTACGGGAACGCCATAGAGAGGTGCGGCGCCAAAGGCCTTCTTGAAGCTGAACTGGCGGACGTCGGTGGTGAGCTGGGCGCCGCTCGCATCGAGCAAGCTCCGGTGCAGGTAGGGGACGATGGCCAGCACGGCCGCCTCTTCGTCGCGGTTCTGCTGAAGTGCAGCGAGCGTGGCCGAGAGGAGCTGCTCGGCGGCTGCGTCCGAACCCGAGGCCGGCGGCGTGCCCTGGGATGGTGGCATGGACACGGGGGCCGACCCCTGAGTGGTCCCTGCGTAGGGAGAGGGAGGGGGAAGCGTCACGCGGGTCACGTTTGGCGTAGTGGGGCTCGATCCGCACCCAAACGTGCTTCCAAGCCATCCGAGCAAGACGATCAAAGGCAGTTTGCGCATGACCGCATGGTCGCCCCAACTGGCCCCACTCGCCAAGCCTCCGCATTCGGGGCGGGAAGGCCGACGGCGAGCAACGTCACATTTGGGCAGCGTTCTCGGTGAATTGCTTCACTGCGGCGCCGGCCACCGCTTCGAGAAGTTGGTCTTCGGCGCCGTGATTTCCCGGCGCCACGCCCGACATCGTCGCGGCCTTGCCGCTCGGCGCGATGAGCGCTTTTCCTGGATACGAGAAGATGGCGATGTTCACTTTCACGCGCAGATTTCCGCCCGAGTAGTCGAACTTCTCCACCGAGATCGACAGATAAAAGCCCTTACCTTTTCGGCTCGCGATGGCCTTCTTCGCGGCATCTTCGCTCTCCTTCATGGGAGCGACCTGGATATCGCTTGCGCCTTCGAGCTTCTGACGAATGGCGCGAAGGACCACGGCCTCGACCTCGGCCTGGGGCCGGTCGGCAGCGCTGGCCACCGGAGAAAGCGCCACGTAGTACTTGGCACCGGCGTGTTGGGGCGGATCGTAGCTGCCGCCTCCCGCCGGTTTTGGCGCCGCCGGGGCTGCGGCAATCGCGCTGAGGCTCTCGATCGCGCGTGAGATCTGGAGCTTTGGACCTTCGGCCACCTCGGGGCCGACGCGCGCCTTCAAGCAGCCGAGGGCCGCTGGCCGAGCGAGACGTCGAAGGGCGATGGCCGCAGACAAGCGCACGATTTCCGCGTTGTCCGAGAGCTCTTTGCAGAGCGGAGCCACAGCCGCATCGTCGTTCGTGGCGCCGAATTGAAGCACGGTCGCGGCGCGAACACGGGAGTCGCTCGCTGCGCTCAATTTGGGGAGGAGCTCCCCGACACTCGGGGTTGCGGGCTGCGCGAGAGCATCGCTGGCGCCTGCGAAGGAAGCCGCGAGAGCGACGGCGACGGCGGACATTCCAACGAGCGCCCGCGTGGCTCTTCTCCCGACGTTTGCCAACCGCTTAGCCTCGCCGTTCATGGATTCTTTCACGCTACACCGAACGCTTTCCCCTGGACAGGGGCGACGCCGCCAAAGATTCTCGAGGAGAGAATGCGCTCGTACGCGCTCCAAGCTCGAGAGCTTCGCGGGAAGGACACCATTCGCAATCCGATTCGACGGTACCGTTCTGAAAAGCTTCAGTTCGCTTCGGCGATCGAACGAATTGAATGAAGGACCTTCGACCAGCCCACACTCGGGGTCTGGCCTTCCGAGCGTTGCCTCCCCACGATAGGCCCTCGCGCCACGTCCCCTTTCGACCCGAAACCGCCCTTGCCGAAACCAAGCTCGAAGCACGAAGTCCCACGTCGATGGAACGATGTGGCCGGGACGACTCAAAAGTGGGCAAGCCGCCTACCTCTCCCCCTCGTCGTGCTCGCCGTTCTCGGATGTGCCCGCTTCGCCCACGCGGAGCCTCTCATCATCCGTGGGGAAGGCGGCTTCGAGGTGCGGGCGTCTCGCGACGAAGGCGAGTTGCTCCTTCAAGGGGCTCTCCGTGACGACGTAGGAGAAGCGATCGGAAAACAGCCCGTCACCGTCCGCATCACACGCGACGCGCACGACGACGATCCCGAAACGAAAGACGCGCTCCGCAGTGCAAAGAGCTGCGGGCTCGGTACGCTTTCGGCCCAAGGCGATACCCTCGCGGTGGACACCGATCCTGGCGGCCGATTCTGCGTGCGTGTGGGACTGGCGAAAGATCGCTACACCGCCAACCTCGCGTGGAAAGGCTCCGGGTTCCTCGACGCTGCGGAGCTCGCCGTGCCGTTCGATCTCGGGCGCAGGCCGCTCTTCTTGGTGCTCGACCCCAAGCCGCGTGTGGTGTCGTTGGATCGCACCCCTGCCCGCTTTTCGGCCCTCGCCGAGAACCAAGAGAACGGCGCGACCCAAGCGGCTTCGGGCCTTGGTCTTACGTTGTTTCTCCCGCAGGGCGATCGCTCTCCGCTCGCCACCGCGACGACGGACGCCCGCGGACGGGCCGTGCTGGACGTCGACGTCCGAAAGCTCGGAGCGCCACGTGCGACCACCCTTGCGCTTGCGTTCGCCGGCGACGCAGACACGAGCGCGGCCCAGTACGTGGTGCCCATCGAGGTCCACGCCAAAGTGAAGCTCTCGGCACCTTCGCTCGAAGGCGCCTCGGCAAAGAACCCCGAAGACGGTATCCCGATCGACGTGCTCGCAGAGACGGTCGCTGGCCCCGTTCCGGAAGGAACGGTCGAGGCTCGCATCGGAGACCTCGTGGTCGGTGCTGCAACGATCGAATTGGGCCACGCCCACCTCGTCGCGACGTTTGCGGAGGGCGGCTCGAAGCGGCTCGAGCTTCGGCTCCGCTACCTTCCGCAGTCCCCCTATTTCGAGCCTGGACCAGAGGTCGTGCTGGGTCTTCCGGTGCGCGGACCGAGCCCGCTCACGCGTGTTCCACTCGCCATCGCAGGCGCGCTGGTGGTGGCGTGGCTCGTACTGGGCCGGCGTCGCGCTCAGCCGAGCGCCCGGCGCGCCGAGGCTCCCGACGTGCGGAAGCCCGTGGAACGCGCGTCGCTCGAGGTGGTGCGGACGAGTGACTCGCCGAAAGGTGGAACCTACACGGGTATCGTGGAAGACGCCCACGAGGGCCACCCGCTTGCGCGCGTCCGCGTTTGGGTCGAACACCGCTCTTTCCAAGGGTCGGAGACCCGAGTGAGCGTCGTGACCGAGGACGACGGACGGTTTTCCTTCGTGCTCGAAGGTGGGCTCCCGCAAGACACGATTTCGGCCGAGGGACCGTTTCACGCCAAGCTCCAGAATCCACTTCCGGTGCCCGGTGAGCTTCGAATCGCCTTGGTTACCCGCAAAAGGAAGCTTCTCGAGCGCCTCGTCGCTTGGGCGCGCCGCACGGGAGCTCCGTACGACGCACGTCCCGAGGCCACTCCGGGCCACGTCAAGCGCGCCGCGCGGGACGATCGGGTCGCAACTTGGGCCTCCGCGGTGGAGCGGGCGGCCTTCGGGGGGCAGGAAGTGGACGAGCGAGCAGAATCTGAGGTCGAGGACCTATTTCCGTCCTTGGGTGACAAAGCCGCTGCGATCGGGCGTGTCGACCCCGCCAAGAAGCCCGAGCCAGCGAGAGAAGTGCAGAAGCCTCCGAAGCTCGGTTGACGTGCGAGGGACGGGGTTTCTATAAGGAACGCCCGGTCTCACATCGAGGC
>JAYUKI010001078.1:0-2702 GCA_043764595.1 Myxococcales bacterium | reverse complement strand
CGCGCGTGCAGCGACTTCTGCGGCCGCGTGAAGACCGCCCGCAAATGCGGAATCCCGGACGTGTTCATTCCGGTCCGCGCGGACGGCCAAGCCGCTCCGGGATGTGGCACTCCCGTCACTCCCGACGAGTCCTGCGTCGGTAGGGCAGACGGCTGGTATTGCAGCGAGCAGCGCGACTACGCTTCGTTCCAGTGCAAAACCCAAGCGATTGCGCTCGGGTATCAGTGCGCCACTGGCAAAAAATGTGTCTTTTCGGGACAGTCTCGCGTCGCGACCATGGAGAACGGATTGCCCCAATGCCGCTGAGCCGCAAAACCATGATTCGCATGGCCCTCGGGCCCGCCCTCCTTGCCGCTACGGGCGCGCTCGTCTTCGCGTGCTCGTCGTCGAGCAACCCTGCGCCTTTGCCCACGGGCAACGGCACACAAGGCACGGTGCCTCTGAACGAAGGCGAGGTCGTCCAGCCCATTTCGCCGCAAGAGCAGGCCCCCTACAACGCCGACGAAGTGTGCGCGTCGCAGTGCTTCACGGACTTCGGTTCGGGAGCCACGCTTCTTCAAGCGCTCGACGACTGCAACACGGAGCAGTGCTACGGCGACGAAGCCGACGACGACACCACCGAAAAAAGCTGCTCGGCCATCGGCACCGGAGCGGGTCAGGTCTCGTATGGCCTCCCCGAGCGAGACCGTTGCCTCTCCCGCTCGTGCTGTGCCGAGGCGAAAGCGTGCTCGGGCAACGCGGGGTGCACGTCACTCGCGAGCTGCATCGACCGCTGCCAGGTGAAGCTCTGACCCATCGTTCCACGGGCCATTCGCGCGCCTTCGTGCGCATCTTGGGCCTTCGCGCTCGGTATGGCTCGGTCATTCGTGCGCGCGGGACCGTTGCGTCAGCTGCGAGACCGAGGTGGTGGCGACACTCGGCACGATGTACGCGTTCCACGCCCGAGCTCCGTTCGCTTTGCCGGCTGGCTAGCAGAGCGAAGTCCATGCCGAGCTCTCCGTGACGGCGATGGGCGGCTCGGACGATCGAGACGCGGCCGAACGACACGACGCCGATGGCGTCGCTCCGGCGAGCCCACCCGAAGAGACCGTCGTCGCGGGCCGGTACGAGCTCGCCGAGGCGCTCGGAAGCGGACGCTCATCCACGGTGTTCCGCGCCCGCGACCGCCGAACGGGATTTCCGGTGGCCGTCAAGATCGTCGGCACCTCGGAGGGCCGAGTGGCGGACTTGAAGCGGGTCGAGAAAGAAGCCGCGCACCTCGCCAAGATTGGCTCGAGGCACGTCGTGAGCGCCCACGACCACGGCCTCGACCCGCTCGGGGCCTACCTCGTGACCGATCTGGTCGAGGGCTCTTGGCTAGGTCCGGATCTCCTCGGAAGGCCTTTTTTTCCTCACGAAGTGCTTCGCGCGGCCCGCGGCCTCCTGTCCGGCCTCGCGGCGGCACATGCCGCAGGAGTCGTTCACCACGACCTGCGCCCCGCGAACGTGATCGTCCCTGGCAACACGCTCGAGGCAGCGGTGCTCGTCGATTTCGGCGTCGCGAACGCCTTCGCCAGCGACTCCGACGACGAAGCCACGGCGTGGGGGACGGTTCGCTACGGCGCACCCGAGCGGCTCTCGGGGCAACGCGGTGACAGTCGCAGCGACGTCTTTTCCGCGGGCATGTTGCTCTACGAGCTGCTTGGCCTCCCGCTAGCGCGCGAGCCAGCGGACTCGGACCTCGCTGTCCCTCTCGGGCTCGTCCCCAAGCCGCTCTCCACCCTCCTCGAGCGCATGGTCGCCAACGACCCAGGGCGAAGGTTCGCGACCGCCAGTGATGCGCTCGCCGTCGTCCTCGATCTCGACACGGCTCCCATCGAACAAGGCGTGGATCCACGAGGTCCGCCATCCGTCAGAGCCAGCGCGCGTGTCGTGGCTACGAAATCGCCGTCGCGGCTCTTCCGGCTCGCCGAAGACCCCTCGGTCGCGCTCCGCGAGTGCTTGTCGGCGCTTGATTTCGTCCTCCTCGACGCCCTCGCGCGCCGCGAAAAAGGTGGCTTCGCGGCGGTCGCTTCCCACGCGTTCGGTTTGTCGCTCCGGTCGGCCCTCGCCTCCGTCGATGCAACGCCGCTCTCGCGCGCCCTGGCCTCGGCGGTCATCCTGCCGCGCGCGTCGCGTGCCCTCGCGGCGCTTCACGACGAGTCGCTAGGCTCGCAGGCCGCCGCGGTGGAAGCGATCGAGCCCGAGCTTCATGCCGTGCTCGCGACTTTTGCCGCCCTACTCGCGACCCCCAAGAGCGCTCGGACGGCCCTTTTGTCCGTACGCCGAGCTGCGACGCGGCTCCGAGAAGACGCCCTCGCTCCGAGGACCGTGCTCGGGACCTTGATGGTCGCCGAGGTGGCCCTTGCCGTGATGTGCGAGGACAGACTCGCGCGCTCGGCCATCGCCGAGGCGAGGGCGATCATGGCAAAAGAAGGCCCCGCCGTCGCCCTGCACCCCCTCGATCGGCTCGCGCGCGGGCTGCTCCTCGGTGCGACGGCGCTCCACGAAGACCCAGAGCTCGCACGAGCCGAGCTCGAAGCCGCAGCGAAGCTTGCCACCGAGGCAAAGAGCGCTCTGCTCGAGGCCCGTGTCCTCTCCGAGCTCGGTCGCCTGCTGGTGCTCGACTCCGCGACCCGCGAGCAGGGGCTCGGTTGGCTGGTTCGCGTCGAGACCCTCGTCGC
>JAYUKI010001077.1:0-9197 GCA_043764595.1 Myxococcales bacterium | reverse complement strand
CGCTCTCGAACGCGCCAACGTGTGCGCTCGCGGCGCCCGTGAACGCGCCCTTGGCGTAGCCGAAGAGCTCCGCGTCGAGGAGCGTGTCCGTGAACGCGCCACAGTCTACGATGACGAAGGGGCCACCGGCGCGGGCCGAGTGATCGTGGATCGCGCGCGCAACGAGCTCCTTTCCGGTGCCTGTTTCGCCGTGAACGAGAGTTGGAGCGTCGCTCTCGGCCACCCGCGCGAGGAGGGCGAAGAGCTCGCGCATCGCAGGGCTCTCCCCGCGGAGCTCGCCGAAGACGTCGCTCGGCCACAGTTCGACCTCGGCGCGGGCGTCGTCGCCGTATTCGACGCGCACGTCCACGCTGCCGAGGCGCAACGTGCGACTCGAGGTGACCTGCGCGCCGGTGACACGGACGCCGTCGACGTAGGTGCCATTCCGGCTCTCGAGGTCGCGCACCCAGAGCCCGTCGTCGCGGAGGGTGAGCTCGGCGTGGACGCGCGAGACCGTTCGATGCGCGACCACGAGGCCCGAATCGGGCGACGCACCGGCAACGAGGTCGTGGGTGAGGAGGGCCGAACGCGGACCTGTGGAGTCGACGAAATGCAGGCGCGGCTGGCTTCGGAACTTCGGAGCGTCGCGCCGGAGCTGCTCGGTGTGGAGGCCGGAGACGGGAGACTCTGCGGAGTAAGGTGGCTTCATCGGGTCCGTTCGGGGCGCCGTGGGCGGCTCATCGCGAGTGTACCCGCGCGTAGGCGCCGCGTCGCTCCGCATCGGCAACCCGACGAGCCCGTCGTGCGCCCCTGACAAACGCCGGACGCGGGTTCAACCGCGCGGACCTTGTAGCAGAGGCCCTGCGCCTAAGTGAGCTCAATACAGGCTATTCGCGTGTCGGAGCCCATCTTCGACCCGGTGTACCCACAGTAGTTGCCCATGTCTTTGTAGGTGGCTTGCGAGACGGCTCCCATTTCGCCGGCACGAATGGCGCTACGCAGCGCGCGGGGCCGGATCTGGATCTCGTTTCTGCCGGCTTCGATGGTCTTCTTGTCGGTATTCATGGTGGCTCCTAGGGTTCAATCCGATGAACGGCTCGTATGCGTTGGGTGCGGGCGGCTCAGTACGTGCTGTTGGCGAACATCGAGCCCAGCTCGGCGAAGGGGGAGGCTCCACCCTGACGAGCCGCGGCCGCCCGCGGCGGTCGAGACGGCGCCCATCTCTCCTCCGCGAACGCTGGTCTTCAGGCGGGGGCGCGGCGGGATTTCGGTGATCGTGGTGGCGTTGTCGTCGTCGAGGGTCTTCATTGTCGGTGTCTCCAGTGATGGGGTCTCTGGACCGAGCCATCGAGGCAGCGATCCACTACGAGGGCAGCTCACTGCGCGTCGCGCCAGTCAGCGCGGCACGACAAAAAGGCGCGAAAGCCCCGCTTCGGGCGACGGTCCTGGCGGGCGAGGCGGCCGCGCGGCCGTTCGTGCCTCTCCGCGAGGCCGACTAGGCCACTCGGGAGGCGCTACCTCGCCTACCGGTTGCTGTCCGCCAGACGCAGCGCGTGAAGGAATGCCCGAGAACCGATCATCGGCGCCCCGATTGAAGCGCGCCCGCCGCCTCCCGAACGCAGCTTGGCCCGCGCCTTGCTCAGATGGCGCTGGAGCATCGGGCCGGAGCGAGGAGTCCGCTCAGCTTCCAGTTGCCCTCGGAGAAAGCGACATGAGCCACGCGCACGATTCGGCCCCCCCCGGGCTACGCATGCATTCTGCACTATTCTTCTTGGCGCTGTCGACGACCGGCGCGTGCGCGCCGATCACGTCCGCGCAGCCCGAGACGACGGCAGCGACCGACGAGGGCGCGGTCGTGGGGACGACGCTTGCCGACAGCGAGCGCCCCGAGGTGGTCGCGCTCGACGTCGAGAAGGGCGGTCGAACCTTCGTGTGCACGGGCACCGTCGTAGGAGCGCACACGGTGCTCACCGCGCGTCATTGCCTCGATGGTGCGATGGATGACCTGGGCTGCCACGTGACGGTGATCGTCGACCGAAAGGGGGAGTCCGCCCTCGGACCGTCGGTCGGACGATACCCGGCCGCCGGTTGCGTGGTGATGGGGACAGGGTCCTCGTTCCGAACCGACCTCGCGCTCCTCCGCCTCGAAACCGCGGTCGCGGGGGTGGTCCCGGCGCGCCTCGCTACGCGAGCGACTCCCCGTGGCACCTATACCGTGTACGGATACGGATCATTCGGGCGAGGGCTGGGGGTCTCCTGCGAATCGCCGTCCGATGGGCACAAGCGAAAGGCCCTCTACGCGGGTAGCCTCGGGTTTCGCTTCGGGCAGGTCACCTGCAAGGGAGACTCTGGCGGCCCTCATTTCGCCGGTACGTCGAATGTGATCGCCGGCGTCACGAGCGGCGGCGCGTCCTCGCTCGGCGTGGCGGTCGACATGAACGTCGATGTGAGGGACACGCGCGAATGGATCGTCGAAGTCATGCGCACCTTCGGCGATGTCGCAGATCCATGAGCACACCCGTCGTTCGAGAACGGCTTCCAGCTCGCCCTTCTCCACTGACGTGAGACCCGCTCGACATCCGTGAAACTCGCGCCTCCCGACCGCCGCGGTGGTAGCCTGCGACCTACTCTGGATTCGCCCTCCGCCCTCGGCCCTTACCGTATCGTCCGGCGCATCGCTGCGGGCGGGATGGGCGTCGTCTACGAAGCGGTGCATTCGGAGCTCGGCCGGCGGGTCGCGATCAAGACTCTGCGCGACGATTTTGCTCGCGAGCACGCTCACGCGCTCGACAGGTTTCGGCAAGAGGCGATCGCCACCGCGTCGCTCCACCACCCGCACATCGTTCAGGTCACCGACTTCGCGGTGGGTCCGCCGACGTACCTCGTCATGGAGATGCTCGCCGGAGAGTCGCTTCGCTCGCGGCTCGGGCGGCCCGATCGCCTGACGACCCGCGACGCGTGTGCCATCGTCGTGCAGATCCTCTCTGCTCTCGACGCCGCGCACGCCGCCGGGATCGTGCATCGTGACATCAAGCCGGAGAACGTGTTCATCGTGGCGACGGCCGCGACACCAGTCTTCGTCAAGGTGCTCGACTTCGGCATCGCGAAGCTGCTCGATCAGAAGGGCCCGCCCCTCACGCGCTCGGACGAGATTTTGGGATCCCTTGCGTACATGCCACCCGAGCAGATCGGCGCAGGCGACATCTCGGAGCGCTCGGATGTCTACTCGGTGGGCGTGCTCCTCTACGAGCTCCTCGCCGGCAGGAAGCCCTACGAGGCCGAAAGCCCCGCGGCGCTGGTCGCGACCATTCTGCGCGGCGCAAAGCCCGGACCTATCGCGGGAGTGCCTGCGCCGCTGCTCGCGATCGTGTCACGGGCGATGGCCACCCTCGCCTCCGAGCGGTTCGCTTCGGCCGGCGAAATGCGCGTCGCCGTGGAGGCGGCGACGGCAGTCGCGACCCTCGCCGAAGATCTCCCCACGGACGTCGTACGCCCTCGAGGGTTCGACACGGCACGCGAGTACGCTTCGGCCATGGAAACGGTCACGGTGACCGAGCGGATCGCGGTCGATTCACGTCCCAACGCGGGTTCGCTCATGGGGCGCGCGCCGGTCACACAGCCAAGCGGCCCGCCGACCCTCCCGAACCCTTCGCCCCTGCTCGCTCCGCACACCGAGAAGCTCCGCCAAACGTACCCGCCACCCCATCTCACGACCGTGAAGCTCGGGCCTCCCGCAGCGACGCCTACGTCCGTTCCCGCGGTCCCGGCAGCGGCAGCGCCGCTCCCGGTCACGCTCCCTTCGGTCCTCGCCCCGGTCGGGCAGTCGACGGTAGCGAGCCCTCGATCTGTGGCGGCCGTCTCCCCCACCGCTCCGATCACACCGCAGCGTCCTTCGGCGGCCGAGCTCGGGTCCGAGCGACCATCGCGCGCCGGTGCCGCCGCGACGCGGTTCCGCCCTCGAGAGATCGCGAAGCCAGCGGGCGGCGGCGGCCTTCGCGTAGTGATGATCCTCGGGCTCCTCCTCGCGCTCGGCTCGGCCGTGGCCTACGCGACGGCCATGTACATCCGCCATCGCTGACGCCACGGCACCACCGAGGCGATCAGATACCGCCGTCGATTTCCGGACGCGGCTCGGGGTACGGCATCGGGCGGCGAAACGGCGAATTCCAGTCGTCGACCAGCCCTCCGGCGCGCACCCCGGTAGCGAGTCGCTTGCTCGAACGCACGCGCGCCTCGTTCGTGTTGCCGGAGGTCGCGACTTCGATTGTCTTGGTGCTCATGTGGACGGTCCCTTCGTGCTGCGTCGTGCAGCGTGAAACGTCGTCAATGCACTCGCCGTGCCTGCGGCAAACGAAGACCGCGGGCCGGTAAATTCACGCAGAAACGGACTCGCGCACGGAGTCTCGTGGCCGCCGGGTCCTCACCCGAGGTCGCCGTGGCCACTCGTGGCCGATCCGTCCACTGGCGTCAGCGATGGGTGATGACCATCAGCGTCGGGCTGCGGCGCAGGCACGTCGCCATGCACTGCTCGAGGGTCGCGGGATCGAGCGCGCCGAACGTCTCGTCCAAGAGCACGACGTCGGCGCCCTGAAGGAGGGTCCGCGCAAGGAATACGCGGCTCCGTTCGCCGTGGGAGAGCTGCCAGCCCGTCTCTCCGACTTGTTGGAACAGCCCCCCCGGCATCCGGTCGACGAGCGGCCCGAGCCCGAGCTCGTCGCACACGGCTCGCGCGTCCCTGAGATCGTCGGGGGCCGGCGGCCAATGGCGACCGAGCAGCAAGTTCCACGCGAGGGAGCCTGTGAAAATGTGGTTCTTGTAAAACTGGGGGGCCGATGCGATCGCTTTGCGGAGCTCGATCTCGGAGATCGTGTGCTGATCGACGCCCTTGACGAGCACGAGCCCCGAGCTCGGTTTACGCAGGCCCGCGAGCAGCGACGCGAGGGTGGTCTTCCCACCGCCCGAGCCACCTTCGATGAGCACCCGATCCCCCTGTCGAATCTCCACGTTCTCGGACTCGAGCACCACACGATCGCGGTTCGGGTAGCCGAAGCGGACCGAACGAAGCTCGATTACCTTCTCGCCGCGCGGCACGTCTACGGTGCCCAGGCTCGGGTGCCCGGCGAGCTCCTTCGCATCGCGGACGACGGGCGCGATCGTCTTCCATTGAGCGTAGAGCTCGCCACCGGAGAGTGTCACGTCGCACAGCGACGATAGAGTGACCATTCCGAGCGAGATTCCACCGAGCACGAGCGCGAGCGCCTCCTGGGTCGGCGACGCGACGAGCACGAGGAAGACGGCCGCGAGAGACGCGAGAAAATACGCGCGCGGCGCAGCGCGTAGGTAAACGATCGCGCGATCGTACTTCGCGAGGCGTCGGGCGTAGGCTTCGAGCGACGCGTCTTCGCCCTCGTGCCAGGACTTCGGTGTTTGCTGGACGAGTCGCGTGCGATGCCCGAGCATTCGTTCGACCATCTCGGTCGTCAGGCGGACGCGCTCGCCTTGCTGTTCCACCGCCGCGCGAAAGAACCACGGCGTGACGGCCGCGACTGCCGCTACCGCGACACCGAATAGCGGGATCGAGAGCCTCGCTTGGGGCGCGACACTCAGGATGGCGACGGTCGAGCCCACGCTCGTGATCGTCGCCAGTACGGCGAGGAACATCGTGAGAATGGAGTTGAGAAACTGATCGGCTTGCGTCGAGATGACCATCAGTCCGCCGAGCCCGAACGCGCCGAGGTCGTCGCTCTCCAACGCGAGGGCGCCCTCGAGCAAACGTGTGCGGAGCCGGGTCGCCGCGCGGACGGTGAAGCGGCCCACGAAACGGGTCGCGCCGACCTGCATCACGAGCGCAGTGAGCGAGAGCAGCGCCCACCCAGCCAGGCTCCCGAGCTCGGCGTGGCCATGGAGGGCGAGGGTTCCGATGATCGCCCAGGTCGCCGTTCCGAGCAGGCTCTGCACCGTCGACATCGCGAAGAGGCGCGTGAGGTGGCCCGGCAACCCGAGCGAGGCCAAGGTGCGGCGCGTGGAGGTTCCCACGTTGTCGCGGAAGGTGAAGCCGCTCGCGAGCCGCACGCCGCGCGAGAGCTCTTCTCGGAGAGCTCCCTCGAGCTTCGGGAGGGCGCGGAGCTCGGGAGCGTGCTCCTGGAGCGACTCCGCGAGGCTGCGGGCGCGCGAGGCGGCGTCGGCGCGAAGCCGGATCGCGACCTCGGCGCGGGTGCGGGTGACGACCCTCCGATCGGGACCGAGCACGCGCACGCCGCTGCCGTCGCGGCCCACGACGCAGAGCAACGCACCGTCCGACAGCACGAGCAACGACGGGGGACAGCGCTTCAAGAAGGCGTCGACGTCGTCCTCGAGGAGCTCCGCCGGCTCGGCGACGAGCCCCGCGGCCGTCGCGCGGAGGTGCACGAACGTCACGAGCGACGTCGAACCCATCGGCAGCGTCGCATCGCCCGTAGGCAGCTTCGCGACCTCGCCCATCAGGGCGTCGATGGCCGAAGCAGCGTCTCCCTTGCTCCAGTCGATCGGCGGTCGGCTCTGCATCGCGGCTCCACTCATGCGCGCGAGTCGCGCTCTGTTCGAGGGTCGGCATCGGGACCGGCGGGGACCCCTTCGATCGTTCGCACGTGGCCGTCACCGACGTGGAGCCGCTTCCATTCGGGGCCTCCCCAAAGCACCGCCTGCGCCTCGACGTCTGCGTCGTAGAGCGCACGATAGCGAGAGCTGGGATCGCGAAGGAGCTCCTCGGGGCGGCCATCCTCGACGAGCCTCCCGTCCTCGACGACGAGGATGCGATCGAAGGTGGCCGTGTCGGAGACGTCGTGGGTCACCTCGATCACGGTCGCCTTCCGGAGTTCTTTGCGGATATCGAACGAAAGCCGGGCGCGCATGGCTCGTTCGAGTCCACGAAACGCCTCGTCGAGGAGCACGAGGCGGGCTCCCCGTCGCAACATCGCGCGCGCGAGCCGCACGCGCTGCCCTTCGCCACCACTCACACGCGAGCCGCTCTCGCCGAGCGGCGTAGCCATGCCACGCGCGAGCCGCTCGAGGACGGAGGTGAGCTCGGTCCCTTCGATCGCGGGTCCGAGCGCACCTCGCGCCTCTTTCGGGTTGCCGAACAGGAGGTTGTCGACGAGCGAACGATTCCAAAGTTGCACGGCTGGATCGACCCACACCGTCTCGCGGCGGAAGCGACCGAGATCGTAGCGATCGATCGGGAGTCCATCGACGCGGATCTCGCCTTCGTCGAGCTCCACGAGGCCGAGCAATGCCGCGACGAGGCTGGATTTCCCCGCGCCCGACCTGCCGACGATAGCGATGTGCTGGCCCGGGCGCACGTACACCGAGAACGAGGAGAGCACCTCGTGCGTGCCAAGCACCACCTTGGCGTTCCGTACGTCGATCGCGATCCCAGGCCGGTCCCGTTGGACCATCGTCGCCTCGCTCGCGTCGGCGTAGGGCTTGGTCTCCGCTGCGGTCAACGGCTCGGTGAGGCGCGAGACGCTCGCCAACGTCGTAGGGGCGCGCTGAATGCCGGTGGAGAGAGCGCGCGCTTGTAGCGGGAGCTTGAGCGCCCAGAACGCCACCACGAGCAGCGCTCCTGGTGCGCCGCCACCGCGGACGAACGAGCCAAGGATCGCGCAGACTGCGAGCAGCGTACCGAACGACTGGAGCCCTTCGCTCAGCGACAACACCGAGACCGCGCGCTCCGACTCCTCCCGCCACGCGACGAGGTGTTGATCCTGTTGCGCACGAACCGCGCCCTGGCCCCCATGAGTGCGGAGCGGGCTGAGCCCGAGTAGGACGTCGAGGTAGAGCTGGCTCAGCGCGCTCGAGTGGGCCTGCACGCGGTGCTCGAGCTGACCGCGGTAGCGCAACGTGAGGAGCGGCGTAGACAGCCCGAGCACGAGCGCGCCGACGATGAATCCGGCACCGTGCGGATGAAGGAACAGGAGCGCCGTGGTCGTGATCGCCAAGTCGAGGCATAGCTTGGTGAGCGACACGAGGAGGGCGGGGAGACCGCGCAACATGAAGAGCCCTTGGCTTCGTTGGGTCACGTCCGACATCGGGCGGGTGCGGAAGTATTTGTCAGCCAGGCGCGGGAGCTTGATTTGAATCGCCATCCGACACCGCAGCTCCAGCGAGCGACCCAGTCGCGCGACGTGGGACGAGAGGCTCGTCTCGAGCACGAGGAGCAAGAGCACGACGGCGGCGTACATCGCGGTGCCCCAGAAGCGCTGCGCCGGGAGCGAGAGCATCGATTGGGCGTTGAACGCGGCGCGGAGGAGGAACATCTCGAGCACGCTCGTGAGCGCGACGAGCGCGGTGAGCGCCAACACGAGCCAGAGCATTCGAGTGCCCGCTCGCGAGACGTGCGCAAAGAGCACCGCGAGCGGCGATTTCCTCTCGACGCCGAGCACCCGACTCGCCAGGGCGCTCGGCGGGCGTGGCGGGTCGGCCGGCGTCGTTCGCGCCGCTCGCACGACCAGAAACACGCACCCGGAGACGGTGAGCGCGCCGTCGAGATCGCGTCGCGAAATGCCAACGAGCCTCCGCGGGAGGACCGTGGACGTCGCTTGGCCTTCGTCTCGGCATAGGGCATCGAAGAGCGCGCGCGCCTTCGTTTTGCCCAAGGCATCGCGTCGGACGAGGGTCTCGACGAGCCGTCCCGCGCCGTCACGAGCGGCGAGCGCGGTCGCGGTCGTGGCGTCGCCGACCGATGCGTCGATGCCGAGGCTGCGCAGGCGCTCGTCCGCGAACGCTCGCCACGCGGTCCCCGGGAACCACTCGAGCAGCCCGGCCTCGTCGAATGCCTGTTCGTGCACGTGGAGGTCGCGCACGAGCTCGCTCCCACGCAGCCAGCGCCGTCCCCGGGCCGGGTCCATGACTTGCACCCAGGGCCCTACCACCCGCCACAAGACGACGAAGTGAGGTGCGCCACCGGGGCCGCGAACGACTACGATCGCGGGCGTGGTGCGCGCGAGCACGCCGAGCGCGTCGGGTAGGGCAGCCATCTCTTGGTATGCCTCGAGCCCGAGATCCACGCAAATGTCCTCGATAGCGTCGATCGAGGTGCCGTCGGCGCCGGTGCGGCACGCGTCGCGGAGCCGCTCGTAGTCGACCGCGATGCCGAGCCCTTCGAGGAGCGACTTGAGCGCCGCGGGGCCACAGTCCATCGCGGAGGTCTGGATGACCTCCGGCACGAAGAACGCGCGTCG
>JAYUKI010001076.1:0-2705 GCA_043764595.1 Myxococcales bacterium | reverse complement strand
AGGTAGGCGGAGAGACCACCTATCGCGGCCAGTGCGACCCCCTTGCGTGCCAAACGGCGAAGGGAAAGGACGGCCAAGACGAGGGGTTCCATCGAACTTCCAATGCGGTATCAGAGCGACCTTGCCGTGGCCCAATTTCCGGTGAGGATCGAATGGTGCGGCACGTCGCCCGAACCATTTCCGCCGGAGTTGGCGCCTTCGTTGCTAACGTCTGCCGCGTGAACATGCGAAGGAGCCGAAGGCGACTGGCATGCCTCGGCCGACGACCAACGGTACGGAGGAAGGCATGACCACGCCCTCATCCGAGCCGGAGCAAACGACCTGGGCCGAGCGCCTGAAAGAGGTCGTGCTTGGCCCGAAGGAGCTCGGCGAAGCGAAGGTCACGCGCGCCCTATTTGCGCTAAACATCCTGGTCTACCTTGCGTGCGTCGTCCACGCGCGATCGCCCCGCGCGTTCTTGCAGGTTCCGCAGGACACGATGCTGCTCTTCGGCGCGAACCTCGCGTCGCTCACCGTGGGCGACCACAGGCTCGAGTCGCTGCTCGCGTCGTGTTTTTTGCACTTCGACATCTTGCACCTGACGTTCAACATGATCGCCCTGCGGTCGGTCGGGCCGTTCGTGGAGCGCTCGGTCGGACCTGCGCGCTATTTTCCGCTCGTGCTCGGCTCGGGCATCGTCGGTGCCGTCGCGAGCGCGCTCGTTGGATGGACCGCGACCGAGCGCTTGAGCGCAGGGGCTTCGGGTGCGATTTGCGGGATCATCGGGGCGGCTGCGGTACTTGGGTACCGCACGCAAGGGCCTCGCGGACCGCTCACCACGTCGATGGCGCGTTGGCTTGGCGCAACGATGGTTCTTGGCCTCGTGGCGCACTTCGACAACTGGGCGCACGGTGGCGGTGCGGCCGCCGGCGCGTTGCTCGCCGCTTCGTGGCGGCGTGGGTACACGTACTCGCGTCGCGCCCAGGCGCTCGTGATTGGCGCATGCTCGGCGTTGGTGTTGGCCACCGCCGTAGCCGTCGTCTACCGCGACGTGACCGATCGCTACCTCTTCATGGGCATCGACGATCGCCTTCGGGTGGCGGAACAAGCCCTCGCGATGGGACGGTGCGACATCGCTCGCGAAGCCGCCACACGTGCGTTGCGCCTCAGCCGACGGGACCGCGTCTCGGTCGAAGTCGCGACGCGCATTCTGGGACGCTGCGAAGGCAAGTAGCGCGTTACTTCGGTTGGGCCCGCAGGGACTCGGCGAGCTGGGCAAAGAGCGAGGCGAGCAGCGGAGCGATCGCGGCCGGAGCTTCGATTCGGATGCCCCCATTTTCTGTGCGCTCTACACGTATCCCGGCAAAGGCCGCGTCCGCAGCGGGTCCCGTCGCGTTTTCGGCGGGCTCTGGGGCCGGGCGCCCAGGCGGGTTGGACGGCTCGGGGGCGGTGGGGGTGGTTTTTGCGACGGGCGCTCCCGAGATCTCGAAGGGATCGGAAGCGTCGCGGGACTCGCCTTCGACGGGCATTTCCACGGGTGGCAGAGGCGAAGCGAGCTTGCGCACGTCGTCGAGAAAGGACGATTTTCCCTCGAACCGCACTTCGTCGCTCGTGCCGTCGAAGAGCGCGTGGAACACGGCCTTCTTCTTTTCGACGAGCTCGGCGATCCTCGACTCGATGCCTTCTTCGCTCACGAGATTGAAGACGTCGATCGGTAGCTTTTGGCCGATGCGGTAGATGCGACCGATTCGCTGCTCGAGCACCGCGGGATTCCATGGGAGCTCGAGGTTGATGCAGGCGGAAGCGGCACGCTGCAGGTTCAGCCCGACGCCGCCCGCGTCGCTGAGGAAGAGCACCGCGTGGCTCGGATCGTCGTGAAACTCGACGATGGCACGCTCGCGCTCTTTTTGCGACTCGGCGCCGGTGAAGAAGGCCGCACGCAGACCCGCTTTTTCGAGGATGTCGCGTACGGCCCACTCGGAGAGGCGAAGCATGCGGCGCCACTGGCTAAAGACGACCACTTTGCGCTTCTGATCCACGACGACCTGCTCCACGACCGAGCGAAGCGCCGAGAGCTTCGGCGCGAAGAGCTCGGCGAGATGGGCCTCGGTCGGGGACGAAGCGCTGACCCGTGGCCACAGATCCTCGAAGCGAATCATGCCGAGCCCGTTGCAGATCATGCGCTGCGTGGCGAGCAGCGACATCAGACGGAGAAACTCCGCCTGCGCGAGCGGGCGATTCCGCGCCGACGAGAGAATTCGAGCGATGGGGACGGCGAGCTCGTCGTGCGAGGCGCGCTGGGCATCGGTCAGCTCGACCGGGATTCGCGTGTCGGTGCGCGCGGGAAGCTGTGTGAGGACTTCATGGCGAGAACGCCGGACGAACACGGGGGCGAGGCGCGCGCGCAGTGCCGTGAGGTTTCGCGCGCCCCCCTCGCCTTCGTCGCCGTCCCCACGAAAGAGCGTGTGCAGCGGCGCAAGACGCCACTTGGGCTCGAGTGCGACGTCGTCGACGAGGTCCATTAGCGAGCCTAGCTCGTCGAAACGGTTCTCCATCGGTGTGCCGGTGAGCACGAGGCGGTAGCGCGGGGTCAGGGATTTCACGTACGCCGCCGACTTGGTCGCCCAGTTCTTGATGCGCTGCGCTTCGTCGAGCACGAGCAGCTCGGGTGCGAAGCCTTGGACCAGCGGCAGATCGCGGAGGAGCTGCTCGTAGCCCATGACGAG
>JAYUKI010001075.1:0-2705 GCA_043764595.1 Myxococcales bacterium | reverse complement strand
CTCGCCAAGAAGCTCGATTTGCCGCGCGCCGCGGTGCTCGGGGCGCTCTCCGCGTGGACCCAAGCGGGTCGCGCGATGTACGACCTCAACAAGGGCGTCTACCGGGTCCGCGAGCTCGCCCGCGAGCCCCTCCCGATGGACAAGCTCCGCTTCTCGAACGAGCGCGAGGAGACGGCCACGCGCTTCCTCGAGGCGAAGGCCGTGACCGTGGGCGTGCGGGCCCTCGCCGCCGGCGCGATCGAGCTAAAGGGCACGGTGACAGACGGGCGGAGCACCCACACTCCGGAGCTCGTCATCGACGCCGACGGACGCCTCGCGAAGGCGACCTGCACCTGCAACTTTTTTGAGCAGAACAAGCTTTTCAAAGGCCCCTGCGAGCATATGCTCGCGGTACGTCTCTTCGAGGGCGCGCCCCGACTCGCACGAGTCATCGCCTCCTCCCCACAAGGTTCATCCGTCGCGAGGGGCCCTTACCGCTGATGCGGAATCGGCTGCTCTCGATCGGAGAAAGGAGTTTCACGCGCGGCGGACTTCGGGGTCACATCTTGCAACCTGGGCGGCGGCTCGCCGTCCATGCAACCTGGCCCTCCATGCGTCACTGGCACGCTCTCGACTGTGCGGATGACGCCTAGCTGGTGCTGTTCCGGGTTCAATCCCGAGAATTCAACGAGCACCAGCTAGGCGCATCCGCTTGAGTTGAGCGAGCCAGTCCCGAGACATCTTCGAAGGCCCCCGAATCCGCCGCGCGTGAAGCAGTATCCCGAGCGACCTCATGGACCGACGCCAAGCGCTCTACGACCGCATTCGCAGCACCTCCAAGGACGAGGTCGTCCTCGAGGAGATGATCCGCCTCGGGTTCTGGCCTGCGCGTGGAACGATTCCGCTCGATCCGGCCGACGAGATCCGCAACCTCGCCGAAGCCGAGCGGCAGCTCGCCGCGCTGCGCACCGAGCAGTCGCGCCTCTACAACATCGAGGCGCTGAAAAAAGAGCTCTTCAAGCGCCGCCTCGCGGAGTCGAAGAAGAAACAAGCCGAGACCAAGGCCCGCCGCGAACGCGAGCGCGTCGCACGCGCCGAAGCGTGGAAGCAGACCAAAGCAAAGACGATCGTCTTTCTCGGGCGCGGAGTGTCGGGTGGCCTCTCCGACGCGACCTGCGACGAAGCGAAGCTCCTAAAACAAGGGCTGCCCGTTCTCCGAACCGCCGAGGAGATCGCGAAGGCCGCGGGCATCGGCGTCCCCGAGCTGCGCTTTCTCGGCTATGCGCGCACCACGAGCACGGCGCGTGTGTCGCACTACCGTCGCTTCCAGATTCCCAAAAAGACGGGGGGAGCACGCACGATCTCCGCGCCGATGCGCAGGCTGAAGACCCTCCAGCGCTGGCTCCTCGACCACGTGCTCCGCCACGTCGCCATGCACGAAGCCGCGCACGGCTTTCGCGAGGGGCGATCCATCGTCACGAATGCTCGGCCCCACGTGGGCGCGCAGATCGTGGTCAATCTGGACCTCAAGGACTTCTTCCCGTCGGTCACGCTCCCGCGCATTCGTGGCGTGTTCCGCTCCCTCGGCTATGGCGAGCTCGCCGCCACCATTTTTGCGCTCGTAGCCAGCGAGCCCGACACATTTCGCGTCGAGCTCGACGGCACCCAATACGACGTAGCGCAGGGGCCGCGCAGGCTCCCGCAAGGCGCGCCCACGAGCCCGGCCATCACGAACGTGCTCTGTCGACGCCTCGATCGTAGGCTGTTCCACGCGGCGAAGAAGCTCGGATTTGCCTATTCCAGGTATGCCGACGATCTCACGTTCTCGGCGACTGCGAAGGAGGCCCAAAAGGCCTCGGGACAGCTCTTGAAGCAAGTGCGCTTCATCGTCGCGGCCGAGGGATTCGTGCCCCACCCGGACAAAACCCGTGTACTCCGCAAAGGTCGCCAACAAGAGGTGACGGGCCTAGTGGTGAACGACAAGCTCGGGGTCGATCGAGCCACCCTTCGACGCTTTCGCGCGCTCCTCCACGCGCTCGACAAAGATGGGCCCGCCGGGAAGAGCTGGGGCGCATCCCCCGACGTCTTCGCCTCGGCCACGGGCTTCGCCTCCTACGTGGCGATGGTCGACGCCGAGAAGGGCCGTGCGCTCCTCGAGAGGGTGCGCGAGATCACCACGAAACACGGCTGGACCCCGCCGCCCCGAGGTTCTGGTGGTGGTGGCGGCGGCGTGAAACCCCCGACGGCGCAGGACTCCACGTCTCCGGTGGCCGCGCCCGCGACCGAGGCACAGGCGCCCAAACCGAACGTCGAGGCCGCGCACACTGCACCTGCCACGGCTCCTCCAGCGGCACCGTCCGCCTCCGCTCCGCCGCCGCCCGAAGCGTCAGCGAAGAAGAAGTGGTGGAAGCTCTTCTGAGTCGCGAGTCGAGTGCGGCCGTTGGCGCTCTCACCGGTAGGGGGCGGGAGCGTCGCCTTTCGCCTGATGGACGAGGACGCCTCCCTCCCTGTGGCGAGAGAGCACCTCGAGATCGCTGAGCGTCTTGCTGTAGAGCTCCGTGAAGCCACAGCTCGAGCAAACCCAGGCCTCAAGCATGGACGCGTGGGAACGATACGACGATCCTCCCGTGGTGCCGGTCGCGTCCTGGGGGATTGGCGCGGCCATGAGCCATAGTGGAACCGTGCAGTTGCTCGAGTCATGATCGGGCTGGGTGATCCGATCGACG
>JAYUKI010001074.1:0-9242 GCA_043764595.1 Myxococcales bacterium | reverse complement strand
TCGGGCCTCGGAAGAGGTGACTAGCCCGGATGATTCATCGGCCCGGGCTAGGGTATGCCCCAGGCCATTTTGGTCGCTGTTTCCCCCGCGGTCACGTCCGTGTCCGAGAGTGGGCGCGTGTAAATGGCCACGAGCCCGACTGCGCCAATCAAGCCGAATTGGGCGGCGCCGCTGCTGGTGTATCCCCCGATGTCGAACGGGACCGTGCCGTTGTCATAGAAGTTGTTTTCGACGAATCCGGCCGTCTTCTGAATCTCGCGTCCGTCCACGCGTAGCGCAACCGTGCCGGCGGTCGACGTCAGCACGAAGAGATGGGGAGCGTCCTTGGTCGGAGCGGCTCCCGTGGCCGTAGCGGTAACTTGAGGACCCCCGGCTGCAGGATAGCTCGAGAGAGTGCCCGTTAGGTTCGTCATGGACGCGTCCAAGACGAGCTGGAACCCGAAGCGTTTCGCGTTGAACGGCGAGCCGTCGTTGCCATAGCGCTCGAACAGGACGGCTTGGGCGGTTCTTGCCTGAGTTCCGTCTTTGAACGAAGCCACCATGAAGACGCTGAATCCAGCCGAGGCGTACGTGCGGAGCGCGGCGAGCTTGTCCTTGGGAATCGAAAGGGCTTGATCCGCTTCGCCCACGAAAAGGACGCCCGGTTTCCCGCCGAGGGCCGTGCGATCCACGGAGAGTGCCTTTTGGCCCGTCGCGTTCGCGCCATTTGCGGTGCTGTCGGCCCAGGTCTTCAGGCTCGTGGTGGCAGACGGGATGAGCCGTGCATCGAGCCAAACAGCCGGCGATACCAAAGGGGGAGCTGGCGGAATGGAAGGCGCGTCGGACGCCGCGTCGATGGGCGAGGCAGCATCCTTCGTCGGGGTCGAGGAGTCCACGGAAACACTGGCGTCCTTGCCGGGCTCCGTGGTCACTGGCGGAACGCTACTATCGAGCTGCGTCGTGACCGGATCCGAGCCGACACAAGCCGCCACACCGAAGACGAAAGAGAGGGCGATGGCACCCGAAGGAACGCGCTTCATGGGCGAGAGCATAGCTCATGCCCTGTAGCCGGCTCGTTTTGTGGGCAAAATCCCCAAAGGGACATGTTTTTTCTTCGGCGGGCCTCTCTCATCCATCGTTGAAATCGATAAAACGAATCACTCGTTCTCCACTTCCGTCGATGCTGCTGGGCCCCTATGCTCTCTACCGAACCCAAGAAGGAGCACGGATGGCCACGCAAGAATCGGTACCTCGCAACGCTTCGGAAACGCCGTCGGATGGTACCCTGGCCTTCCGCCGCGCGGGGGAACGTGGTCACGCGAAACACGGGTGGCTCGAGTCGCGCCACACGTTTTCGTTTGCCGACTACCACGACCCCAACTGGATGGGCTTTCGCGCGCTCCGTGTCATCAACGACGATCGCGTGGACGCGGCCCAAGGCTTTCCGACGCATGGCCACCGGGACAT
Organism: Myxococcales bacterium; assembly: GCA_043764595.1. Taxonomy (GTDB): domain Bacteria; phylum Myxococcota_A; class Polyangia; order Polyangiales; family Polyangiaceae; genus JAAFHV01. Next base: position 7,796 of record JAYUKI010001074.1, on the reverse strand, counting down.
GGAGATTGTCTCCTACGTTCTCGAAGGGCAGCTCGGTCACAAAGACTCGATGGGAAATGGCTCGGTCATCGTGCCCGGAGACGTCCAGCGAATGAGCGCAGGCACTGGGGTCTCGCACAGCGAGATGAATCCCTCCAAAACCGAGCCGGTCCACTTTCTTCAGATCTGGATCGTTCCGCGAGCTCGCGGCATTGCTCCAGGATACGAGCAAAAGAGCTTTTCGGAAGCGCAGAAGAAGGGCCAACTCAGGCTCGTGGCTTCGGAGGACGGACGCGACGGTAGCGTGACCATCCACTCCGATACCGCCCTCTACGCCGGCATCTTCTCGGATGGGGATTCGTACACCCACGAGGTCGCAGAGGGCCGGAACGCGTGGCTGCATGTCGCCAAGGGGACCATTCGCGTCGGTGGAGTGCGTCTCGAGGCGGGAGATGCCGCCTTCGCGAGTGCCCCTGGTCCCATCCTCGTCGAAGGGGACGGTACCGGCGAGATTCTCGTGTTCGATCTCGGCTGAGCCTGGAGTTCGCTCTACCTAGTCGTTCCGTAGGCATTTCTCGCGTCTTCGAGCGCATCTTCGGTTGCCTTCGTGCTCGAGATAGCGGAGCTATCCCTGCGCGCGAAGTCCCCGAATCTACGCCCGAATTCGCGTAGAAATGCCGGCGGACCTCCGGCGGCAGAGCGAAATCCAGGCTGAGCCGGCGCTCCACGAGGTCGTGGCCGAATGGGCTCGGTGGCGAGCCCGTTCAGGCTACCGAATGATGGGCGCGCAGTTGACGAACTTCAGGGACGTCTCGAGCCGGAAGTTCGACTCGACGGTGTGCCGCTCTGCGAAGAAGAAGTCGAACGCGTAGCTTGCTCCTTTGACGATGCCGAGGGTCGCCGCTTCTGCGTCGAGGTCGACCGTGGCTTCTTGGGCCACGTGCACTCCGCCGAGGTCTACGACACGCTTGCCATTGATGAAGACCCAGACGTCGTCGTCGCCGCGGAACTTGAAGACCTCGCCACCCGTGTACGCGAACTCGGTGTGGAGCTCGTAGGTGAAGTGGTAGTCGTGCGAGAAATTGGGCGTGGTGCCGAAGCCGTCGGGATCATTGTCGAGCGGGAAAAACGCCGCAGAATCGAACACGGTCTTGCCCGTTGCGGCGTCGACCTGGGCGGGCAGGGTGTAGAGCTTTCGCTTGTTCACGTTTGGCGTGTCACGAAACCATTGGTCGAAGGCTTCTTTGCCATTCGTCGTTTTGGTGGTCGGGCTGCCCGCATAGACCGGCTTTCCGTCGCCGCCCAAGGAAGCGGACACGAGGTTTCGGTCGTCCCCGTCCACTCCCTCGAAGTCCGGATGTCCGCCAGGCTCGTTTTTGCCTTTGAAGTCGCGCAGCACGCCCAGCAGACTTGGGCCGCATCCTCCGTCCCCGCCGTCGGGCCTCAGTCCACCTTCGGGACCGGGCGGGAAGAAGGTGCCGTCGGGCAAGGGCGTCGTGGCGCCGGTGTCCTTCTCTTCCCCCACTCCGGAGTCGAACGTCGCGCCGGGATCGGTGCTTCCGCACGCCATGGCCACGACACCCCCGAACGGAACGAGGGCGGAAAGGACACACATTCGAATCCACCAAGAACGCTGCATGGGCTCAAGATACCGCGGACAAGGCGACGGCGCCGTGGGATCCGAGTGCCACATCGGGATCGGGTGCGAGATGCAGTCAAATGAGGCCGGTCTTGACCCTCGCGCCACGGGCTTGGGTTGGCGAGGGTCGGTTCGGCGTGCGTTCCGCCGGGCGTCGGCTACGCTGCCCCGGGGAGCCTATTTCGATGCCGTCACGTTTTGCGATTCCCGAAACCGTGCGTCGTGCTCGCGGCGCCATTTGGCCGGTCCTTTTTGGTCTTTCCGTGGCCTTTTCCGTTGCTAGCTGTGGCTCGCGAACGGGGCTCTTCGCCGACGAGGACGGACGCTTGCCGGATGGAGGCCGTGTGCCGGACGCAACCATCGACGCTCCCGTCGACGGCCAAGTGGCGTGCACGCCGGGCAAGTTCGGCTTCGAGCTCGCCACGGCTCAGCTCATGTTCGTGGTCGACCGGTCGGGCTCGATGGCGTTCTCGCTCGATGGCCGCACGCCCGACGAAAACGGACGCCTTCCGCCGGGCGTCGCTTCCCGCTGGAACATCTTGCGTGACGCTCTCGTGGAGACGCTGACGCCATTCGATTCAGCCATCGCGATGGGGGCGAAGTTCTATCCGGAAGAGCATAGTCTGGGCCCTGCTCCTCCAGACGAGGCCTGCCAGTCCGCGACCGGCGTGGGCATTCCACCAGGGCGCGGGAAAACGAATGACATTCTAAGAGTTTTCGATCGCACGGTGCCGAACGGTGGAACGCCTACCGCGGAAGCCGTTCGGCTTGCAGGACAATACCTTGCGGGGACCCGGTCCGTGGCACGCACGCTGGTGGTCGCGACCGACGGCGCTCCGAACTGCAATCCTGGCCTCAACAAGAGTCGTTGCACGTGCACGGCCGTAGCCAACAACTGCGCTGCGTCGCAAACAGGCGAGTACAACTGCCTCGACGACGTGCGCGCGGTGCGCTTCATCGGCGACATTTTCCAGAACCAGAAAATACCCGTCTATGTGATTGGCATTGGCGGAACCGAGCGGCCCGAGCTCTCCAAGGCCTTGGACGACATGGCCGTTGCCGGCGGACGAGCCCGGACGACGGTTCCGCGGCACTACAGCGTGCAAACCCCGGACGAGCTCAAGGACGCGCTCGGTACCATTCGGGACAGCGTTGCAAAATGCACGTACCTCACGCCCTCCGCACCGACCGATCCGAACGCCATCACGGTGGAAATCGACGGTCGTCCGATTCCACGTGATCCCACGCGCACGTTTGGCTGGGATTGGGTCGACCGGGAGTTCGGGACTTTGGCGTTCTTCGGCGAGTCGTGCACCGAGGCCTCTTCCGGCTCGTCGACCGTGACCGGCGTCGTACGCTGCGACAATCCCTGAGCGTGTTGAGCCTGGAAGTCTCGCCTCGGGCGCTCAGCGTTCGAAGAAACTGCCCACGACCGACACGAAGGCTTCGGGGGCTTCGACCTGGGGATAGTGGCCGACTCCGCTCCAGCGCACGAGCTCTCCTCGCGGAAGGGTTCGGGCAAGGCGCTCTCCGATGGGCATGACCGCCACGGGATCGCGTTCGCCCCACGCGACCAGAGCGGGCTTTTCCCAAGTGGCGAGGGCGCCGTGCCAGCGCTCGGCGAAACGTGTGCGCTCCTCCACGTAGCGGATCAGCTGGGGAAGGCGGGTAAACCCATTTTCGCGCGCGCAGAGCTCGCTCATCGCCGACAGGACTTCCGTTGGCGGCTTTTTCGCGAACACCCGTGCGAGCTGCGCCTCGAACGTGGCCCGCGTGTTTAGGAGCGAAAAGGCCGGGCCGAGCTTGGAGCGCAGGAGCCTTTGACCGAGCGTCAGACTGGCCATTTCGACGAACACACTGCCGTTCGTGAATGCGATGGACCGGAGCGTGACCGGGAGGAGACCCCTTTCCCGACGCGCTAGAAGCTCGCAGAGGACGCTCGTGCCCATGTCGTGGGCCAATACGTCGACCTCTTCGCCATCCGGCCTCACGGCCCGCAACACCTCGAGTGCCGTGTCGGCTTGTTCGAAAAGCGAATAGCCGTAGTGCTCGGGCTTGTCCGACAAGCCATACCCGAGAAAGTCGAAGAGTATGACCGGCCTCCTGCCGGAGAGGCCTTCGGCCACGGCACAAAAGTCGTGCGAGGACGTGGGGAATCCGTGCAGCACGAGCAGCGGCACGCCGGCCCTTTCGCGGCCAAAAACCCGCGCGAACACGTGCCCCGAGACCGTGCGCACCCTGTCGCCGCTGGCGCGGTAACGCGTGACGTTCCAGTCGATCATGGAAGGCTCGCGAACCACCGCCAGGTGAGCGCTCGGTATTCTTCGCGCACGGTGTGGTTCCAGTCGTGGGGCCAGGTCGCGTTGAAATACGGATCTTCGCAGAAGGTGACGGGGGCGTTCGGTTTGCACCCTTTGTACGCCATGCAGCCGTGCTCCATCGGGCTCGGGGCCATGTCTTTCGAGCATCCGTTCACGCCGGCCCAGGTTTCGGCGGCGGTCTTGCCCCACTCGAAACGTTCGTCGTTGTCCCGCGTGCGATGCGTGACGAGGACTGGCAAATTGCCGCACTTCGTGAGACTCCCGCCGAGGCTTCCATCGCCCACCGATATGGCTTTTACGAGCTCTGGATGGGTGCAGCCGAGCGTGTGCGTGAACTTGCCTCCGTAGCTGAAGCCGAAGGCGAACGTGCGGGATTTGTCGATGCAATAGGCACTGTCCAAATCGGAGATCATCTTGGCGACGAAGGATGTGTCCTTGTCGCCCGAGAGGGCCCAGGTCGGCCCTTGGGAGTCGGGATAGACCACGATGGCGCGGTTCTCCACCTGGTCTTCCATTTTGAACCACGACTGGAAAGCTTGCCCGCTGGCGTACCACCCGTGAAAGACGAGCACGACCGGGAGCTTCTGCTTGCCGTCGTAGCCCTGGGGAGCCCACACATGGAACGTTCGGCCGCTGGTCGTCGTGTGGGTTACTCCGCGTGGCGGTACCGACACGGCGTGCCCGCATCCCCCTCCACCGGACGCTACGGTCGGGACGGTCGGGACGGTCGGGACGGCGGACGGTCCGACGCTGGGCGTTCCCGAGGCCCACGCACCAGCGTTGGGTGTGGGTTTGGGGGTCGGAGTGGGAATGGGGGCGGGAAGAGGGACGGCCGTGAGCGCGGGGGGCGGAGGAAGCGACGCGGCAGGGCGAAAAGGCTGCGCTTCGTCGCGCTTGCACGCTGGAACGAGCGAGACCGCCACCACTGCGAAGAGGGCGGCCGTGCGCCAAGCGAGGGGGCGAAGCCGCGAGTGAGCGTGGGCGATCTGCATTGGACCCTTCTTCAGGTACCACGCGCACGGGGCGGAGAACCACTCCGGTCCTCGGTCCTGCTATCGTTCGAGTGTGCGAGACGAGCTGCCGGACGTGAGGGACGGGCTGACGCGGAAGGAGCGCATCGTGCTCACCGTGCTCGCGACGACGCAAGCCGAGCGCGGCGATCGAAACGTGCCCCTTCCCATGTTGTACGGGCGGGTGCTCGAGCACGTCGACCTCAGCGTGGCCGAGCTGCAAGCGATCGTCGTTCGGCTCCTTGCTCGGGAGTCGTCGGGAAGATAGTGCTCGGGGTGACCGCGCTATAGACTCGTACGGGTCGCTCGCGCGGGCACACGAGCGTCCGGACTGGCGCAATCAAGATGAATAAGCCCCTTCTCGACCCCGACACCTTCGTCATGCACCTCAAAGAGGAGGGCGAGAGTCGCTACCACGACAAACATCCGTTCCACCTCGCGATGCACGCCGGAACCCTTTCGCGCGAACAGATTCAGGCCTGGGTTCGGAACCGCTACTATTATCAAACGCGCATTCCCATCAAAGATGCCATCGTCCTTTCGAAGAGCGAAGATCCAGCCTTTCGGAGAATGTGGATCCGTCGAATTCACGATCACGACGGCCTAGTGGAAGGGGAGGGCGGTCTCGCTCAATGGATTCGTCTCGCCAAAGGCGTCGGCCTCGACGTCGACGAAGTGAAGAGCTTGCGCGGCGTTCTTCCTGGGGTTCGTTTCGCGTGCGACGCCTACGTGGGCCTCGTCCGCGAACGCCCATTGCTCGAGGCCGTGGCTTCGTCGCTCACCGAGTTCTTTTCCCCGGACATCATGGCGCGCCGTATCGCCGCTTGGGAAACCCACTATCCGTGGGTCGAGCCCGAGACCCTCGCCTACTTTCGTGGGCGGGTCCTTCGCGCCAAGGAAGACTCACGGGAGGCCATCGACTACGTGATTGCGAACGCCAAGACCCGGGACGAGCAAGAGCGATGCATCGACGCGCTCGTCACGAAGACCCAGATTCTCTGGGCCTTGCTCGATGCCGTGACGCTCGCCCACCCGCTCGCCCAACCCCTCTCGCGATGACTCCGGTCGAGCCGTCGTTCGTGCCGAAGCTCGCCAAAAAGGCCCGCTTGAAGCTCGATCGCCATAGTGGAAAGTACATGATTCTGTACCCGGAGCGCGGCCTCGAGCTCTCGGATTCGGCGGCCGAAATTGCCAAAAAGTGCGACGGGTCGCGCACCGTCGCCACCATCGTGGTCGAGCTCGTTGCGGAGCACGTGGAGGCTTCGGCGCAGGTGGTCGAAGCGGACGTGGTGGCATTCGTGTCCGCCCTTCGGGACAAGGGATTGCTGGAGCCTTCATGACGGCTCCCCGGCCTTACACGCTCATTGCGGAGCTTACGTACCGGTGTCCGCTCCGATGTCCGTACTGTTCGAATCCGACCGACTATGCGGCCTTCGACGACGAGCTCGATACCGAAGATTGGTGCCGTGTCTTCGGCGAAGCCGAGGAGCTCGGTGTGGTCCAGCTTCACCTCACTGGGGGCGAGCCGCTCGTTCGAAAGGACCTCGAAATTCTCGCTCGTCGTGGGCGCGAGCTCGGGCTCTACGTCAACTTGGTTACGAGTGGCATTCCGCTCGTCCGCGAGCGGCTCGAGGGCCTCGTCGATGCCGGCGTCGACCATGTCCAGGTGAGCATCCAAAGCAGTCGTCCGGAGCTCTCGGATACCCTCGCAGGGCATTCGGGTCACCAAAAGAAGCTCGAGGTCATGCGCTGGGTGAAGGACCTCGGCCTGCCTTTGACGATGAACGTCGTGCTTCACCGGGAAAACCTCGGCGAAATCGACGAGCTCGTGGCGCTCGCCGAAACGGTGAAGGCGGACCGGCTCGAGCTTGCCAATACGCAATACCTGAATTGGGCACTCCAAAATCGCGACATGCTCCTTCCGAGCCGCGCGGAGATCGAGCACGGAGCCGCCGTCGCGGCGTCGCATCGAGAGCGTTTGCGCGGGAAAATGGACGTTTTGTTCGTGAAACCTGACTACTTTGGCACCACGCCAAAAGCCTGCATGGACGGTTGGGCGCGCAGGTTCGTTCAGGTCGTGCCGGACGGTCGCGTCGTTCCTTGCCACGCTGCGACGAGCATTCCCTCGTTGACGTTCGACAATGTCCGAGCGCGGAGCCTTGGCGCTATTTGGGAGTCCTCCGAGGCCTTGCTCGCCTACCGCGGCGAGTCGTGGATGTCCGAGCCCTGCCTATCGTGCGAGCAGCGCACGGTGGACTTCGGGGGCTGCCGTTGCCAGGCGTTCGCGCTCACGGGCGACGCGGCAAAAACCGACCCCGCGTGCCACCTCTCGCCGGACCGCGCCGTGGTCGAGGCCGCCCACGAACGAGCCCGCGCCTCGAGAGTCGAGCCCGAGCGCCGGTACCTCTACCGCGGTCGCGCAGGATCGAGAGAGACCTAAAGGGAAAAGCTAGAAACGCCGAAGGGCGACACGTGGAACGTGCCGCCCTCGGGAGTCTTTTTTTTCGACCGCGATTAGGCCGAGCGGCGGCGGCGAGCCGCGAAGACGATGGCGCCGAGGCCGAGGACCATACCGGCCGCTCCGACTGGGCGCGAGGTTCCGCCCGGGGCGAGCTCGCATGCTCCGATGTTGGCGGTGGCTTCGCCCTCCGCGGTGCAGGAGCCGCCGTCGCAGCTTGCGCTGCCTTGTGCGGAGACGTCGACCCGAAGGTTCAAGAGCTTTTGGAGCGCGTCGACGCAGCTCGCGAGGTTGCCACCCGTGTCGACGTAGTTGCCGTCACAGAAGAGCGCGCCTTCGGGCTTGTCGCACTGGACTTTGCAGCCGCCGGAGAGCTCGCCCTTGCAGGA
>JAYUKI010001073.1:0-9243 GCA_043764595.1 Myxococcales bacterium | reverse complement strand
ACCGCGCCGATTTCCGTCCAGTTTTCAAGGGCTTCCGGCGACGATCCGCGCCTGCCCGCGCTCGACCTCGACGACTTCGTGCGCCGCATGCAGGGGGACGATTTCGATTTCGCGAACGACCCTTTTTACATCGTCGACCTCACCACGGGAGTACCCGTCTTCGTCGACGTCGGGAGCGGCGCCTACCCCGTCACCGTGCGCGATCCGTTCAAGTACTTCCCGAACGATCCGAAGTCCGCGGAGCCGAACATCGTGTTCGAGACCGTGGAAGAAGGCGCGGGGCTTGGTCCGTCCGCCTACTCCCCCGCCCTCGACACCGACTTCGACGGTGTGCTCGACCACCCGAACACCCTCGCAACGCTCGGGGTTCCGGGAGCACAAAGGCCTTCCGTGGGACTCCCGAAGGTCGACGACATCCTCACGTGGTACGAACGCGAGACCGACACGCTCATCCTCCGGCCGCTCGTGCCGCTCGAGGAGAAACGCGAATATGCCGTCGTCTTGACCGACCGGCTCCGTGGTCAGAACCGCAAATCGGTGTCGTCGCCGTTCGAGGCCATTTTCCACCCGCAACAGCGCTCGATGGTCACCCGCGTCGGCGACGTGCTCTCGGATCCGCGCCTGGCCCGCTACTACGGGGATATCTCCGGCACTGGCCTCGAGCGCGTGGCATTCGTGTGGTCGTTCACCACGCAGCCCGTGGCGGAGGACATGCACATCCTTCGGAATGGCCTGTACGGAAAAGGTGTATTTTCCAGGTTCGCGACCGACTTCCCGCCGGATGCCCACATTTTCCCTGCGGGCGGCCTGTCGGAGGCTCCAAACGACGTCCCCGGCTGGCAAACGCAGAACGAAGCCTGCAAGCTCCGCTCGAAGGTTCCCTTCGTCATCCGACCGAACGATCCGGACGTTCGCGCGACGTTCGAGCTGCTCTTCAAGGAGCTTTTCGGCTTCGAGAAGGGCCAAGTCAAAGCCATTCTCGACGGCTACGCGTACGTCGACCACTTCGTCGTGGGAAGCTTCAAATCGCCCTACTTGATGGGCAACCCACGCAGCCTCGACCCCGACACGCGCATGGACGCGAACTTCGTCACGGGCGACGCCACCGTCACCTCCGACGAAGTGCCCTTCTACATCGTCGTGCCAAAGCGCGGCCCCGGCTTGTCCCAACCCTTCCCCGTGTCGCTCTGGGGTCACGGCGTGACCGGACACGCCGACGAAGTGCTCCTCTACGCCGGCGACTTCGCGCGCCAAGGCATCGCCATCGTCGCGTACGACAACCCCGAGCATGGCGCTGTCTTGTCGCCCTCCCAGCGCATTTTGGCGGGCGCGAAGCTGCGCGAGAATTGCCTCGTGCCTTGGCTGACGGCGTTCGAAAAGGGGCGCGCGCGCGACGTGAACGGCGATGGCGAGGCCGATTCCGGCTTCTATTGGTGGACGTCGCACATCTTCCACACGCGCGACAACATCCGCCAAGGCCTCGTCGACGGAATGCAGTTTCTCCGCGTGCTTCGGGCGTTCGACGGCGTCAAGAAGAGCAACCAAGACTTCGACGCCAACGGCACGCTCGATCTCGCCGGCGACTTCGACGGTGACGGTGTCCCCGACATCGGCGGGCCAGGCGTCGCGTACTACGCGTCCGGCGAGTCTCTCGGCGGCATCATGAGCGAGCTCCAAGGCGGCGTTGAGCCCCTCCTCACGGCGACCGCGCCCATTTCCGGGGGAGGCTCGCTCGCGATGGACGTCGGATTCCGTTCGTACGGCGTAGTCGACTCGGTCATGGGCCAAGTCATGGGACCCGTCGTTTTTTCGGTTCCGGCGGAAGAACGAAAAGACCAACGGACCTCGGCGCGAAAGAGCACGTGCCAGTCCCAAGAGCGCTCGGTACGGATCCACCTGAACGACGGTGTGGACGGCTACGAAATGGAGATCGCGTGCCTTCGTCCCGAGGAGCTCGGCGAGAACATGACCCTCGTCGTGACCAACGTGGCCTCGGGCCAGAAGCGCTGCGCACGCGCGACCAAGGATGGTCGTTTTCGCATTCCCATTCCTACGAGCGAAGGCGACAAGCTCGACGTGCAAGTCTATCCGAAAGCAGACGCCGTCGTTTCGTACGGCACGTGCGAGCCCGTTCCGGGCGTGGAGCCAGGTCGACGCATCCGTACGTTCGAGCGCGCGATCTCGGAGCCCTTGCCCGTGGCCAACGGTGACGTCACGAAGTGCACCGGGGACGCAGGTTGCGCTCAGTTTCGCGATCGCTTCTACCCAGTGGGCGACGATCTCGTCGCGGCCAACGCCGGGCTTGGCCTGCGGCGGCAGTCTCCAGAGCTCCGCCGCTTGCGTGACCTCGCACAGATCGGAGTGGACGCCGCCGATCCCTCGAGCTTTGCCCCCTACTACTTCCGAAAGGCCTTGCTCGACGAAAACGAGAAGCCCGTTGCGCCACGCGCGCTCCTTTCCACGAACACGGTGGGCGACAACTTCGTGCAGATCGCCTCGGGCATGAGCTTCGCTCGCGCTGCCGGAGTGTTGCCCTTTTTACCCCCCCAGGCCCTCGTCAAGTACCCCGAGTACGCCGACTTCGTGACTCCCGAAGATCTCTACGAGAAGCTCGGACGAAAGACGCCTTTCCAGGTGGTCGTCGAGAATGGCGCAGCCGAGGGAATCGCCCGCCTCGGCCGAACCCAAGCCGGTCCGATGTGCAAAGGCAACTTCAAACCGAAGAGTGACCTCTGCTCCGGCGAAGGTCAGCTCTCCGCGGAAACCTGCAAAAATGCGCTCTTCGACGTCGATTGGGTGAGCGAAGGCAGGATGGGAATCGACCAGCCCCACCCCACCGTGCCCTTGCGCCTCGGGCGGACGATTGGCTCACGAATCACCGACTCGACGTCACTCGCCAAAGCTTGGGCTCCACGCCTGCGAGGCGTGCCGTTCGCGAGCGACGACCGTGGATGGACAGCCGAGAGCCGCGTGGGTGCGGTCTTCAGCCACTACCTCGATCCACGAGGGGCCCACACCTGGAACGTGGGCGATGCGTGCGAAGCGTTCGATGTCGCGACCTACGGGAATGCCCTCCTTGCGCGCTTCTTCGCGTCGGAAGGAAAGGACATTTACTATTTGAGCCACCCAGCGACCCACGGCTGCTTGGCCGACGGCTCGTGTCCCTTCCTGCGCAAAGTCCCCTGAGCGTATTGCGAGCCTTTCGAAAGCCCGAGTTTCAACCGGGAGTGGGCTCGCATACGGTTTCGTGATGAGGCTCTCGTTCGCGTGGCCAGCGCTCGTCCTCGCTCTGGTCGTGTGCGGACAAATTTTCGTGGGCGTCGGCCCTGATGCCAGTCTGGATGCGAGCCTCCCGGTCGAGGATGCGCCGAGGGAGCCGCCTGATGCGGTCGCTCCGGACTCTAGTGACGCACGCGCGGAGCCAACCGACGCAACCGACGCGCTGCCAACGAACGATGCGCCAACGCCCTTGCGCTTCCGTGTGTTCGTCACCTCCGACGTGTTCGACGGATCGCCCGGCGCCGGTGGGAGGGGAGCCGCCGACGCCGTCTGCGGCACCGCGGGGGCGCGGCTCGTCGGGAGCCGCAGATGGATGGCCTACCTTGCCGTTCCAGGCTCACACGCTGCAAGCCGCTTCGCCGATGTCGGTGAATGGGTGCTCGTGGATGGACGAACGCCCGTGACGCCGAACCGCGGAGCGTTGCTTATGGGAGTGCCACTGCAAAACGCGATCAACGTGACCGAAACGGCCAGTGGGCGAATGGCTCGTTCAACGTGAGCGGACGAATCGGAAACGCTCGCCAAACGGACGTGAGCTGGCAGAGCACCGACAACGACCTCTGCTCGAACAAGCACCGCTTCTACTGCTTCGAACAGCCCTGACGAAGTCTCAGCCCGGTGGCCACGCCATCGCGCGACCACCGAGGACATGCACGTGCAGGTGGAAGACGGACTGCCCACCGTCTTCGCCGTTGTTCACCACGAGGCGGTAGCCCTTCTCTCCAAGACCCACGTTCTCGGCAACCTCGCGCGCGGCGAGCATGACCTCACCGAGGACCGCGGCGTGCTCGTGGGTGGCATCCCGGATACATGCAAGATGCACCTTTGGGATGACGAGAGCGTGCACCGGAGTGATCGGATGAATGTCCCGAAACCCGATGACGTGCTCGTTTTCGAAGACGATGTCGGCGGGAATCTGGCGGGAGACGATTTTGCAGAACAGGCAGCTCATCGAACACGAGCATACGGGATGAGCGCGGGTCGCTCGTCCATTTCCGGACGAGCCGCCGGAAGTTCCGAGGCGGCTCGGAAATCGACGTCCAGCCTTCGGCGGAACCTTTGGTACGTTGCCGGCATGAGCCGCTACGATCTCGGCGAGGGACGAGCCTTGTCCCTCGAGCACGCACGGAAAAAGCTGTCCCTACGTGCCGGGCTTCCTGGGGCGTACCTCTTCGATCGGGCGTCGCACGCGCTGCGCCAGGCCCGAGGCAAGAACGTGTCGCTCGAGGCGCGGGTCGATCTTGCTTTTGCGTCGAGTTGGCTCGTCAACTGCCCCGCACCGTCGCCGTCGCTTCGCGCGCTGTCGCAGGCGCCGCTTTATCCCTTGGTGATCGCCATCGCCGAAACGTTGGCGGACCTTCCGGACGAGATCGATCCCGCGACCGAAACGGAGCTCGCGGGTGCGGTGAACGCGCTTTCTACGGCACTCGGAGACAAGGCCTCTCAAGGTGCCGAAGTACTCTCGAAGATCCTCGCGCTCGTCTTGCCCGAGACCGTCCCGCTTCTGCCCGATCCGGCGTGCCGCTACCTGCTCGGAGAGCCTCCCACGGACCCAGGAGCGCGCTTCGTTACGGGGCTATCGGTCTTTCGGGCGGCGACATTTGCACTCTACACGGAGCTCGTGGCCGTCGCGAAAGATCACGAGGAGAACGTGCTCGACGCCGCGCAGGTCCTCGATCGCGTGCTGTGGTTCGACTCGGAAGGGTTTCGGCACTTCCCGAAAATCGATTGAGGGCCCGCGAAAACGAGTCGATCGAATCGGCGGCAAGGCAGCGTGCTCTATTTTTGAGCGGCCACAAGCATCCGGCGAGCGGGACGGCAAGATCGCCAAGTCATTTCTGAGCGGGCCCCGAGCGTTTAGCCGTCGAACCCGGCAAGCTTCGTGACCGTGAGGATTTCGACGGCGCGAAGGACGTCGGCGGCCGTCGCCCCGCCGGACTTCGTCGAGAGCCGGAGAAGCTCGCGGAGCGGCTGCGGTTTCTCGAGGAGCATCATCGTGCGGGAGATGAGGGGCGGCCAGGCTACGGCAGAATAGGGCGAGGTCTCGGCGGTCATCGGCCGCAGGCGCACCACGCGCGACATGTGACCGCGGTACCGCTCCAGGGGCGCGTCCGCGGGCATCTCGACTTCGAGCCCTGCGACCATGAGATGGGGCAAATCGAGGTCGAGCGGGAACTCGACATGGTTCGCATTGCGGTCGCGGTAAAAGGAAACCGTCCCCGTCTTCCACGTGAAGAGATCCGCGACGCGGTCTCGTCCTTGCTCCCGAATGGCACGAAAAATTTCGACGGGATCCACCAGCCCGAGCGAGATCAGGGTGTCGCCCATTCGGCCGTTGTACCGGGGCAAAATCGCCAAGGCCAAGTCGAGCTCTTCGCGCGCGAGCTTCCGCCGCCGCACGAGGTATTCGCCCAAGAGCTCGCTCGCGTTCGACGAGGCCACATGATGAAGACGCCCCGAGAGGAAATAGAGCTCCTTTCGCGTGGAAGCTCCGCCTGCTCCTCCGGGTCGCTCCGCGAACAAGACGCCCGTCTCGCGCCCGCGCAGGACCTGGGCGAGCAGCGACAGCATGCTGAGCTCCGGCAGCTCGCCGCTGAAGGTGGGGGCGCCCGGACCGCGCAACGCACTCGAGCCGGTAGCCGTGGACGGCGGGACGAAGCGCATCAGCTCTTCGATGTCGCGCAGCGGGCGGAGCCCGGCTCCCATGTAGTCTACACGGTCGCCGGTCCCAACCTCGCCCGTGGCGAGGGCCTCTATGAGCTGCGCGAACGTCCAAGGTCCGTGGAGACGACCGGACGCCGTGACCACGAACGAAGGCTCGGTCGTGTACTCGCTGGTCTTTCGGTCTTGAGCGTCTTCCTTCTTGGCAACGCCCACCGATACCGACGGCATGCCCCCGTGGGACGGCACGCGCGCCTCACGGCTCGGGCCCTGGCACATGCGGACGAGGGCGGAGAGCTCGCTCGTCGCTACGTGCGGAGGCGTATCGAACGGAGCGAGACGGGCCGCGAGCTCGGAGGCCGTGGCGAAGCGTTCGTCCGGGTCCTTCGAGAGGGCTCGCTCGAGGACGTCGAAGAGCCCCTTTGGAAGGCGGGCGCGAGCCTCTTCGAGCACGTCGAGGTTGCAGTCGCGTATGGCGAGAAGCACCGCGAGCTGACCGCCGCCCGCAAAAAGCGGCTGGCCAAGGAGCATCTCGGCCAAGACCGCGGCGAGGCTGAAGAGATCGGCGCGGTGATCGGCGGCATCGCCTTTGACTTGCTCGGGAGCAAGGTAGGCGTACTTGCCCTTGATGGCAGCGCCAGCTTCGCTGCGCATCGAGTGCCGCGAAGAGGATTGAGCAATGCCGAAGTCACCGAGCTTCACTCGGCCTTCGTTCGACAGGTAAATGTTCGAGGGGCTCACGTCCCGGTGGACGATGTGAAGCTCTTGGCCGTTCGGATCGCGGGCCGTGTGGGCGCTCGCCAGCGCGCGAAGGACTTCGCGTGCAATATACACGGAAAGCCCGACCGGGAGCGTAGTGCCGTCCTGCTTCACACGCCGGAGAAGCCGGTAGCCGTCGACGCCTTCGACGAGCTCGAGCGCCAAATAGGGCTCGCCCGTGCTCTCCTCGACCCCGGAGAAGAACACTTTCACCACGTTTTCGTGGTGAATCGCCGCGTGCAGGCGCGCCTCGCGCTCGAACATGGTTCGCGCGTCGGGCTCGTTCAACATGTGCGGGAGGAGCCGCTTGACGACAAGTCGCTCGGGGAGGTCCGCGCGGGGCTCGGCCAGGCGTGCGACGTAAACCTCGGCCGTGCCGCCAACGGCAAGCCGGGTTTCGAGATAGAATGGGCCGAACCTACGCATACTCATTCATGGTCGCCGATCTTGCCGAGCAGCGCGAGATTCTTGAACCGAATCGCGGACGCCTCAGGTAACGCTAACGCGGCGGCGCGAACAGGTCGGACCTTCGGGAGGAGGACCGCACCAGGAAGGGGCGTGCGGGGCCCGTCGCGCTTTTTCGGTGAAGCTTTGCTAAACCGACAGTCGAAGCGAAAAGACCGGGGAATTGCGCTAGCTTGATCCGCAGCGGCGGGGCCTCGATGGATAGTCCGAGGCGAACGACGCGCGCGAAGCTAAGCTAGCGTAAGCCAACGGGATTCGGTTCGGTGGTCTGCTCTCCCAGCTCGGAGATCTAGGGATTTTGGAAGAGGAGCTTTCGTGACTCCGTTCGCGCGTAAAGTCGCCGTCGCATTTTCACTCGGCACGTTTTCGGCCGTGGCGGCATGCAATGGTTGCCATCCAAAAGCCACCAACACCGTCGTTGCCGACGAGAAGCCGACGTTGCGGCTCTACCTCGTCTCGGACCTCGCCGGTGCCCTCGAGCCGTGCGGGTGCGTGAAAGACCAGCTCGGCGGAATGGACCACTTCGGCGCCCTCGTGCGCGGCGAAGAGGCTCAGGCGCCGGCCTACGCGACGGCGTCGGCGGGGCCACTCTTTTTCATGGATCCCGACCTCGACGCGCAGAAGCGCGGACAAGACATGGCCAAGGCGGAGACCATCGCCGAAGCGCTCTCCACGGTGAAGCTCGCCGCCTTTGCGCCCGCCCGAAATGAATGGGCGGGCGGCCCCGAGATGCTCCAGACGCTGAAAAAAAAGAGCGGCGCGGAGCTTCTTTTTGCGAACGACGTAGGACCGAAGACCTCCGTCTCGATCAAAGAAGTGGGCGGCGTGAAGGTCGGGTTTCTCGGCGTGGCGAGTCCCTCCAAGGCCAAAGAGGGAAAGCCCCTCTCGGATGTGAAAGACGGTCCGCTTCAGGAAGCCGTGACCCTCGGATTGGCCGAGCTCGAGAAGCGGGGTGCGCAGGTCACCGTGCTGCTCGCATCGGTCGGACGAGGCGAAGCCAAGAGGCTCGCAGACGCCTTTCCGAAGCTCCTCGCCATCCTCGTGGGCTCGCCGGGCGGCGCGGGCGAGGCGAACACGGAGGCTCCACCGGCCGAACAGGTCGGGCAGGTGCTCATCGTCGAGACAGGAAACCACCTCCAGACCGTGGGGGTGCTCGACCTCCACGTGCGCGAAAAGAGCTTCACCTTTTCGGACGCCACGGGGCTCGTGAACACGCGCAAGCGCGAAGCCCTCGCCGCGCGCATCGGCGAGCTGCGAAAGAAGATCGCCTCGTGGGAAGCCGATCCGGCCGTGGCCAAGGCGGACGTGGATGCACGACGCACCGAGGTGCAGAAGCTCGAAGCCGAACGCGCCGCCCTGGAAAAGACGCCGCCGCCCGAAAAAGGCAGCTTCTACCGGTTCGCCCTTCGCGAAGTGCGCACGTCGCTCGGTACCGACGCGACCATGACGGGCAAGCTCTCTGGCTACTACAAGCGCGTCAACGAAGAGAACCGCACCACGTTCGCCGATCGCAAACCTCCGCCCGCCGGAAAAGACGAGGCCAGCTACGTCGGTGTGGATGCGTGCTCGAGCTGCCACGAAGAGGCGCGCAAAGTGTGGGATGGCACCTCGCACTCCCACGCCTACAAAACGCTCTCGGACCAGTTCAAGGAGTTCAACCTGGACTGCGTCTCGTGCCACGTGACGGGCTACGAAAAACCTGGCGGCAGCACGGTCACGGCGGTGAAAAGCCTTAAGAACGTGCAGTGCGAAACGTGCCACGGCCCAGGTTCGAAGCACATGAAAGCCCCGGAAAAAGTGCCCGTACCCATCCCGAAGCCCCAGGGAGACTCGTGCCTTCAGTGCCACCACCCACCGCACGTGCACGAGTTCGACGCCGAGGCCAAGATGAAGCTTGTCTTGGGCAAGGGGCACGAAAAGAAGTGAGCTCATCCACGTCGAAGCTCGGGATCTTGGGGTTCGTCTTGCTGGGCATCGCCATGCCCAGTGTGGCGCTGGCCGCACCGGGCGGCGCAGGCGACGAGGCCCAGGAGCTCCGCGAGCGGGCCGAGGCCGAGATGGCCACGGGCAACCTCGCCG
>JAYUKI010001072.1:0-9279 GCA_043764595.1 Myxococcales bacterium | reverse complement strand
TGCGGATTTTCGCAGCGACGGGCGTGCCGTCTTTGGTCGCGGGCGAGAATTCGACCTTGCTCACGGCCGCTACGGCCGCCTCGGCGAACGGCTCGGCTCCGTCGACCGCATGCACGTGGCCTTCTCGCCGCCCGTCGACACACCCGTCGAGCTGCCTGCGGACCCCTACGAAGACCCACTCCCCGAGCTCCCGAAGAACCCGTACGAGGATGCAGGACCGATCCCGACGGCTCCCGCGAACAACCCGCGGATCGAAAACGTGGAAGTGACCGGACAGCGACGACTTCCAGGGAAAATCAGCCTCGGGCGCGCCGAAGTGCGGGACATGCCTGGGGCGTTCGGGGACGGATTTCGGGCCATCGAAGCGCTGCCGGGAGTGGTCCCCATGGCGAGCGGCCTCCCGTTCTTTTTCGTACGCGGTGCGCCCCCCGGAAGCACGGGCTACTTCCTCGACGGCATCCGTCTCCCGGTCCTCTTTCACCTCGGCGCCGGACCGAGCGTGATTCACCCTGCCCTCGTCGACCGAATCGACTTCTACCCGGGCTCTGCCCCTGCGGCCTACGGTCGGTCCGGCGGCGGCATCGTAGCGGCCGAAACACGCCGCCCCGGTCCGCGCCTCCATGGCGAAGCGAACGTGCGTCTTCTCGATGCGGGCGGCCTCGTGGAGACTCCACTGCCGAACGGCCTCGGGTCGATGCTTGCCGCGGGCCGTTTTGGATATCCAGGATTGCTGCTTCCGCTTTTCGCTCCGAACACACGGCTCTCGTATTGGGACTACCAAGTTCGGTCCGTGGTCGCGCTCGGAAAAGAGGATTCGCTCACCCTCCTGATACTCGGCAGTTACGACTACCTGGGCCGTCGCTCCCCGGCGACCTCGGGCCAGCCATCGGTGTCGGATCCGATCGGCCTCGGAGAAACCGAAAGACCGAACTACGAGACCCGCACCATTTTCGAGACCGAGTTCTCGCGTGTCGAAGTGAGGCACGACCACGAGGCCAAAGGCGGTCGGGTGCGCGAAGCCTTCACGATCGGTTCGGACAAGAGCGCGCTTGGTCTGAAGGACCGTGTCGAAACCGAAATGCTCGGCGGTCGGGTCGAGTGGGAAAAAGACCTCTCGGAGCGTTTCCTGCTGCGTGGCGGATTCGACGCCGTCTATCAGCGATATGCCGTGAAAGCTTCGGACAACACGCGTCCGAATCCCGAGTTCGCGAATCTCTTTCCTTCACGCGACGAGCTCACCCTCGGAGTACGTACGGATCTCACGTATTCCGAAGCCGACCGCCTGAAGGTGACGGCGGGCCTTCGCGTCGATAGGTATGCGGCATACCGCATCGAAGACGTCGGCTATGCGCTTTCCCCCGATCCCCTTCCCGGAAAGAAAGTGTCGGTCGAGCCCCGGGTCTCGAGCCGAATCAAAGTGATGCCCCGGATCGTGTTCGTGTCGACGGCTGGCCTCGCCGCGCAGCCTCCACGCTTCGTCTTGCCGTTGCCCGGCCTGACCGTCGGCCGACTCGGCGAAGGGCTCGAGCGATCGGCGCAGACGAGCCACGGCATCGAGTGGGCTTTGCCACTTGCGATCTCGCTCACCACCACCTTCTTCGCCTCGCGCACCCTGGGGCTCGCCGACGTGTTCGCAGCCTGTCCTGGCGCGCGAAATGCGTTCACCGACGGAAACGCCTGCACGACGCGCTCGAGCGGAAACGCCTTCGGCCTCGAGGTGTATGCCAAGCGGCCCATCACCGAAAAGCTCACGGGTTTTCTCTCCTATACGCTCTCGCGGGCGACACGCACCATCCCCGTTTCCGTCTTCGGTTCCGCCTTTGCTCGGTTCGCGTCCCTAGAGCTCGAAGACGACGGACGGCTCGTGATTCCTTCGGACTACGATCGTACGCACGTGCTGAACGCCGCCATCGCCTACGCTCTCGGCCGCGGCTACCGCGCGGGCCTCCGCTTCATGATTTACTCGGGAAGGCCGTACACGCCGACTCGAGGCGATGGCTCTTTCAAAGCCGCCCCGAACAGCGCCCGATTGCCTCTCTTTTACCGCTTCGACGTGCGACTCGAGAAGAAGTGGACGTTCGCGAACGATCGCTCGATCTCGGCAGTCCTCGAGGGAATGAACGTCACGCTTCGGAAAGAAGCCAATGGCGTGACGTGCGGGGTGACTCCGCGCGAAGACGACATCGACCTTGGCAATGGCTGCGTCGCCGACGTCATCGGCCCGATTGCCATTCCAAGCTTGGGCATCGAGGCCGTATTCTGACCCGCTTCCCGCCCGCCAGAAGCTCTCCAGCGCGCCATTCCCAAGTGCCACGATTCGCTCGCTCGATCTGCTGACGCACCGCGAACGACGCTGACGCTTCGTGCCATTCCCGATGCCGCGCCGCACAACCGACGAACGGTTTGCGCCAGCCGCGAACGGTTCGCGCGACGAGCCCCCCTACCCCCGAAGAAATGCCGCGTGGGGAGTCGCCTCGCGCGTGCACGCGAGTTGCTAGCACCGACGTGCGTGGACGCGTATCGGCGCCAAGCTCCCTCGCCGTGGACCTTGCACGGCGCACGAACGTGACCCTCGCCGGCTTCGTCCGGGGCCAGACCTTCAACGTCTACTCTGCGGCGGGACGACTGACGTAACCGGGCGCGCGGGGGCCGAATTCACTACGAATCTCCACAGTTGGTCTCACCAAAGCGAAGGCCCACGAGGCTTTTTCGCGATTCGTGCGACACTTCGCGTAACAAGGCTCCAGAGGGAAAACGATGAGCGCTGAACCGTTCTTGCTCGAGCTCGAGGTGCGTGGCTTCGTTCCGTGGGACGGCGGCGAAGAGCTCGCACGGCACGTATCGTCTGCGTTCTTCCGACGCGGCATGGTGAATGGCACGCATGATCTCGTGCTCGTCGTGGATCGTACGAATCCCGAGGGCCTCCCCGCCGACCCCTCTGCTCCACACCGCACGAACCGCAGACCCGGTCCCTTCGCACTTCCGCTCGGCGAGGTGCTTCGGCTCGCCAAGCAGATCCCGGCCACCCTCTTGGCGCCGGTCCGACGGGTCACCCTTGTCGAGATCTCGGACGTGCCCGCAAGCTCGGACGACGTGGCGCGAATCGACGCTTACGTGAGCCCGAAAGAGGGCACGACTCTCGTAGGGGCGGCGTACGTCGACACGGTCGGAAAGTCCGTTCATTCGAACGATGGCGCCAGCCCGGTCGCCTCGGGCCTCGTGTTCTCCGACGATCCTGCCGACTGGGCTCGAAAGGCTTATGGCGCTCCTCTCTCGGACGCTCCTCTCTCCCAAGGCGTAGCCCTGTTCGGACCTCGCGCGGTCGGTGCAATAGCCTTCTTCCTTTCCCCGGTCGCGGGCGCTGCCCTCCTTTCCTGGAATCTCTATCGGACGCGCCGAGCCAAGCTCGGGATTGGCCTTTTTGGAGCCACGGCCTTCGCCCTTCTCGCCCTGATGCTCGCCGGAGGCGATGGCGCGGGTGGGCACGCCATGGCTCTCGGCGCCAACATCGGCGGCATGTTCTTTTTGGTGAAGGCCACGCGGGAGCTCTTCGGTGAGCCGCTTCGCAAGGCAAGCTCCGGTTTGGCATTTTTGCTCGGTATGGCGAGCCTCGTAGTGGTGGTCGGTGGAGGAATGGCCGCCGCCGTGGCGCTGGAGCTGGCGAGCGAGACGGAGCTTGCGACCTCCAATGGCGCCAAGGTGGTCTACGACCGGCACACGACGGCGGAGCACGCACGCCGCGTTGGTGAGCTCTTCTGCGAGCGGAAAATCTTGACCGGCAAGAGCTCCGGCGTCCGGCTCGAACGCCGTGGAAAGGAGCACGTGGTTCGCATGGCGTTCGGCGATGCGCACGTCCACGAAGAGTCGGGCGTCATCGGCTTCTACGAGGAAATCGCCCGGGAGCTTTCTGCGGACGTATTCGAGGGCGATCCCGTACGGATCGTTTTCGAAAACGACTACGGAGTCGAACAAGCCTCCGTGCGCTCGACGAAAAGCTCGAGCTAAGGACCCGCTCAGAAATAACTTGTCCATATCGGCGAGGACCACGCGTCGGAGGCAAGGCGCGGCGACGACGAATACTCCTGTATTTTGAGGAGCCGCAACGCCGCATCCGGCGCGCGGGACCGGCGAGATGGGCAAGTTATTTCTGAGCGGGTCCTAACCCTCGACTTCGGGCTCCGGAGGCATCCGGACCAACACGCGAAACTTCTTCGATAGGCCCTTCGTTCGCCCGATTTCGCGAAACACCGCGAGGTATTCGTGCCACGCGATGACCCACGGATTGAAGCTCTCGATGTTCTTGGTCAGCCCGTAGACCACTTGGTCCTTCTCTTCGGCGAACGTGCCAAAGAGCCTGTCGAACACGATGAGGGCGCCCCCATAGTTCTTGTCGAGATAGCCGGCGTTCGATGCATGATGCACGCGATGATGGGAAGGCGTGTTCAGCACGAATTCGAGTGGCCTCGGGAGTTTTCCTACGAGCTCGGTGTGAAGGAAGAACTGGTAGACCAGATTCAACCCTCCAACGAGGGCCATGTGGCTCGGCCGCATGCCGAGCAGCACCCAAGGCGGATACACGAGCAAGTTCGTGAAGGGCGTCCATTCTTGGCGGAGGGCGGTCGAGAAATTGAACTTTTGGCTCGAGTGGTGGTTCACGTGAGACGCCCAAAGAATGCGCACTTCGTGGCCCCAGCGGTGGTGCCAATAGAACGAAAACTCCCACGCCAGCGCGGCGAGCGCCCACGCGAGCAGCCCATTGCCGAGATCGAAGAACCGATACGGCCAGAGCGCGTCCGAGACGGCGTAGGTCGAGAGCTGCACCACGCCGGCAAAGAGCAGGCTTCCGATTCCCATCGCGAGGGAGGCCATGGTGTCGCGACGCTCGTACCCCGCGACACGCCGATCGCCGACGTGCGCGCGGCCTCGCAGGAGCGCCCCCTCCGCGATCATCGAAACGATGTAGAGGGGAACCGCGTAGACCGCGGGGTCCACGAATCCTTCGGCGGGAGCGGCCATCCCATGACTTTTTCACCAAGAGGGCCGGACGTCGAGCGCGGACATGTTCGCTCGGGATTCAGCCCCGCGTCGCGAGCTCACCCACCAGGAAGTCCACGACCCTTTCGAACGGATCGAAGCCAAAAGACTGGGCTATCGCCGGCCTCAAGTTCGAGTTCGCGTTGATGTCGTAGAAGACTCGGCGACCGTCTTTCGCCTCGAGGTATTCGATTCCGCCGACGTCGAGACCGCAGGCCCCCACGATGGCGCGCCCTTCGGCCACCGCTTCGGGCGGCACTTCGGGGAAAGGAAAAAACTCGACCGGCTTCGTGGGCTTCGCTTCCGGGATGTGGCACGCGGCATCGCTGCCGTCGCTGGGATTGCAGACCTCCGAAGGGCACAAGTTGAATGCCCCGTGCGAGACGACGCGCATCGCGTAGAGAAGCTCGCCCCCGAGAAATTCCATGCGAACGATGCCACGCGCGGGATCGACGTCGAAGTGTTCTTGCATGAGCAAGAGATGGTCGGGCTCCCAGAGGTTTGGCGTAAGCTCGAGCGTTTTTTCGAGCTCGGCTTGGCTCTCGAGGAGAAACATTCGCGCGCCGCTTCCGCCTTGCTCGGGCTTGAGTAGCGCTGGAAATTGGTTCCAGGCTTTCGCCACGGCACGCACGTCGTTGAACGCGAGCGACCGCGGGTGAGCGATACCCAGCTTCTTCAGCATGGCTCCCTGGGCACTCTTGCTGAGCTCCATGGCGAACGCTCGAGAGCCGTTCAGAACGCGGGCGCCGGCGATTTCCAGGGTTCGCATGAACGAAAGCGCGAACGGCACGGCGCGCGTGTTGCCGCGTACGTAGGCGCTCGGGCTCGCCTGGTTGAAGTAGAGCTTGGCGTCCGGAACGAGGTCCACGTCGAAGGCTGCCGATTTGAGATCGAAGGCCGCGAACGGGACCTTTCGACGCTCGAGGGCCGCAAAAAGCGGCTTTTGCCATTCGGGATGCTCGTAGAGCACGCAGAGGTCGGTCGCCATGGGGTCGGATATGCGACGTGCCGCGGCAAAGGTCAATGCGTTGCGGCAATGTGGTGCCGCTCATGGCCGAGCTTCCGCCTCGCGACCGGCGTTAGGGAATTGACGTTGAATCCTCAAAAAAAACCACTATGCCTTCCCACATGGCAAGGCTCGGAACTTTGGTCCTCCTCGGCGTTTCCCTCGCAATTCCCGTTCTCGCGACGGCCTGCACGACCACGGTCGTGTCCACCGAGCCGGATCCGAGCGCGTCCGGAACCACGGCCCCCGCAGCCCCGAAAGCTCCCAAGCTTGGCAAAGGGGACGGCTCTCCGACCTCGGTCACTCTGACCGCCATTGCTACGAGCGAGGATGGCCTCAAGACGCCGACCGATCTCGACTGGAACCCCATGAAGCCCACCGAGCTCTGGGTCGTGAGCTTCAAGGACGACAGCATCGTTTCGATCGCGGATGCTCCCACGGACGCGCGGGCTTCGCTCCGTCGCCGGGACGCCGCCGCGACGCACTTCATGCCGAACCCCACGGGGATCGCGTTTGGAGCCAACGACACCACGTTTGGTGTACCCGGCACGTTCGCCGCGTGTGGTGAATCGAGGAACGAACGGGCGAGCGGAAGCGCGAACGACTTCATGGGGCCGGCGCTTTGGTCGTCCGATCCGACGGTCTTCGCGAAGAAGGATCCCATCGGCCTCGGCTCGCACCTCGACATGCTCCACAACACTCCCCTTTGCATGGGCATCGCCCACGAAACAGCCAATCGCTATTGGGTGACCGGGGGCTTCAACAAGAGCATCGATCTTTACGATTTCAAGCGTGACCACAACATCGGGCAGGACGACCACTCGGACGGTGAGTCGTACCAATACGCCCGCGGCCAGCTCGGCTACGTGGCCAACGTGCCGAGCCACATCGCGTACCGCGCGGCGACGCAAATGGTCTATGTCGCGGACACCGGAAACAAGCGCATCTTGGCGCTCGATCCGAAGACCGCGAAAGAGTCCGGCCGCGTGCGCGCCAAGGAAAAAATGGCCGTCTCGGTCGAGATGGACGGCGCCACGCTCACCGATCTCGTGCCCGCGACGGCCGGTCTCCAGGAGCCGTCGGGGATTGCCCTGGATGGCGAGATTCTCTACGTGACGGACCACGCCACCTCGCGCATTCACGCCTACTCGCTGGACGGAAAAGAGCTCCAGAAGCTCGATACTGGGCTTGCGGCGGGCTCGCTCGCGGGCATTTCGCTCGGCCCCGACGGCAAGCTCTACATCGTAGACATGGTCGAGAGCCGCGTCCTCCGCATCGATCCGAAGTGAGCTGAGACGATGAGCGCGCGTCCGGAGCTTTCGAGAAACTACTTTTTCGCGGGCTCCTTTGCCCTCGCGCTCGTTTCGGCCGCCACGTTTGCCGCCTGTTCTTCGGATGGGGGCGTTCCAGCAGGCGACGCCGGGGTGCCCACCGCCGATGCCACGCTCCCCGACGCGGCGAAGCCTTCTTTGTGCATCGACGGCAAACCGGCGCCGTATCCGACCCTCACGAAAGTGGACCTCTTCGGTACCGTTCCGCCACTCGATCTCCCACTGCTCGGAGGCGGAAAGTACTCTCTTTCGAGCCGGTTCGAGCCCTGCGCCCCTCGCTCGAAGATTCTCTTGATTCGTCAGACGGCGGCGTTCTGCGGCACCTGCCTCTGGAGCCAGAAGCACACCGCCGAAGTGGTCCCGAAAGAGCTCGCCGATCGCGTCGAGCTCGTCGACTTCGTCATCTCGGACAAGAACAACGTGCTCGTCCGAACGAGCGAAGACCTCGCGCGGATGGAGACCGAGCTAGGGGGCCACGCTCCCTTGGTTGCGGCCGATCCGGCCTACACCATGCAGAGCGTGGGCCTCGGCGACCGGCGCCTTCCGTTCTACGTGCTCGTCGACTCACGCACGATGCTCATCCGGCGTTTTTTGCCCGATCCCGAGCCCGAGTCGCTCTCGAGCATGCTGCGTCGTGAGGTTGCCGTGCTCGATGGAAAGACGCCGCCTCCGCTCGAGGACATCGCGTACCAGGACGGCATTTTCCCCCGTCAACACTGGGACATGTTGAACGACATGACCCTGCCAGGAAAGCCTCCGCCGGACCCGACGAACGCCGTGGCCGATCTGCCCGCAGCCGCCACCCTCGGCAAAGAGCTCTTCTTCGACACGCAGCTCTCGCCGACCGGAACCGTCTCGTGCGCCACTTGCCACGCGCCCGAAAGGGGATTCGCCGACGGCAGACCGCATGGCGTGGGCGTGGCCGAAGGAGACCGAAACACGCCGAGCATTCTCTATGCGTCGCACGCGCGCTTCCAGTTCTGGGACGGACGCGCCGATACGCTCTGGCTCCAAGCCGTAGGTCCGCTCGAAAACCCGCTCGAGTTCGGCTCGAGCCGCTTGTTCGTCGCCCATCGCGTATTTGCATTCTACAAGGATCGCTACGAGGCCATCTTCCCGACGAGCCCACTGCCTCCGCTCGGCGACACCACGCGGTTTCCGGCGCGCGGCAAGCCCGGCGACCCCGCGTGGGACGGAATGAAGCCAGAGGACCAGGCCGCCGTGAACCAGGTGTTCGTGCGCGTCGCGAAGCTCATCGAGGCCTTCGAGCGCACGGTCGCGGCCAAGCCGAACGTGCTCGACCGCTACATTGCGGGAGACCGCTCGGCCCTCACGCCCATCGAAAAGCAGGGAATGCACATCTTCTTTTCGGCGGGCTGCGCCCAGTGCCACTATGGCCCACGCCTGACGGACGACGCATTTCACAACATCCGCTTCCCCACGGGCAGGCGCGACGGAAAGCCCGATCTCGGGGCTTCCGTTGGCCTTCCGCAGCTGCTGGCGCACGAGTTCCGAAAGCCCGCGTTCGCGGATGGCCCGTTCCAAGACGTGTTCTTGCCGAAGGACGCTCCCGAGCTCGTCGGCTCGTTTCGCACTCCGCCTCTCCGCGGCTCGACGGCCACCGCGCCGTACGGCCACGGCGGAGGCCTCGCGACGCTCGACGATCTGGCGAAACACTACGGGCTCGCCGGTCTCGAAGAAAAAGACCCACGCGCCATCGGCAAGAGCGAAGCGTGGGTTCCGAACTTCACCGACGAGCACCGCAAAGAGCTCGTCCCCGCGATGCGCCTCTTCACCGGCGAGCTGGTTCCTTAGGCGCCCGGTCGAAATGGGTGTGCCATCTCCCGCCGATCCTCTCGCTGCGGCAGGTGGCCTCGTCGCTCCGCTCCTCAGACTACGGGAGTAGGC
>JAYUKI010001071.1:0-34807 GCA_043764595.1 Myxococcales bacterium | reverse complement strand
GTGGAAAAGTCGACCAGCTCGACGAGCGTGTTGATGGGGCTCACGACGTCGCCGAGCTCCGAGGGCTTCGTGACGGCGACGCCGTCGATCGGGGCCTTGACGGTCGTGTGGGCGAGTCCAACGGCCAGAGCCGAGACATCCGCGCGAGCAGCGATGACGTCGACCTCTTGGGCCTTCAGCTGCTCCTTGAGCGTGGTCGTGCGAGCGGCAAGGTCGTCGGAGCTCGCTTTTGGCGCGGCGCCGACGCGAACGAGCTCCTGCTGTCGTGCGAGCTGAATCTCGACCTCGTGGAGCTGCGCGCGCGCGGCGTTGACTTTGGCACTTGCCGATAGGACACGCGCGTTCGAGGCGGATACTGCAGAGCGTTGGTCGCTCGCGTCGAGCTCGAAAAGGATGTCGCCGGCCTTCACCGGGCCACCCTCGCGGACGCCGACCTTCGAGATCCGGCCCGTGATTCGCGTGCCGACTTTGGCCACGATCTGTGGCACGACATAGCCCGTCGACGTGACCTCCACGGAGCCCTGTGCAGGCGAGAGAGTGCCCACCTCGGTGAAGGTGACCTCGGTCTTGAAGAGGCTCGCTTCCGTCGTGTCGCGAAGCGCACGGAACCCCACGATTCCAAGCGCCAAAAGCCCTACGAGCGCTCCCACCTTCGCCACCCGAGCGACCGTGCTTGGCCCGTGGGTTTTCGGCGGGCGCAGGTCTGCTGCGGGCGGGCTCGGACGGGCGCCTCGGTCGATCCGCAGCGATTGGAGGTCTCGAGAGAGCTGGTCGTCCGAGGTCACGGGAGGCTCCAGGGAAAAAGCGGGGCAGGGAGGTAGCAGGGAGGTAGGCGTGGGCGGGTACGCGAGTTGGCCGGCCGGTGACGTGGCTAGCCCACCCGCGAATAGCGTGCGCCATAGGACGAACCGTTCCGATACGTTTCAGACAAACCGAGGTGGCTGTCAACGCATCCTGGAGCTCACCAAGCGCGTGCTCGTCGAGCGTCACGGAACGAACGATCGGGCAGCCCTGGCGAGGGTCGCTTGGGCTGGGCTGGCGTTTCGCACCGGTCGACGCCTCGCCGAGCCCACCTGCCTCACGTGCGGGTCTCGCAGCGGCTACCCGACGAACATCCACTGGTCCGGCACCGACAGAGCGGCGCTGGGGGGATGGTATGCTGACGCGATCGCGCCCTTCTCCCCCGCGGGCAGCGCTCTCGTCGTCGCGTGCCGTGCTCGCCGAGCGGAAGTCGCGGTAGAAGAGCCCGAGCCTGAGCGGCGGGCATGCCAAGCCAAACCGGGCGAGTCAAGCGATCGGCCTCCCGAACGCTTACGGGTAATTATTGCAGCGATTCCGATGGTTTGGACTCTTTGTTGGTCGCCCTGCACCCTCGTGAGGTCCGCGGGTTCGATTTGCTGGCCTGAAGGCATCGGTCACTCGCCGACCGAAACAGCTTGCGCACAAGAGGCTCAGTCGGCCGTTCGAGGGCGGAGAAGAGCCGTGAGGCGCGCTTCGAGCTCCGGATCGAACATTTCCTCCGCCCGCGGGGGACGTTCGGCCAAGGGCACCGAGATGAAAATGAGCTCACGCGAGCCGTCATCGAAGAAAAAGAGGTGCGAGGCGTCGGCCGTGCGCATCGGGAGCACGCCGAGCTCGCCGCGCCGCGAGCGCTCTTCGTCGTCGAGGGTCGAGGCGTACGTGGCGACGTCCCTCTCGTTGGGCGCGTCGTGGATGTCGAGCCCGAGCCAGGAGAACGTGCGTCCTACGACGTCGAGCAGGAGAGGTGGCCCGCCGGCGCATTCGGAGTCGTCGGCATTCGAGCGCAACACGACCGGGGAAAACGGGACCTCTTCGGTGGCGGGCACACGGCTGGACGCGAGGACCGCTCGAACGAGATCGCGACGGCGACGGGAAATGTCCCCCTCCACCACGAACCGGATCCTTGCTACACGCGACGGAACGGCGATCAGGGCAACCGCCAGAGTGGCGACTGCCTCGAAGGGCTCGAACACCAGCGTCGGCACTCGGAACAAATAGATCGGCGTGTCGTCCACGTCACGGGGAGCGCGCACGGAAGACGGCTCACGCCAGGACGGAGCGTGCAGGTGGAGGGCAGCGTTCGTCATGGGCCCTATCGTGGATGGCGTTCCTGTCGGAAGTATGACGGGAGCGTGCCGTTCGCTCGACGCGAAATCAGCGGTCATGATCTTCGATCAAGTCTGCTGATTTGGCCTGACTTGTCATCGGAGGACTCCGTCCTCCGCCGCAACTGGTGCGCAAAGCCCGATGGGGCCCCACCACCAGGTTTTGGGTGCCGAGGTCACGCTCTCGGTCAAGTAGAGCCTCCCTCACCCGCACGGGCTCGAACGGCTTGCAGCTTGCGGAATCGCCGTCCCCTCGAGACTACTGCGGGAGATCCTTGTTCGCGGCGCCACATCGCTTGAAATTCGCTCCGCGCCGAGGCACCCCTCACTGCGGATCTCGCGCAGTAGTGTTAAAAGACCAGGGTGGGCGACGAACCTCAAGCAATCCACTCGGTGGACGTCGTCGTATCGCCCCGCGACGCGAGCTCCCCGGCGCGCATTCGCGAGGCAGCCACCCGCGCGGCGAAGCTCTCCCCGAGTGACGTCCGCGACGTGCGCGTGGTCAAGCGGTCCATCGACGGCCGCGCTCGCGAGCCACGGGTGCAGCTTCGGGTCGAAATCTCCACCGACGCGCCGTTCGAGCCCCCGAGGACGACCCCGCCCGAGCTTCCGGACGTCCGCAAGAAGCCCGTCGTGGTCATCGTGGGCTCTGGCCCTGCGGGGCTCTTTGCGGCGCTTCGCGCGATCGAGCTCGGTCTTCGTCCGGTCGTTCTCGAGCGCGGCAAGGACGTCCGCGCCAGGCGCCGCGATTTGGCCGCCATCACGCAGCGTGGCGAGGTCAATCCCGACAGCAATTATTGTTTTGGCGAAGGCGGC
This sequence comes from Myxococcales bacterium, assembly GCA_043764595.1. Taxonomy (GTDB): domain Bacteria; phylum Myxococcota_A; class Polyangia; order Polyangiales; family Polyangiaceae; genus JAAFHV01. The sequence continues at coordinate 31,865 of JAYUKI010001071.1, read as the reverse complement.
GCAGGCACCTACAGCGACGGAAAGCTCTACACGCGCAGTGGAAAGCGCGGGGACATCGCGCGCATCCTGAACATTCTCGTGGCCTATGGCGCAAGTCCCGACATCCTGGTCGACGCCCATCCGCACATTGGAACGAACAAGCTCCCTGGAATCATCACGGCCATGCGCGAGGGCATCGAGCGCGCGGGCGGCGAGGTGCGCTTCGAGTCCCGTGTCACGGGGCTCGATGTGCGCGACGGTCAGGTGCTCGGCGTGGTCTTGAGCGACGGCGCCAAGGTGGAGACCACGCGCGTTTTGCTCGCTACGGGCCATTCGGCTCGGGACATTTTCGAGATGCTGCATCGCCAGGGCATTCTCATCGAGCGAAAGGATTTTGCCCTGGGAGTGCGGGTCGAGCACGCTCAGAGCATCGTGGACCAGATGCGCTACCACTCGAAGGTGCGCGATCCTCACTTGCCGCCTGCGAGCTATTCGGCAGTGGAACAAGTGGACGGTCTCGGGGTCTACTCGTTCTGCATGTGCCCAGGCGGAATCGTGGCCCCGTGCGCCACGGCCCCGGGCGAGATCGTGACCAATGGCTGGAGCCCGAGCAAAAGGAACAACCCTTTTGCGAACTCGGGAGTCGTGGTCGAAGTGCGCGGGCCAAAAGGCCCGAATGTGGACCCGCTCTCGGGGGTGGCCTACCAGCGCGCCGTGGAGGTTGCCGCTTGGGAGGCCGGAGGCCGAACGCAGGTGGCTCCCGGGCAGCGCCTCGTGGACTTCTGCGAGGGCAACCTGTCGGTGAATCTGCCCGCGTCGAGCTACCCCCCGGGCCTTCGCTCGGCACGTGTGGACGAGGTGCTTCCGCGAGACATTTCGGATCGTCTGCGCGAGGGGCTCCGCCAGTTCGGCAAGAAGATGCGTGGATACTACACGAACGACGCGGTGGTTATCGCGGTCGAGTCCCGAACATCGTCCCCCGTGCGTATTCCTCGCGATCCGGCGAGTCTGGAGCATCCCGGAGTGCGCGGCCTCTTCCCATGCGGGGAAGGCGCGGGCTACGCCGGCGGGATCGTGTCGGCCGCGATCGACGGCGAGCGCGTGGCCGAGCGAATTTTTGCCCTTTATCCCGTGTGATCGGAGCCTTTCATGAGTGAAAATGTCTGGGACTATCCGCGCCCGCCTCGGGTGGAGCGTGTCACTCGACACCTCGTCATCATGCTCGGGGGAGCCGTGATCGCCGACACGAAGAGGCCGGCCCGCGTTCTGGAGACGAGCCATCCGCCCGTGTATTACGTCCCGGCCGAGGACGTGGCGGCCGACGCGTTGATCCGCCTCCCGCGAACGTCGTTTTGCGAGTGGAAGGGAACGGCCGTCTATTTCGACGTTCGCGGTGGCGAGCGCATCGCCAGCAGCGCTGCGTGGTCCTATCCGAGCCCGACCGAGGCCTTCGCCGAGCTTCGCGATCACGTCGCGTTTTACGCGGGTCCGATGGACCTCTGCACGATCGACGGCGAGCGCGTCATTCCCCAGCCAGGCGGATTCTACGGGGGCTGGATAACGAAGGACCTGGTCGGACCGTTCAAGGGAGAGCCCGGCTCGATGGGGTGGTAGCGCCGAAGCTCACGTCCGGCGAGCGGCCTGGGAGCCAAGCTCTAGAGCGCTGCGTGTTGCACTTTGCGACGGCCACGCGGTCTGAAGCTGCATTGCGCGACGAGCCGAGCTTCCGCCCACCGGTTTTGCGCGAGTGACGTCGTGGTACGTCTGCTGCATACCGGGGTCCGCGCTTGCCCGCCGGAAGCGCCAACCCACATTCGACGTCCAGGAATCTGGTGCCAGAACTTCACGCTCCGACGACCTTTGCAGCTCGAGTGTTACCGAAGATCCCTGTCGTTTTGGCACGCTCTTGCTGGGCGATCGCATGGCGTCGCTTCCTGCTCTCCGTGCCCTTGGCACTCCTGATCTTGGGTATCGGACTTGCCCGCCCGGCCTTTGCACAATCGGTCATCGTCGGCATTCCAAGCACCGATGTGACCCGCCCACGCCACTTGATGTTGGCCCACGAGTCCCAGCTCAATACGTGGACGTACGACCACCCGTACTGGAACTCCTTTTCGTTTGCGACGTACGGGCTCGGGCGCAACCTCGAGCTCGCGGCCACGCTCTACGGCCTCAGCAGTCCAGGGTCCAAGAACGTTGCTCTGTCGGTTGGCTACAAGCATCGCGTGCCGCTCGCCGAAGGCTCCGAATGGGAACCAACGATCGCGTTCGGACAAATGATCCCCATATCTCTCTCGGGGACCGGATTGGGTTTCTGGACGTATGGGGTTGCCAGCGTAAGGCTTCCGGGGGTCCGAACGCGCTTTACCGCCGGGCCCAGCTACGGTGCCAAACAGATCTTCGGCGGAAACGTTCTGTGTGCCATGGTCGGTGTCGAACAGCCCATCACGAAGAGCTTTTCGCTCATCGCGGACTGGTTCTCGGGAAGGCATGACTTGGGAGCAGTCGTTCCGGCCATTCAATGGAACCCCACCCACGCCTTCACCATCATTGCTGGAGTCAAAATTCCGAACTCGAAGGTGGCCGGGCCCGTCTCCGGTCTCGTAGAGCTCACGTACGAATTCGACACGCATTGAGATTCCCTCCGACGAATCCTTCGATGAGCTCGGTCGGGGCATCGGGAGCGGACACTCCGCATGAGCTCCATGGCAAGGCTGGGCTAGAGCGACAAACAGGATGACGGACCGAGGATTTCGCACGGTTAGCAAGCTGAGCTAGGAGCGACGACGACGGATAGTCGTTCTATCTTAGGAGGAGCAACGACGCGCAGCGCCGCTAAACGTGCGAAAGCCGACGGGAGTCATCCTGTTTTTCGCTCTAAAGCCTCGAGAGACAAAGGGCCTATCCACTCTCCGTGAAATGACCCTATGAAGCGACGCCCATGCCGGAAGGTCACACGATTCATCGTCTCGCTCACGATTTGACACGTGACCTCGTCGGACAGCGGCTCAACGTGACGTCACCGCAGGGCCGCTTCGACCCCGAGCGCATCACGGCCACGGTGCTCCGGGAGGCCTCGGCCCACGGGAAGCACCTTTTTTTGCGCTTCGAGCGGGCTACGGTGCACGTGCACCTCGGGCTCTTTGGCAAGTTCCGGCGCTCGAAGAATCCCGCGCCCGAGCCACGTGGCGCGCTCCGAATGCGCCTCGAAGGGGCCGCGTTCACGTGGGACCTTCGAGGACCCACTGCATGCGAAGCCCTGGCCCCGAAAGACCTTCGCGCGTTGCGAGGCCGACTCGGTGCCGATCCGCTCGCGACCAATGCCGATCCGAGCCCCGCCTGGGCGAAGACGCACGCGACCCGTCGCTCGATAGGGGCCGTTTTGCTCGACCAAAGCGTCTTTGCAGGCATTGGCAACGTTTACCGCGCGGAACTTTTGTTCCTTTTGGGCATTCACCCCGACACTCCGTCGAACACACTGGACCGGGCCACGTTCGACAAGCTCTGGGACCTCACGAAGGTTTTGCTCGCGCGGGGAGTGAAGGAAAATCGCATCGTGACGCGAGACGGGCCAAAGGGAGTACGTCTTGGAAGAAGAGACGCGCTCCACGTATACAAACGCACGCATTGCCTCGTCTGCGGAGCGCGGGTTGCCAAGCTCCTCGTGGCTGCGCGAACGTTGTACGCATGCGAAACGTGCCAGCCGCGTCTCGTGGACACGCCCACCGGTTGACCGTTTCTGGTGCCGGCGCTAGGTCGGTGCCGTGCGTATTTTTCGTCGTGAGCTCTCGGCCCGTTCCGTATCGGCACTTCGGCGGAGATGGTTCTATGTGCCATACGATCAGCTGACCTCTGCCCTTGGCCCGCTGTCCCAGATGGACCCGAAAAAGGTGGGCATGGTCCTGCTCGAGGCTCCTTGGAAGGCGGCGCAGCGCCCGTACCACAAGCAGAAGCTCGCGCTCGTATTGGCCAATCAGCGTCACTTCGCGCTCGAGCAGGCGTCGCGCGGGGTGGCGGTGCGCTACGACGTGGCACGCGGAAGCTACGCGTCCGCCCTCACGGAGCTCGCGGCCGAGCTTGGTCCACTGGAAATGATGGAAGCCGCCGAGTGGGAGCTTCGAGTCTCGCTCGCGCCGCTCGTGGCCCGTGGCAGCCTCAAGGTTCACGAGCACGCGGGATGGCTGTCGTCGCGGGAGGATTTTGTCGTCGGCTCTGGCACGAAGCCGCCGTGGAGGATGGACGCCTTTTACCGCCGCGTCCGTGGCCGGACGGGCATTCTCATGGAGCAAGGCCGCCCGGTGGGCGGAAAATACAGTTTCGACGCCGAGAATCGAAAACCTTGGCGGGGCACACCAAAGGCCCCGTCGCCTCCGACGTTCGTGCCCGACGCCATCACTTTGGAAGTCGGCGAGCTCGTCGAAACGCGTTTTGCGCACCACCCCGGCACACTGGATCTCGCGACGCTCCCAGCGACGGCCGCAAACGCCGAGTCGCTTTGGAGCTGGGCGCGTTCGGAGTGCGTGCCGGCGTTCGGGCCGTACGAAGACGCCATGTCGACGCGGTCCACTGGGCTCTTTCACACGCGAGTGGCCGCGCTCCTGAACCTGCACCGCCTCTTGCCTTCGCGCGTCGTCCACGACGTGGCCACCGACGAGTCCGTCCCACTCGCGAGCCGCGAGGGCTTCGTGCGGCAAATCCTCGGGTGGCGCGAGTTCGTCCGCCACGTGCACGTCGAGACGAACGGCTTTCGTTCGCTCGAACAGGTCAAAAACGAGACTCAAGACCGCGTGGTCCCGGGACCTCGAGACGGCGGCTATGGCCGATGGCGCAAAGAGAGCTGGCCTTCGGAAGGCGATCGTGTGGACGAAGGGGCCGCTCCTTCGGAGCTAGGGGCCGTGGAGCCCGTGCCACCCGCGTTCTGGGGCACGCCGTCGGGGCTCGCGTGCCTCGACCACGTCGTGGACACCGTTTGGCGCGAAGGGTGGAGCCACCACATTACGCGTTTGATGATTCTCTCCAACATTGCCACGCTGTTGGGTCTCTCGGCACGTGAGCTCACCGACTGGTTTTGGGTCGCTTACATCGACGCCTACGACTGGGTCGTCGAGCCGAACGTGCTCGCCATGGGAACCTTCGCCACGGGCGAGGTGATGACGACCAAACCGTACGTGTCCGGGGCGGCCTACATCAAGCGCATGAGCAACTACTGTGAAACGTGCGCGTTCGATCCAGCCAAGGATTGCCCTCTGACGAGGCTCTACTGGGCATTCCTCGATCGCCACGCCAACCGATTTGCGAAAAATCCACGATTTGCCGGGCCCATCGCTTCCGTCCGCAAACGTGCCATCGAGGAGCGCGAAGAGGATGCTCGTGTGCTTGGGGTCGTTCGGGACCGCTTGCGTGCGGGTGAGCTGCTCTCACCGGCGACTCTGCTCAAAAAGAAGTGAGCGACTGCATGCGAGCTCATCCCATTTCGGTTTTGCGTGGCCAAAGCGCGTAAACGAAGAATGGCGCGAAGAGCACGAGCTCCGTCAGCATTACGCTTAGCCCATGGCTCGAGAAGAGGCGTGCGCCAATGGGCGCTACGGGAATGAACCTCACGGGCGCCCAGAAGCGGTGTGTCGAGAAGGGCCAGAGTAGCGCGCAGCCGAGCCCGCCGCCGTACGTGGTGGTGTCGAGTAGCCCGTGGCTCATGGCTACTGCCGCGGTGAAGAGGGCCGTGCGCAGCGCAGGGAGCTTCTTGCGGCGGGCAAAAGCGTAGCCCAAGAGCCCCACGACGACGGCCACCACGAGCGAGTGCGTGGCTCCGCGGTGTCCGAAGGGCGACGCGTAGGCGATGCCATGCGAGAGGCCGAGCGCGTCGATATCGGGCCAGAACGAGACGAGCGAAAAGGCCACGGCGGCTTTGCGGGCCGTCGCGCGGTCGGGACCGAAGGCGCGTCCTGCGGCCATTCCGATAGCCAGGTGTCCGAGGCTTGCCACGAGACCGAAGAGCCTACGCCCAAAAGGGCCGAAGCTGCTCGTCTCAGACCCGAATCCACGCGTGCGAGAGGCCAACCGCTCGCCGGTGGCGCCGTTGCGACGCCGTGGTCGGATGCAAGCGAGGTGGGGTGCTAGGATCCATTCATGAGGAATCGGAGGGGACAACGACCAGGTGCGTGCAGGACTCCCCCGCTTCGGGTCGGTCCCACGTCGAGCCCGGCCTGCGGCCTTCTCGTCGCCGCTGTGCTCGTGCTCTCGGGTTGTGTGGGTGGGCCGCCGCCCCACACCGAGCCCACCGCACCAATCCCCATGAACGCTGCCGGTTCGGCGAAGATGGTTTTCCTTTGGCCGGGCGACAACTGCGAGGCGGGCGGCTACTACACGGTCGCTACGAGCAGCGGGAAGTTCATTGGCAATGTCGGGCGCGGCACACGTCTCGAGGCCGACGTCCCGGAGGGAGCGTTCACGTTCCTTGCGTGGAACCCACTCCGGGAAGAGTCGTCGGCCAACGTCACGTCGGCGAACGTCGCCGTGATGCGCGCGGAGATCCATGCAGGGCGCACGTACTTCGTCCGCCTCGCGTTCGGTGAGTGGGACGAGCAGGGCCCGCGGGTTCGTTATGGCGGAGACGTGGCCCCGGCAGACCGCCGCCGCGGCACGACGTATCGGGTTTGTGTCTCGTCCGATGCCGCGCTCTTTCCGGTGGCACCCGGAGGGTCCGAGTGGGGCGAGCTCCGAGACTGGCTCGATGCGCTCCAGCCCGTCACGTCAGGCACCCTGGCGAGTGGCCAAGCTTGGCTCGACGCCGAGCCACTTGTCCTGCCCGACCACCGCGCACTGGCCGAGCGCCACTGGCTTCGCATGAGCGCTGACGCACGTCGGATCGCGACGCTCGTGCCTCGGGACGGGGTACGCGTCGAGCCGTAGACCCGAACGCGGAGTCGACCGATGCGTGAGCCCGAGCGGGCGGCTGGAACGGACGCAAGAAGAAGATTCGCTCGCCGGGGGTGCATGTTGTGCCGCAGCGCGCTAGAAGGCCGCGATGATCGGTCTTTCGCGTCTCGAGAAGTCTTACGGTGGACGCACTTTGTTCGAGAATGTCTCGGTTCAGCTCTCTGCTGGCTCGCGGTACGGCCTCGTGGGCGCGAACGGCTGCGGGAAGTCCACGCTGCTGAAAATCATCGCCCGGGACGAGCCCGCCACCGGCGGAACCGTCTCGATGCCGAAAGAAGCGCGCCTTGGAGTGCTTCGTCAAGACCGCTTCCTCGACGACTCGGCGCCCATCCTCGATCTCGCCATGAAGGGCGACACGAAGGTGTGGGACGCGCTCTGCGAACAGTCGCGCATCGTCGACCACGGTGGGGACGCGAGCGGTCTCGCAGACGTAGAGGACGTCCTTCGCGCGCACGACGGCTACACGCTCGAGGCGCGCGCCTCTGCCGTGCTCGAGGGCCTCGGCATCCCGTACGCGATCCAGAGGCGGCCTTTGGCGACCCTCTCTGGCGGGTTCAAGCTGCGCGTGTTGCTTGCCCAGGTTCTCGTGGCGGGCCCGGATATCCTCCTTCTCGACGAGCCGACCAACCACCTCGACATTCTCTCCATTCGTTGGCTCGAGACGTTCCTCGCCGACTACGAAGGTTGTGCGGTCGTCATTTCCCACGATCAGCGCTTCCTCGAGGCGATTGCCACGCACGTCCTCGACGTGGACTACGGGACCGTCGAGCTCTACACCGGAGGCTACGCGGCCTTCGCGGTGGAGAAGCGCGCGACGCGCGAGCGCAAAGAGGCCGAGATCGCACGCGCCCAGAAGATCATCGCCGACAAGCGAGCCTTCGTGGATCGCTTCGGCGCAAAGGCCTCGAAGGCGAAGCAGGCCCAGAGCCGTTTGAAACAAATCGAGAAGATCGAAGTGGAAGAGCTCGTGGAGAGCAGCCGTGCCGCGCCACTTTTCCGGTTTCCGATCGAACGACCGAGTGGCAAAGACGTCCTCGAGCTCTCCAAAGTGGGCAAGTCGTATGGTGAAAAGCGCGTCCTCGAGAGCGTGTCGCTCACCATTCGGCGCGGCGAGAAAGTGGCCATTCTCGGCGCAAACGGGCTTGGAAAGTCGACCCTCCTCAAGATCGTGGTGAATCGCCTCGCGCCCGACACCGGAGAATCCCGCTGGGGATACGAAGCCCACGCCGGGTACTTCGCGCAGGACCACGGCGATCTCCTCGACGATCCGAAGGCGACGCCGCTCGGCATCATGCAGCGCGCGTGTCCCACCGAGCCGGAGTTTGCGGTGCGCGGACGCCTTGGTCGCGTTCTCTTTTCGGGCGGGGACGTGAACAAGCGCATCTCCACGCTGTCCGGAGGCGAAGCCGCGCGCGTCGTTTTTGCTCGGATCATGGCGGAAAAGTCGAACGTCCTCGTCCTGGACGAGCCCACGAATCACCTCGACATGGAATCCATCGAAGCGCTCACCGAGGGCCTCAAAGCCTACGAAGGGACGCTTCTCTTCGTGTCCCACGATCGCGCCTTCGTCTCGGCGCTGGCCACGCGCATCGTCGAGGTCACCGAAACGGGCTTTCGCGATCGGCCCGGCACGTACAAGGACTACCTCGCGAGCGCGGGCGACGATCACCTCGACGTCGATTCCGTCGTGTCGAAGTCGAAAAAGAGCAAGCGCCCCCGCGACCTCGGCGTCACCACCTGACGGAGGGCCTCGTGAAGCCCGTCCTCCTCGTTCAGCTCGGTTCGACGCTCTTCATGGTGGGCCTCATCTGGTTCGTTCAGATTGTGCACTATCCACTCTTTGCGGCCGTGCCCGAGTCTGCCTCGGCGGCCTACGAGCGCGCCCACACCGAGCGCACCACGTGGGTGGTGATCGTTCCCATGCTGATCGAGCTTGGCAGCGCCGTGTGGCTCGCTGCGCTTCCCGGTGAGGACCGTGCGCTCCGCTACCTGGGCGTGGGCCTCGTCGGGCTCGTGTGGGCCTCGACCTTCTTTTTGCAGGTCCCCATGCACGAGCGGCTCTCGTCCGGCTTCGACGCGAGCGCTCACGCACGCCTCGTGCTCACCAATTGGATTCGTACGGTGGCGTGGACGGCGCGTGGCGCGCTCGTCCTCTACCTTTTGAACAAAGCGCTCCGTTGATTTGGTGACAGCCGTGCGCGTTCAGAGGCTCTTCAACGTCCACGACGACTGGCCATTCGACCCCGTCCCGCAGCCCGTGCCTGCCTTGCGTTGGAGAAGGTGATTCTCGAAGAGGGAAATCTCCGAGCGAGCGGCATTCCAACGCACCCGAGCGTAGCTGGTAGAGAAAATGACCGGCACGACGAGGTCGAGCGTCTTGAACTCCTTCGACGCCGCGAGTGTCGCGGCGGATTCCCCTGAAACCACTCCGAGCGCATCCATCGCCGGCCAGTGGTTCGGGAACTGGTTGGCCGAAGGGTTGGTCTGGAACGACAAGGTGCCGTCCGGATCGGTTGGGCCAACGCCATAGGCTCCGATGGGCGAGCCGGCGAGCATTCCCGAGCGAGTGGCGATGTCGAAGACGATTGGAATGTTCGTCACCGTGAGGTTCGCGAAAGTGCCGTCCCACACGCAGCACCCGTTCGTCACGACCGAGCCCACCGGGCAGCGGGGATCGGTCGCGACGAGGGAGCCGTGCCACTTGTGGACGATGGTTCCTCCGACCGTTCCGCGGACGACGCCATCGGCCCCGAGGACGACCGACGTTCCGCCATCGGCAGCGTCGACCGAGACGTCGGTCATGGCATCGGTCGAGGCGTCCGTACTGGCCTCTTCCGAGGCGCCGTCGACGGCTTCCGACGCATCGTGCGCGGTTGCGTCCAGAGACGGGAGTGCCGCATCCGCCGCGCTCGCGTCGGTCGGGGTGGTGGCGTCGACCGCGATGTCCCCACCGTCCCCGGCGTCCGCGTCCGGGACGACCGCGGTTTGTCCGCACGCGACCACCAAGCAGCCCGCGCTCAAAAACGCCCAACCAAACGCCGTCCCCCGAATTCCCATCCTAAGATCCTTAGGTCGAGAGCGCCAAATCGCCAAGAGTTAGCTTCGTACGGGCCTTCGTCGTCGCCTGCCGCACACTCCCGTGTGGGCGAACTATGCGGAAGGACTGGGCGGCGGCGTCATTTGCACTGGATGGTGGTGCCAGGGCCGTTCGGACCGACGCACTTCTGCGGCGACGGGCATTGCTGCCCCGAGGCGATCGCCTGGTTTTTGCACACGATCGAGCTAAAGTCGGCGATTTCGCTGCAATAAACGCCGTCGGCCCGGCCTTGGCACGAGTCGCGGAGATCCCGGTCGGCCTTTGCGTCGCTCGCGCCCGCGTCGCACGTGCCGCCTTCGCCGCCGACCTCGCACGTCACGTTGGAGTTGCGCTTTACGTAGTCGGCCTTCATGACGCCGACGGCGACCCAAGCGCAGGCCACGGGCTCCACGGTCACGCGGACCTTCTTTGCCGCGGCAATCTGCCAGCGCGCGTGGGCGTAAAACTGGGTATTGGCGCGGTCGTTGTAGCGCTGCGCGAACCAGGCGATGCGCTTGCCGAGCTCCCAGCCGCCAATGGGGACCATCACGCAGGATGGTGCGCCACTGGCGATGACCTGCGCGGAGGATCCCGCCCCGCTGACGGTTCAAGCTCGAGACCAGCGGCTCTTCAACTGGCCATTGTTCTTCAGAGGTGGGCCGGGAATCCATTTCCGGAAGGTGCGCTCACGGACGCGGTGGGCACGGGTTTGGCGCTCGGTTTCGGTGTCGCCAAGGCTCTGGCATCGGGAGGCGGCTTCGTGGGAACGAGGCTCGACGCGACGGCCATCGTAGTGGCCTGCGGGGACGACGTGGGCGATGGGCTCGATGATGGGAGTACGCTTTCGGGCGTCTTGGCCGCAGTGGACGCATTCGGATCGGGAGTGGTCGCGGTGGCCGCGGGGAGCTCGGTCTTGGGGGGCGAGGACAAGGCCCACGCCCCAATCCCAAGAATCCCCATCAGCCCAAGCAGCGCCGCAATGCCGACGATGGGCGGACGACCGGACTCGATGGGACTCGCTATTTGGGGTGCCGGAGCGCTCGGCGATTCTTCGGATTCGTGAGCGACTGGCGAGGGGGACGGAGGCCGCGCGGGGGAGTCCGCGGGCGCGCATGCCCTCGTGCGGGCCTCTTCGATGCGCTCGGCGAGCCTTTTGGCCGAGCCAATGCGCGCGCCTGGATCACGCTCGAGCGCGCTCGAAATGACCTCGGAGAGCGCCGTCGATACTGGGCACACCTCGGACAGCGGAACATGGCCCTTCATAATGGCGAGCATTTGCGCGGCCATCGACTCGGCCTCGAAGGGATAGCGTCCGGCAAGCATGCGGTACGCGACGACGGCGATGGCAAAGACGTCGCTCTCGGGTCCTACGCGCTCCCCGAGGAGCTGCTCCGGCGACATGGTGCGAGGAGTCCCCGCGACGCTCGCCGTGGAGCCTTCCATGGACCCAGTCACGAAGGCCGCCACGCCGAAGTCGACTATTTTGGCACCGGACTTCGTGAGCACCACGTTCGACGGCTTGAGATCGCGGTGCACCACACCGGCCCCGTGTGCAGCCTCGGCGCCTGCGCAAAGGTCCAGAGTCCACGCGATCGCGTCGTCCTCTGCGATGGGCCCGCGTTGGAGGCGAGCTTCCAGGGTCTCGCCCTCGAGCAGCTCCATCACCAGATAGGGAAGGCCAGCTTCGGTGCGGTCCACGTCGAGCACCTGCACGAGGTTCGGCGACGAGAGCTTGGCCAGGATTTTGGCCTCGCGCTCGAACCTTCGCACGGCGCCTTCGTCCTCGTGGGCCTGTGGACGAAGGAGCTTCAGCGCGCACCGCCGATCGAGCTTCTCGTGCACCACCTCGAAGACTACGCCCATGGCTCCGCGCCCGATCTCGCGAACCACGCGGTACCGCTCGGCCACGAGATCCCCGGGCCGCGGCAGCGCGAGCGATTCGAGGGGCGGATCGGGAGGCATCCGCGCCAGCATATCTCCCGTAGGCCTCGAAGCGATGCTCTCGCGCCTATCGGAACCACGCATTTGCCGTCGTGCGACGCGATCGGCGTAGAATGCCCCATGGTCGCGAAGGAGTCGCTCGAACATGCGTGCACGGAACGCTCGGCCCCGCGCGCCGAGCAAACGCACGGCTGTCTGGCTGCACGCGTGACCTCGTTTTGAGTTCGTTCCCGACGGTATGGCTCGGAATTTTGCTCGCCCTCACCACGAGCGTGAGCTGGGCGGTGGGCAACGTCCTCACGCAGCGACTCGGCAAGCTCGTCGGGGCCCCGCGCGCGATGGTGTGGTCGATGGCCGCGGGAGGCGCGATGGCTGCGCCTCTGGCCTTGTTTCTCGATCAAAGATCGGCGCCGCTGACCGGCTCCGTCGTCCTCTGGCTTTGCGCGGCCGCGGTGGCAGGCGTCGTGGCGTACATCGGGCTCTTTTTCGCGTTCGCGAACGAGGGGCTCACCCTTGCGGCGCCCGTCGTCTCCAGTTGGTCGTTGGTGGCGGGCCTCGTTTCGGTCGTCTTTTTCGGAGAAGCGATTCGTGGGCGAAGGCTGCTTGGTGCGGCGTTCGTGCTCGTGGGGGTCGTGCTCGTGTCGCTTCCTCGCCGTGCCGCGCCAAATGCGGCTCCACATGCGGCGTCTGCGTCCCGGCGTGCGCTTTTGGCGGCTCTCGCTTCGGCCTTGGGCTTTGGCCTGATGGTGCCCGCCATGGGGCGCATTGCGCCTGCCCTGGGCGCGTTTGGTGCAACGGTGGGCGTCTATGCGGTCGGCATCGCCCTCGCGCTCGTCATTGGAAGGGTGAGCCGGGTGAGCCTGCGTGCTCCGCCGCGTGTCGGCTGGGCCCTCGTCTTGGCCACGGGAGCCGTAGAAACCGTGGGTTTCGTCGCCGTGGCCTTCGCGAGGCGTTTTGCACCAATGACCCTCGTAGCCCCCGCGGCGAGCCTCTCGTCCATGCTGACGGTCCTCTACGCGTGGCTCGTCTTGCGCGAGCGTCCGCGTCCCGTGCCGGCGTTGGGAGCCGGGCTCGCTTGTGTGGGAGTGGCGATTATGGCCGCATGACAGGCCTTCTACGATTCCGCATTTGGCTAGCTCGAAACGCTCGGCTCACCAGACGATGCGCTGCAAGAGGGCGTGCAGGTTCTCGCCGTGGCGCGGGCACACGTGGGCGACCCAGGCGACTCGGCCTTCGAGCCAGGCGCGAAAGTCTTCTCGTTCGTCGCGGTTTTGGCTTTCGGGGCCGTGCCTCACGCAATTGAAGAGGATGGCCTCGAGGAGCTCTCGTTCTTTTCGTGGTACGGCAGGATGGGCATTCACGACCAGCCCCGCGAGCACTTGCTGCTCTCCGGACCTTCGTACCCGAGACTTCTTCTCGCTCGCCTCGAAGCCCTCGTCTCCGGCAATTTTCACCATCGTGGCGAGCAGGTTTTCCCTGCACCGAACGAGCTCGGATCCTCCGGAGAGCACGAGATCGTCGGCATAACGCCCATACGTCGCGCCGACCTTTTTGGCGAATGCCGAGAGCCGTACGTCGAGGCCATAGGCCACCAAGTTCGCCAACCCAGGTGACGTGGGAGCGCCTTGTGCGAGATGGGGGGGGCGAAGTACGGCACGGCGAGCCCACGGAAGCTTTCTAAGGAAGAGCTCTGGCGTCGCGACCGTGGTGAGCGCGGTCAGCGTTCGACGTACTTCCTCGGGATAGCCCATGGCGCGGAACACTCCTCCCACGCGCGCCGCGCCAATCGAGCTAAAAAAGTCCCGCAAATCGACGCGGATCACAAGGGCTTGGCCCACGTGAGGGCGCACGTAGTCCAGAGCCGAGCGTCCTCGCACGAAGCCAAACGCAGCAGGGTGAGGCGGCACACTCGCAAGAATGCGGTCGAGCACGCGGCGCTGGAGGTCTTTGAGCCTGTCTTTCGGTATCTCGAGCACACGAAGCGAGCCGTCCTTCTTGGGAAGGAGGCGCACGTGATGGTGCCGCATGCGCTCCGTTTTGGCGTAGCGCGAGAGGCCGCGTCGATCCGCGAGGGACTCGAGCGTCATCACGCTCGCGCCGAGGAGCTCCGCGAGGCCACCCACGGTCGTCACGGGGCTCACCCGAACCTGGGAGCGCCCCATCGCCGGTTCGTCGACGAGCAGCGTTCGCATCCGCGCGCCCACCATGGAAGACCACGCCGAGTGCCGTTTGAGCGCGAGCGCTAGGACATCACGCTCGTGGCGAGGAGGCTCGGGAAATCGCTTTAGCGCGTGCTTCACGAGAGTGCGGTGTTTTGCACTCGCCGAGACGACACCGAGAAAGCGCGTGAGCCGCTCGAGCATCTCGGGAAGGGTCCACGGACCAGCGAGGAGCGCGCTCGCCACGAGCTTTGCGAGTGGCGGAGGTCTCACGGGGCCACATGCAGCCTTGAGAAAAAGCGTGCGACGTCCAGGCTCGACGAGACCCGTCGTGCCGCGGCATTCGTCGACGATAGCCGACCGGAGCCGCGGCCATGGAATGGCCAGTAGCGAAGAATGCCCTGGGGTAACCCCAGAGAGGTGAGGATTCTCACCGGCTCGAATCCTGGACGTCGCACAGTGTCAGCGTACGAGCAAACGGAGCCCGGCAGGAAGCGTCGAAGTCGCGCGGGTGCATTCCGCTCCCACCTTTGCGCATGCCATGCTTTGGCGAGGTCCGACCGGGTCGCGGCTCACACGGGGGGCGCCCGCTTCTTTGGCACAATTCGCGTGCCATAAGGCTCACCGATCGGAATCGTCCCGGCCTCCATGACGAACGTCTGCGCGAAGCCACACTTGCGGCACGCATAGACGAGAATCTCCCCGACCTCTTTGTTGAACGAGAAGAAGCCGGGGTCCACGACGGCCGCCACGACGGGATTGTAATGGCTCTTGTACCCACGGCTCTTTGGCCGGCACTCCACCACGTCAGGATGGGCGCAGAGCGCGCACACGCCGTTTCGCATGTCTTCCATTCGAAGAGCATGGCACGCCGCTCGGGCAGAACGAAGCCTCGGCGGCGCTTCCGTGCGACTGTCGTGTCCGCCAGTGGACCTGGCGATGCTCTGGGAGATAGTGACTGAGGTCGCGGGTCTGGATGCTCAGGGGAAACCGAGCAAGTCCGTGGGTACCTGGCGATCGAGGGTGCTGTTGTTGCCGATTTGGCCGCGGTTGCCCAGGCCCCAGCACTTGAGCCCACCCGAGGCCATCAAGGCGCAAACGTGCTCGTCGCCGAGGGTGAGCGAGGTTGCCCCGGAGGCGAGGCCCACGCAGTCGGTCGGGACCTGACGATCGAGAGTGCCATTGTTGCCGACTTGGCCGTGGTTGCCCAGGCCCCAGCACTTGACGCCACCCGTGGCCATGAGCGCGCACGTTTGGAAGTTGTTCGCGAAGATTCTCGTGACTCCAGAATCGAGACCTTGAGCGTCGGTCGGGACTTGGCGATCCACGGTGCCATTGTTGCCAATCTGTCCATGGTCGTTTCGGCCCCAACATTGGACGGCGCCCGCGCTGGTAAGGGCGCACACGTGTCCGTCGCCCAGGGCGAGCGAGGTCACGTCGGAGACGAGGCCGACGACGTCGGTGGGGACCTGGCGGTCGATTGTGCCATTGTTTCCAACTTGGCCGCGGTCGTTTCGGCCCCAGCATTTGACGGCGCCGGTGGCCATGATGGCGCACGTTTGCTGATGGTGTGCGTAGATGGCGGAAACGCCGGACGTTAGGCCGACGACATCCGTGGGGATTTGGCGATCGACGGTGCCATTGTTTCCGATCTGGCCACGGTCGTTTCGTCCCCAACATTTGACGGCACCTGCGGTGTCGAGCGAGCACACGTGCTCGTCGCCGAGGGCAAGCGCGGTCACTCCGGACGAGAGGCCGACCACGTTGGTGGGTACCTGGCGATCGAGAGTACTATTGTTGCCAATTTGGCCACGACTGTTGAGGCCCCAACATTTGACGGCGCCCGTGTCCATGAGGGCACACGTCTGCTGATG
The DNA here is from genome assembly GCA_043764595.1 of Myxococcales bacterium. Taxonomy (GTDB): domain Bacteria; phylum Myxococcota_A; class Polyangia; order Polyangiales; family Polyangiaceae; genus JAAFHV01. Next base: position 15,900 of record JAYUKI010001071.1, on the reverse strand, counting down.
GTTGGCGTAGAGAGTAGTCACTCCCGCAGCGAGTCCAAATACGTCGGTCGGAACTTGGCGATTCACGGTGCTGTTGTTGCCGACTTGGCCGTGGTCGTTTCGCCCCCAGCACTTGACGCCGCCCGTGTCCATCAATGCGCAGGTGTGTTCGTCCCCCAGGACGATGGAGGTTACGCCGGAGGGAATGCCAACGTCGGTGGGAATCTGGCGATCGAGAGTGCCGTTGTTGCCGACCTGGCCACGGTCGTTTCGGCCCCAGCACTTGACGCTACCGCCCGACGTGAGCGCGCAGGTGGTCTGGAATGCCGCGGAAACGGCCGTGGCGGGGCCGAAGCTCGCCGCGCACACGCCACTCGAGCAGCCATAGGCGCAGGAGGTGTCGATCGGGGGATACCCACATACGCCGCCAGAGCACGTGCCCGTCGCCGGATAGGTGCGTCGCGTGTTTGCATTGAGACACGCCTCTGCTGGCGGGGTGGTGCAGGTCACTCCGATGCACGGATCCGGCTTGCACGCGGCCGCCGCGCAGCCGAAGGGGCAATTCGTGTTCGTGGGCGCATATCCGCATACGCCATTCGAGCACGTGCCGGTTTCCGCGTAGCTGCGCAGGTTCGTGGCGCTCGAGCAGGCGGTGGCCGGAGGCGTGGTGCAGGTGACTCCCACGCACAGCGCGGCGCCATCCGGGCCGGCGTCGGGAATCCCGCCAATGTCGACGTCCAATGTGACTTCGTTGGACGAGCCCACGTTGCCGGCCTTGTCCGTGGCTTTTGCGGTGAACGTGTAGAGTCCGTTGTCCGACGCCGTGACGTCGAGTCGGAGCGTGTAGGGGGGCGCGCCGAAGGCTTTGAGCACCGAGCCATCGCGCTCGTAAATCGTGACGTTGGCAATACCGCCCACGTCGGTCGCGGTCACGCGGAGCTCCACGGCGCCCGACCTGGTCACGCGGGCCGGCGTCACCGCGAGAGCCACGGACGGGGCGACGGTGTCGTTCGTGGGCGGAGTCGCGCTCTCGTCGGAGGCGTCGGACTCGACCAGAGGCGTTCCGGAGTCCACGGCGGCCGCGTCCGTGCTCGGCACCTCGGAGATCGTCTCGATCGTGGTGCAGGCCCCTACGACGAAGCCGAAGGCGATCAACGTCGCGCCGGTCGACAGCACGGCGCCACGGCGAAGAGAACGGGATCTCATGGCGGACCCTTGTCACGTGTACCGAGGGAGGTCAAAGCCTACGGGGACGATATGCCCGAAAGGCAGTCTCGCCGCGGGGATCGGGGGGATCGGATTCCAGACCATCTCGTTCGGGGTGGCGTCGGGCCCAAGGCCGTCAGCTTCGCGGCTTTTTCGCCTTTGGGTCACCGGGCGGCTCGGCCAGAGAGAGCCCTTGTGCGTCCAACGCGGCGAGGACGAGCTTCATGGCCTTTGGCCCGAATCCGTGGAGCTCCAGAAGTTCCTGGTGGGTCGCCCGAGTCAACTGCTTCAGCGTCGCGAACCCAGCACCGTTCAATGCGCGCGTTGCGGGTGCACCCATTCCTTTGGGCAGGTCACTTTCCATACTTTTTGTGGGCTTCTTCATGAGCTCGCCCTTTTCTGCTTTCCGAGAGGGTCGGCGGGACTCGCTCGTGGCCACTGCATTCCGATCCCTGGCCGAACCGACGCGCTGTTCTCTTCTTTCGATCGCGGCTTCCACAGCTTCCTGAATTCTCTTGGCGCGCGTCTCCGGTTTGGCAGCTTCGTCGATGCGCCGGACGGTGAAGCTTTGTTTGCCGGGCGGCAGCGACGCGAAGTCTTCGGTCACGCCCTCGGCTCGAAGCGCGCTTATCAGGTCCTTGGGCAGGGTCACCTCCGCACGATCGAGGACCGTGAATCGCACGCGAACGCTATCTCCGGTCTTGGTCTTCGTCTCCTGCCGAACTTTTGCCTTGATACGAATGCAGTGCTTCCCACCACCGACTGGAAAGAGGCTCACCTGAAAGGGCTCGGATTCGTTCACCCGCGCCATGACCAAGACGGGGCCCTTCGTTCCCAAAGCCTGGGTGATCTTCTCGGGGACGTGAACGGCGCAATAGTCCATTCCTTCGGCCCAGTTCTCCAGATTGGCCTGGAACGAGAGCTGCTGGCCTGCGAACGGAGACTCCTTGATGGAACCGAGAATGGAGGCGCCCCGGACATCCTGCAAGGCGTTCGGCTGCGGCGTCGTGAGGCTGCCATCGGGGCGCGACGCTGGCGCCGCCACTCGCTTTCGCAGGATCTTCTCCATCGATCGGCCTTTGGCCAATTCATCGATGAGCTTGTCGAGGTACCGAACTTTTTGAACAAGGGGATCGTCGATCTCCTCGACTCGGTATCCGCAGATCGCGCCCGTGATGTTTGCGGCGGCGGCGTTGAATGCCGGAGCTTTCGCAAAGAAGGTCTCGAAATCGCTCCGGTCTTCGATCTTGGCTTGGAGGCCCAACGTGTCATAGCCGGTCAGCCAAAGAATGATTTCATCCACTTCACCCTTCGTGCGTCCCTTCTTCTCCGCCTTCTGAACGTAGAGCGGATAGACCGATCCGAAGATCATGCGGTAGAGCTGCTCGGCGCCTTTCGGCTTTGCAGGGGTATGTTTCATGTGTGTCGTTCCCTCGTCCGATGTTCGTTGGAGCTTCCGGCACGCTTCCGCGGAACGTTTTGCCCAGCGGATCGGGGCGTGCTTCAGTCGTCGGCGGAGTCTCAGTACATACCGGGCATGAGGTGCGCGATCACCACCGGATCGACCACCTCGATCGTGACTTTTGCAAACGCTTCCTCCCCGTCGGGGAGCAGGGGACGACCAACGTACCGCAGTCCACCCGCGGTCGGAAGAGCAGCATCCCGCAAAGGCAGAGCTCAAAATGGAGAGGGTTGAGCGTCCAGTGGACGCGATGCTGCTCTTTCCCTCGACCAGGCCCGCGCACAGCAGCGTTACGAAGGCCGAGACGAACAGGGCAAACGGGACGAGCCGCGCGAGGAGTCCGCGGTGTGCGCTCGCTTTGCGACCCGACGTGGGGCGACACGGCTGCAATTGGAATCCCGGCAGCGACGTTCGCTCCGCCCCAAACGAGCCGCGATGACAAGAAGACTCTCCGTGTGTCCAGGTAGCGCTCGCGCTCGCGCATTTAGACTCCAGGGTCCTGCAGTGGGCCGACCAATTGGCTCGGCACCTCAGCGCGAGCGATGGCGCTCGATACGACCACAGAAAGCACGGAAGTGACGACGACCGCCGCGGGCAGGTTCAAGCTCTGCCTTATCTCGCGCCCTTGCGCTTTGATGGTCATCCGATATCTTAATCCGCTGTGCGTTCCTGGGCCCTCTTTCTCTTTGCCACCGGCGCCGTTGCCTGTACGACATTCGGCTCGTCGAACGATGTGCCTGCCGACTCGGGCCCAGCGGAGGGGTCAACCGACTCAGGCCCATGCGGGCCCACATCCAGCGACCCCAAAAACTGTGGGCGATGTGGGCGCGATTGTCTCGGCGGGGGGTGCGTTTCCGGCGAGTGCACGGCCGCTGTATTTACTTCTGGAATGCAGTCCCCTTGGTACGTCGCCTCCGGTGGGCAATACTTGTTCGTTGTTCAATACCCCTCAAATCCCGGAGTCTATCGGATTGACAAGCGAACCGGTGCAAGTGAAGTAGTGAGTGCGAGCCCTGCGTTTGACGTGAGAGTTTCTCCGGACGGCTTGAGTGTGTATTGGTCGAGTGGGGCCGGTGGAACCATCTCGCGACGGCCCGTAGACCTTTCGCAACCAACACAGGTACTAGCTACTATCACTCCGGACGTTTTGGAGATTCTTCCCCTTCAAGGTGTACTGTACGCGAGCCACGGCGATGGCCGCGTGACGCGAATCGACTTGACCAATTCGGGGCTTCCTCAAACGACGATTTCACAATCCTTCTACCTCGTCGAAGGACTCTCTAAGCTCGGGGAAACGGTGTTGTTCTCCGACAGGGTGAACGGCTATGTCCTATCGGGCATTGGCGCAAATGCCACTCCGCAGCAGCGGTATGCCGGAATGGGCGGACGAAGGACCCACGCCGATGAGACTTACGCCTATGCAACCTCTTTCGATGGCTATGTTTATCGAGCTCCCATTGCCGGTGGGTCTCTTGAGAGTCAGCCGCTCACTGTCGGCGATGGCAGCTTTGGGAACATCGTCTCGAATCAAACCCAAGCGTACGTCGTCGACTCCAAGAGCGGTCGCATCTTGCGGTGGCCCAAAGTTCCAGGGGCGGGTTTGGTCACGTTGGTCGCCGGCTTAGCTGAGCCGGTGATGGCCACTTTAGATGGCAACGTCCTCTACTTTACTGAACGTGGGGCAGGACGAATCATGAGATTGGTATTGTAGAATCTGCACGCAAAACTGGCGAATAGTCTTTCGCGCGCAGAGTTGTCGATGAGAGCGGAGGCCCTTGTCGCATAGGCGGGTTTGGACGCCACGATGCGCGGCTTCACCCGGGCTTTGAAAAGTCGCAGGCGACGATTCCTTCCGCTGCAGCCAGGGCACGTCAGCACGTCCAACCCGAATAGGTCTTCCATAGTGGCCTACCTTGCGTTCCTCGAGCACTGCGGAAGCTTCACGCAGCTCCGCCCAGGAATCGAAAGACGAGCCGTGGCGATTGCGCCTTGCCGGAATCGAATGTGAACCGATGGAGGCTCTTGCGGAGCACGCCGTGAAAGCGCGCTTTCGGCACGGCGCACAGGCCCGGCCGCTTCCCTCGGGCAGAACGTGCAAGCGCGCGGGGAGAGCGTTCATTCCGGGCTTGTTCCCCTTGCATCGATTCGATACCCGAAGTCGCGGAGGTGCACGGCGTTCAGGCCGTGAAGCCCGTTGGAGTGCCGTTTGGCTCTGAGTAGCGCCGCAGCAGGTGGCTCTTGGCGTAGCAGTATCCGGTCTTGTGACGAAGCAGGTCGGAGGCCTTGCACGTTGCCGGATTGAGCCGAAAGTCGGAGGGTGGCGCGACCTACTTCGAAGCGATGCGCTGCGACCGAACCGTGGTGGTATTGGCGACGTAGAACAGGTTGACCTCGCCGTTCGCGCCGGTGGCCACGGCGATGCCGGCGAGGTTCTCCGCTAAGGCCATGCGCCTCGGGACCGGTGAGGTGCAGCCTCGCTCGACGGCCATCACCTCGTATTTCGCGTTGTCCAGAGAGACCACGTAGTACGCCGCGCGCTCCGTTACGGCCACGGCCGCTCGATTGAGGTAGGCCGCGATATCGCCGCGTGCGCGGGTGAGGACCTCGCCGCGCCCGCTGTCGAGCGCGACTTGGACGAGCGCCGCCCCGTCGGCATAGAACGCATCGCGACCGAACGCCGCGAGGGAACGGGCCTTTCCGGCATCGGCCACCAGGCCAAACAGGCTCGACGCGCCGACCTTGTTGAGCGAGGCCGCGCTTCCTGTGGGAGCCATAATCACCACGGGCTCGGCTTGGGCTGCGGCCACCTCGGTGAGGCCCGCGGCCGCGATCTCCTTCGCGCCCAAAAGCGTGTCGTGAGGAAAAACGCTGAGGCTCGTCAGACCCGGGACGTAGAGCCCCGCGTCGGTTGCCGCAATCGTGCCAGGACCCTTCACATAGGGGATGCCCAACCCCACCGTGGGGTAGGGTACGACGCTGTCGCCCGTGCGAACGTACGTGCGCGTTCCCCACACAATCGCCGATTGTGGATCGGACGCGCCCGGGGCGATGATCCCCAGGGGAGTCGCTTCGCCGTTTGGGAGGAGGGTCGCGACCTCTCGGGTTTGCTCGCGGAATACAATGGCGGTGCCGGCCCCGGCGCCGAGGAGGCGGAACCCCAAGAGCTGGCTCGAGCGGTCCACGCAATGCCCACTTTCGCACGCGCTATCCCCACACGAGTACCCGCAACGGCCGCAGTTCTTTCCGTCCATCGCGAGAAACCGCGGGAGGGTTTCTCCAGGGCACACGGTCTGCACGGACGCGTCGGTGACCCACGGCTCGCACGCCAAGACGGCGGGCGTGCCCGTGTCGAGAGGCCCACCGTCGTTCGAGGCAGCCGCATCGAGCGCAGAGCCCGCGTCGAGCGCAGAGCCCGAATCATCAGGGTCGGAACCGAAGACCGTGCACGCCGCCAAAACGAGAGCAGGGACCCAGAAACGCATGGCTCGAGCGTATCACACGAGAAGGAGAGAGGCCTGGTGCGACGGGGCTTTCGCTCGTTTACCCAAGCTCGCGGCTCGTCGCGGTAGCCGAAACGGTGCCTCACCCCTAAAACGTCCCTTGATGGCCTTTTCTCCTTCGCACGTACCGGTCCGACCTCTCGAGCGACGTGTTTGGATCGTAGCCCATGCCCGCGGAGTGCTTGCGCGGCGCGAGGGAGAGAGTTTTGTCCTGCCTGACGAACGCGACCTTGCCGCTCTGGGGATCTCCACCGAAGCTGCGCACCACCTCGGCGAGCTGGATGACGCCCACGCCAATGTGGTCTCCCTCACCGAAGTGCCCGACGGGCTCGGGGATACCTACGAGGTGTTGTCCCTGCGGTCGATGGCTGCGGCATTTTCCGAGGAGCTGTTTTCGGTCGCGGGAAGGGCCCTGCACGTGACGGACTTCGTCACGACCACTCGTTACTGCGGGCGTTGTGGAACGCCAAACGTGCGGGTAGAGCACGAAAGGGCCGTGCGATGTCCTCGCTGCGAGCTCACCGTGTATCCCCGAATCGCCCCCGCAATCATCACACTCGTGCGCCGAGGCGACGAAGCGCTATTGGCTCGCAACGGCCGGTTTCCCGTGCCTTTCTTCAGTACGCTCGCGGGATTCTCGGAGATTGGCGAGTCGCTCGAGCAGACCCTCTTTCGCGAGGTCCACGAAGAGGTCGGCGTTCGCGTGAAGGACATTCGCTACTTTGGAAGCCAGCCCTGGCCATTTCCACACTCGCTCATGGTAGGTTTTACGGCAGAGTGGGAGAGTGGGGACATCGTAGTGGACGGCGAAGAAATCGCGGAGGCCCAGTGGTTTCGGCCGGACGCATTGCCCATGATTCCGCCGCCACTCAGCATCTCGAGAAAGCTCATCGATGCGTGGGTGAGCGAGGTCGTCGGGCGCAAATAGGCGAACGTGCGATCGGCGAAATCCTTGGCTCGAGGTGCCGGTTGGGCCCGATCGGCGTAGGAGGATGAATGCGAGCCTCGAGCGTGCGCCACGGTGCGAACGTCGACGGATCCATGTCAACGCCACATCGATGCAGGCTGGGGCCCTAGAGCACCGAATAGGTTGAATCCCGTCGGCTTTCGCCGGTTTAGCGTCGCCTCGCTTTGTCGCTCTTCCTCGGATACGCGAGTATCCGTCGTCGTCGCTCCTAAAAATTTTAGAGCGACAAACAGGATGACTCCCGTCGGCTTTCGCACGTTTAGCGGCGCTGCGCGTCGTTGCTCCTCCTAAGATAGAAGACTATCCTTCGTCGTCGCTCCTAGCGCAGCTTGCTAACCGTGCGAAATCCTCGGTCCGTCATCATGTTTGTCGCTCTAGCGATGCTTGCTAACCCAGCGAAATCCTCGGTCCGAAAACCTATTCGGCTCTCTAGTTCGGGACGGCCCGTCGGAGCTTGCCGTCCGTCGGGTGGTCCTCGATGAAGTAGAGGTAGCCGTCCGGCCCTTGGGCGACGTCCCGGATCCGACCAAACTCGTACTGGAAGACGGACTCTAAGACCGGCGCGCCGCTCACGGGAAGATGGACGCGCAGGATCTTGGTGCTGATGAGACCCGCCACGAACAGATCTCCGCACCATTCGGGGATCGTGGTGCTCGCGTAGAAGGTCGCCCCTGACGGAGCGATGGACGGAGTGAGCTCGAGGAATGGAGTGACCATTCCTGGCGCCGACGCGTCTTTCTCGAGAATGGGGAATCCGTAGTTCTTCCCGGCTTCGATCCGATTGATCTCGTCGCCATCGACCGCTCCGTGCTCGCTCGAGTAAAGCTCCGTGGTCCCAGGCCGAAACGCGAGGCCTTGCGGGTTTCGATGGCCATACGTGAAGATCTCTCGGCGTGCGCCAGGAGTCGAGAAAAACGGGTTATCGTTTGGGATGGTGCCGTCGTCGGCGATGCGCACGATCTTCCCGTTCAGGTTGTCGAGTCTCTGCACCGCGGCGCTATTGCCCCGGTCCCCGAGGGTGGCATAAAGGGCCTTGTCCGGCCCGAAGGCGATTCGGCCGCCGACGTTCCCGACGGTATCGTCGTCGTGCGGGCCGTCCAGGATCGGCGTCTCGTCGGTCAGGGACTCTCGGTCCCAACGAAATCGCGAAATGCGGATTCCGACCGGGGAGAGATCCCCCGGAAACGGGCGCGCATAGGCGAGATAGACAAATGGTTTTTGCGCAAAATCCGGATGAAGCGCGAGCCCGAGGTAGCCGCTCTGACCGGCATTCACGGTAGCCGGACCACCGGGAATCGGCGTTGGCTCGAGAGTTCCATTCTTTCGGAAGAGGCGAAGGGCTCCGTCGCGTTCGGTAACCAGGAGGTCTCCGTTCGGGAGAAACGCCAGGCTCCAAGGGCTCCTCAGGCCACTGGCCATCAGCTCGACGCGCACGTCGGCAGGTTTCGGTGCGGAGGTCCTCGCGGGGCATTGAAACGGAGGAGCCGCGTCGACGACGCTCGGTCCGTCACTCGGCGCATCCTCTCGATCGGCCCCTAGCGAAGAAGCATCGGTCAGGACCGGCACGGCCGTGTCGGCAGAAGCGTCCCCCATTGGCGGGGGCTCGCCCATCGGATCGACCGATTGGCAATGAAGGAGCGCGAGGAGGGTGGCGACCAGTGCCGTGCGTCCGCGAGGCATCTCGATGACCGTGGCACACCTCGAGTGGCGAATCCACGATGGCCACATCGCGCGCTGCGAATATCGCTCACGTCGCATTCACTTTCTTCGACGGAACCCATGGGGTGCCCCCAAGTCGTGACCAGTCTTCACGGAGGTTCCCATGCGCTCAGGTCTTTCGCTTCGCTTCTTTACGCGTGTTTCGCAGTCGATCCTCGCGCTCGCGGCGCCCCTCACGCTCGTGGCGTGTGGGGGAGAAATCGCGTCCGAGCCGGCTCCGTCCGGCACGCCGAGCGCCATGCCCACGACCGCTCCCACGCCGAGCCCTGGCCCCGTCCCGACCCCGAGCGCTCCCACTCCGTCTCCCGTCCCGTCGCCTGGGCCCGAGCCCACGTCGTGCCCGACGGCCGTCAGCCCTCTCTCGGGCGCTTCGGGGATCACGTCGTCGATCGCGCTCGGCAACTCGACCTTTCACCTCGAGGCCGTGCGCGGCGGTGCACCCAACGTCGTCGCGGGGTTGTGGTCCGGAGCGGCGCACAGCGTGGCCGGGCGCGCCGCGGCCGAGCGCAGCGCGACGTTCGTCGAGGCGCTCTCGGGCGACACGTGGGCCACGACCGATTCGGTGACCGACTCCGCGAATCGCACCGTAGTGGCCTATCGAGGAATGACACGCCTAGGTTCGTTCAACGTGCGAAACACGTCCCTCGAGCGCTCGACGTTCCGGGAGGGCATGTCTCCCGACGGCCGCACAGTCGTGTTCGGCTCCGGGAAGCAGACCTTCCGAGCGAGCGTCACGGCGGGGGACGGCTGGGAGCGCGGCGCCACGGCGCTCGATTTCGAGCTGCTCGACGCAAAAAGCGGTGAGGTGCTCGCCTCGCACGAAGTCGCGCGGGGCGGCGTCCTGCTCGAGCGTCGCGCATTCGCAAACCTCGACGTCGCGGTGGTGTCGGTGCCGGATCCGTCGAACGGGCGCTCCGTGGCGGCCATCACCGCGAATCGCATCTTCTTCGATGCTCCCTACGACGACACGTCGCCCGTCGTGCTCGACCGCGCGACGCTCGCGCCCGTCCGCTTTACCTGGGAAGCGTACGAGGACATCCGCGCCGTGCATGAGCGCGCCGACGGCACCTTCGATATCTTTTCGGTGTACTCGGGTGAGATCGCGAGCTCCAAGCACGTAGCGGCGGATGGCACGATCCTCTCACAAGATGGCGGGCACGCGGCGTACGGCCAAGTGTCGGCCGGGGCGTGCGGCTTCTGGATCGACGGGCGCCTCTACCCGTACGCCACCGCGCGGAAGTGAGCGAGAGCGAGCACCGTGGCGCCTGCGGAGAGACGCTCGCACCGTCGCACCTTCGAAGCCTCGCTCGTTGCCGCAGGGATCGGCCTCGTTGGTCTCCTCGTGCCTGCGCCGGCTCGCGCCACGTACTCGGTCGTCCTCGCCGATCGCACCTCTGGAACGGTGGCGGTCGGTGTGGCGTCGTGCGTGCCGCTCGAGGTCGTCAAGCGCGTGGCAGGGCTCGTTCGCGGCAAAGGGGCGTTCGTCACTCAGTCGCACCTCTTCGCGCCCGCGCACATCGAGGCCTCGAGGGCGCTCGGCGCTGGGGAGGAGCCCTCGGGGATTGTGTCGCGTCTGCTCGAGCCACGGTTCGACGCCGACGCCGGGCTTCGTCAGTACGCGGTCGCCACGCTCGATGGTGCCGTCGCGAGCCACACGGGAGACCGCACGTTCGCATTCGCGAGTCACGCGACGTACCGCGAGGATGGCCTCGTGGTCGCCATTCAGGGCAACGTGCTCACGGGCCGCGACACGCTAGACGCCATGGCGACCGCGTTCGTCGGTGAAAAGGGAGATCCGCTCGAGCGCCTCGTGGCCGCGTTCGAGGCGCCCTCGAGTCACGCTCCCGTGTTGGGGGACGCACGCTGCACGGGCTTCGGTCGCTCGGCCCTCTCGGCCACGCTCGACATCATGGCTCTCGACGAGGGAGACGATCTCCACGCGGAAGCCGAAGTGGATAGCGGAGGCGTCGATCCGCTCCGCGGCATCCGGGCAGCGTTTATGGCGTACCGCGACGCGCGCAAGCCGTCGCTCAATCGAGGTCGACCGGGCCCGGTGGTCCCGCCTGCGGCAGCTTGGGCTCCAGCGGAGACCTCGGGGTGCGCGAGCTCGGGTCGCGGAGTGCGGGAGCCATCGGCGGCCGCGCTGACGTTGCTCCTTGGGCTCGTCGTGATGGCGCGGGTTGGGCGTCGATGCCTCGGCATCGCTGTCGACTGAGGTGCCTCGGGATCGCTCTCGACCGAGGACTACCGAGCGCGCCCAAACACCCGAAGTCGGTTCGCCCCACCGTCGGGGAACGTCTCGAGCCGAACGTGGCTCACTCGCCCCGCTGCTGCGAGGTGCGGTCCCTCGACGCGAAGAACGCCTCCAGCCAGCGACTTGACCTCCGTGCGAGGGACGAGCTCGAGCCACGCACCGTCCTCGGGGGCGCCCGTGCCGTCTCTCACGAGCGCGCCAACCACGCGCAGCGCCACCGGATTGTTGAGAACGAAGTACGTAAAGTCGACCTCGATCCGATCGACGATCCCCGCGCGTCCGAGCGCGACGACCACGTAGTCGAGGTGCTCTCCGCCGCGGCTGCGGCTCGTCTCCCAGCCGTCGCCCATGCTCTTCGGCGCTGCCTCGGCGATGAGCTGCTGGCTGTGCCCATAGCGGTTGTTGCTCGTGCCAACGACGCGACCCCCAAAGGCCTCGCACGCGAGGTCCACCTCCTCGTCAGGTCCGATGGCGCTCCAGCGTGCGGCCACCTCCGCTTCGCTAGGCGAAGGGTGGGCCGTGTCTCCGCCGCGCGGAATGGGGGCATCGTGGCGGATCCGTCGCACGGTCGCGTCGCCCGGATCGGTCTCGACGGGGGCGCGATCCGCGTAACACCGGAGCCGCGCGATGCCGCCGTCCGGGTGGTTCTCGAGCATGACGTGCGTGAAGGTGTGACCGTGGCCCGCGGGCGTGCGAAACACGTTGTGAGCGTGGCCGTCGAGGGCCGTCGCCGCGAGCAGCTCGAGCCAGCGCGGATCCTCGCGCGAGGGGGCTTCCCCGGGCTTCCCCTCGAGCCCAAAGAGCGCCCCGCGCTCGGCGTGGTTGCCGTCGTGCCAGTGCGTATCGATGTCGATCGTGCCGATCGCGCCAGGGGTGCCGAGCTCGAGCACCACCCAATCGGGCGGGCCGGGAGGCGAAGGGTTGTGCCGACGCGTCTCCCATGAGTCGAACTCCTGCCCCTTGCCTGGGAGGAAGACCCCGAAGCGAAACTCCGGCGCGCGTGTGGCGAGCAGGTTCTCGGCGGGCGCGAAGCCCTCCTCGGAACAGGCCACGATGCGGCCGCCGGGGACACGGTCAATCATCTTGTCGGACATGAAAATGGGGGCTCCAGGGGCGCTTTGGGGAAGCGCGAATGGGCATTCTCTCGGGTCGAGGGGGTTCGGTCAACGTGATGGGCACCACGAAACGTTGGGACGTCGGTACGCCGACCTCGTCGGTCCGTCCCGACAGGTGTCGGTGCCCGAGGACAATCGCGTGGAGCTCATGCGCGAAACGGCGCCAAACTTCGGAACGGAGGTCTGGCACTCACGTTGCTTAGGTGGGGCCATGGATCCATCGAAGGGGGTTGTTCTCGCGGCGGTCACCCTCTTCGGTCTCACGGGTCTCGCGCGAGGTGAGGGCCCGTGGACCACCGCCTTCTCGCTTCGTGCTCGCCCGCCAGTGCATCAGGACGAGCAGCAGAAGGAGGTCCGATGCGTCGTTGGGCCACGCCTGCACGCCAGGACCAAGAAGGTCGCAGTGGCTACTCCGAGCCCCGTCGACTGACGCAGCTCGCATTCTGAACCGTTCCCGTTCCCATCTGTCGTAGGCTCGTCGCGCCCGGGACCCCATGTCCTCCGACCTCTTCACCGCGCGCATACTCACGAGAGCCAAGACCTCGATCGTCCTCGAAGTGGCCGACACCTGCCACGGAGTCGCTGCTCCGCGGACGGTGGGGTTCTTTTTCTCGCTCCTCTACGAGCTCGCCCAAGCGAAAGGCGCGCCCCTCGCGTCGGTGTGCTCGCCGGAGCAAATGTGCGACGAGACCTTCGTCGTGGCCAACGCCTCTCGGTTCATTGCTTCGGTCGAGGTCATCGCCGCGGTTTCGGCGGCGTCGGCAACCTATCGTGTCGAGACCACGGATGCTCGGTGGTGCAAGCACGTCCAGCCTGGGCGACCATTCGGTACTACGAGCTACGATCTTGGAAAACCCGTGCTTCGCGCAGGCCTCCGTCGGCTCGCTCCGCAATCCAAAAAGGGAGCTACGCCCAAGGAGCCCGTCGCGCCAATGAGCAAGCCAGCCGAACACGCCATCGCCGTCGTGTTCGATTCGGCACTCGGGACGCGTTCGGTGATGATTGGTGTGGAGCGCAAGCATCCCGCGGCTCCCTCACCCATGACGTGCGCCTTTCTGGGTCGCGCCTTGCGAACGCTCGGTGAACGGCACGTTGCTCGGCCCGCGGCCCACGACATCCTCGCGCTCGACCCGCCGTCGTCGTGCATCGAGCGCTTTCGCGGAAACGGATTCCGCGTCACGAAAGACGGCGATCTCGATCTCTACGTCGTCGACCTGAAATGGCCCGTGCCGAGCCCAGCGCCCAAGTCGTGGACCTACGCGAAGATTCTAGGTCCACTCAAGAAGGGGGCGAAGGCGACCCTCGAAAGCACCGATCCGTCGCTCGCGCCGAACCCTGCCAACGTCGACGTCAGCGTGACTTCAGACGTCGTCCCGTAGGCGGCGCTTCGGCCTCGAGACGCTCTTCGTCTTCCCTCCAATCGCCATCGAGGCCCTCGTCCGGCTGAACGAGCCTGACCTTTCGCGACACGGGGCTCGGAGTGGGTGCCGAAGTCAGGGCGCCCGCCGCGATTCGGTAGCTGCCTTGGCTCGGCGTGAGCGCGAGCTCGATCGCACGGAGCCACTTGAACATGTCGACCTCGCGTTTGCGCTCGCTCCGCGCGGTGGCCAAGAACGGAACGAGGAACAGCACGCCGAGCCCGGCCGTCGTGACGAGCACGATCGAAAGGAGCATCAGCAAGTAGGGAGAGCTCGCGAGATCGGCTCTGGCCTCGAGTGCGATGCGCGTGCCTGGGGAAGCGCCGTACGTGCGAAGTGTGTAGACCACACGGTTCCACGGCGAGCCTTGGGTCCACCGGAAGAAGCCCGTCGTGGGTTCTTCCACGGCGCCGATTTCGGCCGCGAGCACCCTGCGCACCACGTCCGTGCAGACGTCGAGCGGGACGTCGGTGGTGCGGACTTCCTTGTCCGGTCGGCTGCGCGCGCGACGATTCCGACGTTTCGGCAAGCGACCCATGCCCCGATCGTAGGCTCAATTCGTGCCGATACGTAGGGCAACATCACTCAGTTCGGAGCCTCCCCCGCTTGGGACGTTCCCACCTTGGAGCGCAGCCGCGGAATTGGACGCGGCGGCACCCATCCCTGCCGCGCCGTAGGGATCAGTCGGCCACGAGATGGTCGTCGAGCGCTCCCGCCGCGCTCGTCAAGACTGGACCTTCGAGGAATGAACCGTCCGGAAATGAATAGGCCGCATAGAGGCAATCAGGGTAGATGTCGCGATACCTCGGGACGAATGCGATCTCTCCAAGCAGCTTCCCGTCCTGGTATCCTCTAACGCGCACGAATCGATTCGGCGGACGGGCGAAAACGATGGCTGTAACGGTACCCGTCGCCTCAAAGCGCCCTGCGCGGAGCGGGCAACCCGGGGCCGGAGTCCAATTGTAGGGGACGGGAACGGTCCACGAGCAGGTCGTTGGCGGGAAGTTGTCCGCCTCGAAGTCGAAAGTGTACGTCCCAGGGATCCTATACGAGACGTCCACAGCGAGCTCGCTCACGCAACCTAGTGGCACGGAGACGGTGGAGCAGCCACCTGCCCCAATCGTCGTCAACGTGACGAGGGCGCCAAGGAATGGAACAACGGCGCTCATGGCGTAAGCCTTCCATGCCAGTGAGCCCCGAGCAACTAGAAAGGCCTTGCGACCCGAAGCTCGCCAAGGCAGGCTCCATTCCCAGTCGAGCCGAGCTCGAGCGAACCGGACTGCCTGTGGAAGCGGTGTTCCCCCTTGCCAGCACGGAGCAACCGGGAATTTCCTACAATAATCCGACCACATCGGCCTTCCAGGGACTGTTCCAGTGAGCAAGTCAGGAATACCCATCAAGGCCTTTGGAATCGCCCTCGCGCTGGCCATTGCAGGTGGTAGCGCGGTCCTCTCGTGCAGTAGCCAATCCTTACCCGCCCAGCCCCTGCCGAACGACGCGAAATCGGACGGTCAGGTTCCCAAGCCCCCGGACGGGGGGCGGGACGCGCGCCGAGACACGGAGCCCGACTACGACGCGAATCCCTGGGACGGTTCTGTGGACCTTCCTGGGATTTGGGAGCCTATTTCTGGCCTTCCGGCGAGCTGCGGGGCGCGGATTGCCAAGGACCCGAAGGTGTCTGTTCGGCCGTTTCCGTGGCGAGCCTGCGTGTCCGGTCGCGCCGGCTGCGAAGTGTTTTTTGCCGATTGGGGAGTTCCCGAGGAGTTCCTCTTTGAGCTCAACCTCTTCGATGGCCTATTCGAGGACGAGAACGGAGTCCACATTAGCTACCACCGAACGATCAAGACTCGAGGGCAGTATCTCGCAGTGGTTCAGCGCCTTCATGCCGATGTGGACCTTGCCATCGTCGGCACAGTGGACGAGAATAGCTGCACCGCCCTGAAAGTTGCCGCGAGTCGAACGGGGTACGCCACCACGATCGCCCAGACAGGCGCGGCCGCTCGCGAAGCGGGAGTTGCGATCCAAACGTGGGCGGCATGGTCCCCCATTCAGGCCCCCAACAGCCTAACGGTGCGGCGCATCACGGACGACCTGGCACCTTTCATCATCGTCCAGGGATTGTCCCGCGGCGATGGCTTCATGGCCTTCGAACAAACCGCCGGTGGCGGAATCTTCACGTCTGCGTTTCGGTTCGCGGACCAAACGCTCGTCAAGGCTACTCCGAACTACACGCTCGAGACCGAACGCCCATTGCCGAGCGTTGGGGGCTACTTCGCCCTC
>JAYUKI010001070.1:0-2725 GCA_043764595.1 Myxococcales bacterium | reverse complement strand
ACGACGAGTCCTACTGCTGCTAGGCGAGGAGGAGCAACGAAGCACGGCGACGTAAATCGGCGAAAAGCCGACCGAATCAAGCGGTTCGGTGCTCTAGGCCGCGAGACGCTCGAGCCGCGCTTTTCGCGCCGGGCCGTAGGGGACCATCATGCGGAGCGCGGCGAGGGTGCCGAGCTCCAAAGGTTCGGCCGCGCCGGCTTGGGCGTCCGGAGGGACGTCGATCGCGAAGCCCCGCTGGAGCGCGTCGGTCGCGGTGGCTTTGATGCCGATCTCGGTGAGGCAGCCCGTAAGGATGAGCGAGTCCACTTTGAGCTCTTCGAGCAAATCCTCGAGGCGGGACTGGAAAAAGGCGCTGTAAGTGGGCTTCTTGACGATGTGGTCGCCGAGCTCGGGGCCGAGCTCGGGCCACACGTCGTTTCCGCCGGTGCCTTCGATGTTGTGCGCGCCCCACATCGAAAGATCGGGGTCGTCTGCGGGGTGCTCGTCCACCACGTAGACGATGGGGATGCCCTCTTTGCGTGCCGCCGCGATGCGCGTGCGCAAGGCCGGCACGATGAGCCGCGCGCGAGGCACCTCGAGGGCTCCACCTGGCGCAAGGTGATCGACGAGCATGTCGAGCACCACGAGGGCCGAGCGAGGCTTCGGGCGGGGGGCCGACAGGCTGGCGAGAATGCGGCTGCGGAGCGCGGGCGAGGGCGATTCGGGCTGAAAAGCACGCCCAAGAGCCGACGCTGTCTCGCGGATGGCGTAGAACGCACCGACCACCGGAGCCGGCTGCATCTCGAGGACGAGCCCTTCGATGCGCGGGTGGCGGGCAGCAAAAAACAAGCTTGCCACCTCCGCCGTCAGCTCGTCGTTTTCGTGCTTTTCGTCACTCATGTTCGCATCCGGGGCGCTTCGGTCGGCGCATCCGCGTGGGGAAGAAAGGGGCCGTCAAGCTCGAGCATGGCCCGAACCGAACTATTGGGCATTTGCCGGGCATCCGTCACGAGATTCGTGCTGTCCAGCCCTCTACGCACCGCGCCGGCGGTCGGATCGGGTCGACGCGCTATCTCGATCATTGGAATTTGGGCCCGTTTCGTGGGACGCGAGGGTCATCGTGTGCGAACGGACGGGTCGCCCTTGTTTGCAGGGCCCACCTTTGCTGTCATCCAGCCGTGACACTCGAGCGCTTCTTTGGTCGGTCTCTGTCGGTGCGCGAGAGCGCTGCCCCCATTTTTCGCTTCAACGAAGCGCGAAGCAGCATCGTAGAGGAGGTCGTTTCGCGCGTTGGCACCAACACGAAAGATCCCCTCTACACTCTGTCGGACGCGGCGTACCTCGAGATGCGCCGGCTCGGGCCTCGCGGAGGGCCCGAGCTCTCGGAGTGGCGCCACCTCGCAGCTTCCCTCGGGCGCATGTCCGAATCGGAGCTGCGCGAGTCGGTCACCAAGTACGCGAAGCTCTACGCGTGGGACGTGGCGGGCAACTTCGATCCGCGCGTGTACCAGTTCGCGACCCGCGCCATGGCGCCGCTTCTCGGCGCGCTCATGTCGCCCCGCGCGATGATGAAGAACCTTCCTCAATCGCTCGACCTCACCGGGCTCGACGGTCGCATCGTCGTACAAGGTCCGCGCGAGCACATCCGAAGGCTCGCCGAGATCGGAACCGTGGTGTTCGTTCCGACGCACCTCTCCAACTTGGACTCGGTCGTCTTCGGTTTTGCCCTAGAACGCGCAGGACTTCCCCCGGCCACGTACGGCGCCGGGAAGAACCTCTTCACGAACCCCGTGCTTAGCTACTTCATGCACAACCTCGGCGCGTACCGCGTCGACCGCCGGTTGCGTCACGCGCTCTACAAAGACGTGCTGAAGACGTACTCGTGTCTTCTCATCGAGCGCGGCTACCACAGCCTGTTTTTTCCGGGCGGCACGCGCTCGCGCTCGGGAGGCGTCGAGCGGAAACTGAAGCTCGGGCTCGCAGGCACGGGCCTCGAGGCGTTCGCGCGGACGGTGGAGGCGGGCCGGCCAAAGAAGGTCTTTTTCGTGCCGTCGACCATCAACTACCTTCTCACGCTCGAGGCCGAGACGCTCATCGACGACTTTCTCCAGGAGGAAGGGAAGGCGCGGTACATCATCGACGACGACGAGTCGACGCGCGTTGGTCGTGTCGCCGCGTTCTCGCAGAAGTTTCTCGGTCTCGATGGCGCGTGCGTCGTTCGCTTCGGCGAGCCTCTCGACTGCTTCGGCAATCTCGTCGACGACGAAGGGCGTTCGCACGATGCGCGCGGACGCGTGGTGCCGGCGGAGTCGTTCCTGGAGCGTCGCGACGGAACACGTGGCCGTGATGCGAAGCGAGACGCCGAGTACACGCGCGAGCTCGGCGAGGCCATCGTTCGAGGTTTCAAAAAAGAGACCGTGGTCATGTCGACCCACGTGGTGGCCGCCGCGGCCTTTGGAGGCCTCCGTCGTCACGTCGGCAAGGGCGATCTCTTCGCGATGCTTCGCACGAAGGACGACGTGCGCATGCCGCGCGCGGAGCTCGCCAAAGAGGTCACGCGCATTCTCGGCGAGGTGCTCGAGCTCGAACGCAAGGGACAGATCGTGGCGTCGCCAGCCCTTCGAAACCGCGATGGCGAGGGCGTGCTCGAGGATGCCCTCCGGGCCTTCGCGGGCTACCACGTCGAAGAGGTGCTCTCGCCGCGCGGCGACGACCTCGTGCTCGCCGACACGCGGCTCCTCTTTTA
>JAYUKI010001069.1:0-2732 GCA_043764595.1 Myxococcales bacterium | reverse complement strand
GTTCATTGACGAGTGACACAATTGACCGCATTGTCAACGGCGCGGAATGTCGGAGCGCGTTGACGCAAAAGGACCAGAAAGAACCGCCATGCCCCACGTGAGTCAGGTTTCCCTACCGTCCGGAGTCGAGCTCAAGGCGCCGAGCGCCCCATCGCAGGGCCTCGTCCTCACGCCCGAAGCGCTGGCCTTCGTGGTCGATCTCGCGCGCACGTTCGGTCCCCGCATCAAAGAGCGCCTCGTCGCCCGCGCAGCCCGCAAGGCGCGCCTCGAGGCCGGAGAGACGTTCGACTTCTTGCGCGAGACCGCGCACGTTCGCCAAGGCGACTGGACTTGCGCGAAGCTGCCCGAGGATCTTCTCGATCGGCGCGTGGAAATCACGGGGCCGGTCGACCGCAAGATGGTCGTGAACGCGCTGAACTCCGGCGCCAAAGTCTTCATGGCGGACTTCGAGGACGCCACCTGCCCCACGTGGGAAAACCAGATCGAGGGCCAGCAGAACCTCATCGACGCCGTCCGCCGCACCATCTCGCTCGAAGCCAAGGGCAAGCAGTACAAGCTCGGCGAAAAGACGGCGACGTTGCTCGTGCGCCCGCGCGGCTTCCACCTCTACGAGAAGCACCTGCTCGTGGACGGCGAAGCGTGCCCAGGAAGCCTCTTCGACTTCGGGCTCTACTTCTTCCACAACGCGAAGGAGCTCTTGGCGCGCGGAACTGGGCCGTATTTCTACCTTCCGAAGCTCGAGAGCCACCTCGAAGCACGCGTCTGGAACGACGTCTTCCTTCACGCACAGAAGGCCCTCGGCGTCCCGTCCGGCACCATCAAGGCTACGGTCCTCGTCGAGACGTTGCCCGCGGCGTTCGAGATGGACGAGATCCTCCACGAGCTGCGCGAGCACTCGGCCGGCCTCAACTGCGGACGCTGGGACTACATCTTTTCGTTCATCAAGAAGCGCGCCCACGACCCACTCGCGCTCTTGCCCGACCGCGCTCAAGTCACGATGGACAAGGGCTTTCTCCGCGCCTACTCGGAGCTGCTGATAAAGACTTGCCACAAACGCGGTGTGCACGCGATGGGTGGAATGGCCGCACAAATCCCCATCAAGGGGGACGACGCGAAGAACCAAGCCGCGCTCGACAAGGTCCGCGCCGACAAGCTCCGCGAAGTCAAAAACGGCCACGACGGCACATGGGTCGCGCACCCGGCCCTCGTTCCCGTCGCGCTCGCCGTGTTCGACGAGCACATGCCGGGCAAAAACCAACTCGACAAAAAGCGCGAGGACGTGAACGTCTCCGCGGCGGATCTCCTCGGCATCCCCGAGGGCACACGGACCGAGGCCGGCCTCCGCCACAACGTGCGCGTCGGCGTGCAGTACGTCGAAGCCTGGCTCGGCGGCCAGGGCTGCGTTCCCCTCTACGACCTCATGGAAGATGCGGCCACGGCCGAAATCTCGCGCGCCCAGGTGTGGCAAGAGATTCGCCACGAAGCGAAGCTCGACGACGGAAGCGTGGTGACGAAATCGCGTCTCGCCACAATCCTCGACGAAGAGCTCGTGCGGATTCGCGGGGAGGTCGGCGCCGAACGCTTCGACCAGGGGAAGTTCGGCGAGGCCCGAGCGCTCTTCGAGAAGCTCTCCACCGAGCCCTCGTTCGAGGAGTTTCTCACCCTCTCAGCCTACGACGCCGTGATCGCCCGAGGCGTCTGAGCCTTGGCCGTAAATTCAGTAATTTCGTTACTTTACAAGACCCATCAAGGAGACGACCGATGAGCGCAGTGACCCAATCCGACGCACTTGCCAAGCGATTCGAAGGCATCATCCGCCCCTACTCGCAGGCGGACGTCCAAAAGCTCCGTGGGTCGGTCAAGATCGAGCACACGCTCGCGAACCTCGGCGCCAAGCGTCTGTGGGAGCTTCTCCACGACGAGCCCTACGTCGCCGCGCTCGGCGCTCTGACCGGCAACATGGCGGTCCAGCACGTTCGCGCGGGCCTCAAGGCGATCTACCTCTCGGGCTGGCAGGTCGCGGCGGACGCGAACACCTCGGGCAACATGTACCCGGACCAGAGCCTCTACCCCGTCGACTCGGTGCCCGCGGTCGTGAAGCGCATCAACCAAGCCCTCCAGCGCGCCGATCAAATCGAGCACGCGGAAGGCAAGCGCCTCCACGATTGGTTTTTGCCCATCATGGCCGACGCCGAGGCCGGCTTCGGCGGACCGCTCAATGCGTTCGAGCTCATGAAGAACATGATCGAATCGGGCGCGGCCGGCGTTCACTTCGAGGACCAGCTCGCGAGCGAGAAGAAGTGCGGCCACATGGGTGGCAAGGTGCTCGTCCCCACGAGCCAGTTCATTCGCACCCTCGTTGCCGCCCGTCTCGCGGCCGACGTGATGGACGTCCCGACGGTGCTCGTGGCGCGCACCGACGCCGACAGCGCGAAGCTTCTCACGAGCGACGTCGACGAGCGCGACCATCCCTTCATCTTGAAGGGCGAGCGCACGGGCGAGGGCTTCTACAAGATCAAGGCGGGCGTCGAGACGGCGATCGCGCGCGGCCTCGCGTATGCCCCGTACGCAGACCTCGTGTGGTGCGAAACCTCCACGCCGGACCTCGCGCAAGCGAAGCAGTTCGCGGAAGGTATCCGCGCGAAGTTCCCCAACAAAATGCTCGCCTACAACTGCTCGCCGTCGTTCAACTGGAAGAAGAACCTCGACGACGCCACCATCAAGAAGTTCCA
>JAYUKI010001068.1:0-9309 GCA_043764595.1 Myxococcales bacterium | reverse complement strand
GAAGATCTCGGCGCGGATTCGCTCGGCCTCGTGGAGCTCGTGCTGGCTTTCGAAGAAGCCTTCGAGATCGACATCCCGGACGAGCACACGGAGAAGATTCGCACCGTCCAAGACGCAATCGACTACATCGAAACGCACACCAAGAAGTAGGCGCGCTTACGCCCTGCGAGGCTCGGAATCGTTGGCTTGCCATAGGTTCCGCTCCTCGAGGCGACGCCCTCTTGGCCAAGCTCGTCTCCCCAAGGAGCGAGCGCGAATCGCGACAAAGAACCCAGGGCGCACGGTCGGAAGGATTCCGCGTGCGTCCTTTGTTCTTTTCGGGCGCTTCCTACGCGCACTTTTCCGCGTTTATTGCGGGCGAATTTCGAGGCACGACCTCTTGCCCCCGCCCTTTTTCGTTCTCGGAGCTTCCATGGATAGCCATCGCGTCGTCATCACGGGCATCGGGCTCGTCACTCCCGTGGGCATCGGCACCGAGGTGTCGTGGAAAGCACTGCTCGAGGGCGAAAGCGGGGCTGGTCCGATCACCCAGTTCGACACCGAGCAGTTTCGCGTACGCATCGCCGCCGAGGTGAAAAACTGGGATCCTGTGGGTTCTGGCTTCATCGAGCGCAAAAAGCTTAAGGAGATGGACCGCTTCACCGAGTTCGCCCTCGGCGCCGCCAAGCTCGCCATCCAGGACGCGGGCCTCGAGCTCACCGAAGAAGAGCGCGATCGCACGGGCTGTTTCGTCGGCGTGGGCCTCGGCGGCCTCCAAACCCTCGAGAAAGCCAAGCAGACGCTCATCGAGAAGGGCCCGAGCCGGATCAGCCCGTACAGCATCCCGGGCATCATCGCGAACCTCGCCGCGGGCCACATCACCATGGCACACGGACTCCGCGGGCCCAGTATGGCCACCACGAGCGCATGCTCGAGCGGCGCGCACGCCATCGGCGAAGCCATCGAGTGGATGCGACGCGGTCGCGCACCGGTCATGGTCGTGGGCGGGGCCGAGGCCACGGTCACGCCGGTCGGCATCGGCGGCTTCGAAGCCATGTTCGCGCTGTCGCGGCGCAACGACGATCCGAAAGCCGCGAGCCGTCCCTTCGACAAGGGCCGCGACGGATTCTTGTGTGGCGAAGGTGCAGGCATCCTCGTTTTGGAGAACCTGGCGCGCGCAAAAAAACGCGGCGCGAAGATCTACGCCGAGATCACCGGCTATGGCGCGTCCAGCGACGCCCACCACCTGACGGCCATCGCGCCAGGCGGCTCTGGCGCCGTTCGTTCGATGCGCATGGCGCTCGAGGACGCCAACGTGTCCCCCGACGAGGTCGACTACGTGAACGCCCACGGCACCTCCACCCCCATCGGCGACATCGCGGAATCCCAAGCGATTGCGACCACTTTCGGGGCACGCGCCCTCGACAAGGACCTCTGGGTGAGCTCCACCAAGTCGATGATCGGTCACCTCCTCGGAGCCGCCGGAGCGGTCGAGAGCGCCATCTGCGCGCTCGCTCTCGCGAGTGGCCGCATCCCACCGACCATCAACCTCGAGAATCAGGACCCCGAGTGCAAGCTCGACTACGTCGCGAACGTGGCACGCGAGCGCCGCATCAAGCACGCGCTCAACAACTCGTTCGGCTTCGGCGGCACGAACTGCTCGCTCCTCTTTTCCCGCTACGAAGGCTGACATGACCACCGACGCGAAAAAAATCGAGACCGTGGCCATTGCAGCGGACCATGGCGGGTTTCGGCTGAAGAATCTCTTGAAGGCCAGCATCGAGGCCAAAGGAATCCACGTCGTCGATCTCGGAACGAACGACGAAGCGTCGGTCGACTACCCGGACTTCGCGCACCGCGCCGCCGAGGGCATTCTTGCCGGCACTTTTGCGCGCGCGATCCTCGTGTGTGGAACCGGCGTCGGCATGGCCATCGCCGCGAACCGCCATCCCGGCATTCGTGCGGTGTGCTGCTCCGATACCTTCAGCGCGCGCATGAGCCGCTCGCACAACGCCGCGAACGTCCTCGCCCTCGGCGAGCGTGTCGTCGGCCCGAGCCTCGCGTGGGACATCGTCGAAATCTGGCTCGACACTCCCGCAGCAGACGATCCCCGACACCTCCGCCGCGTCTCGAAAATCGAGCTCTGAGCGGGTCGTGCGGACCCCTGCGCGCCCATCCCCGAGCCATGGCTCCGTTTCGTTCGGCGATGGACTCGACGCTAGCGTTCGCGCGACGTGCGAAACCGCAGCATTCGTGGTACTTGCGACCCGTACCGTGATCGACCGAAGAACCCCTCGCGGGATGCGTGGCCCTCGGGGCGAAACCGCCCGAGCCCAACGCGGCATGATGCCGGCACCGGATTCCCCGTGAAGTGCCCGTTCTGCACCAACGCCGAGAGCAAGGTCACCGACACCCGAGCCTCGGCTCAGGGCGACGTGATTCGTCGAAGGCGCGAGTGCGAGTCCTGCGCGCGACGGTTCACGACCTACGAGCGCGTGGAGGAGGTCCTCCCGGCCGTGGTGAAGAAGGACGGACGGCGAGAGTCGTTCGATCGTCAGAAGGTCCTCGGCGGACTTCGCAGAGCCTGCGAAAAGCGCCCCGTGTCGCTCGAGGCTCTGGAAGCCATGATCGACTCGACCGAGCGTGAGCTCATGGACTCGGGCGAAAAAGAGGTGTCCTCGCGCGCGGTCGGCGAAGTCATCATGCGAAGGCTCCGCGAAGCCGACAGCATTGCTTACGTTCGTTTTGCCAGTGTTTACAGGCAGTTCCGCGACATCGACGAGTTTCGAGCCGAGCTCGAGACCCTCGCCGCGGATCCGCCGCTTCGCGCCCCACTTCGCGCGGACACGACCGAGGAGCGGCAAAGGTGAGCGGGATACCATCGAGCACGGACGAGCGTTGGATGGGCATGGCCCTCGCCGAAGGCGAAGCCGGGCGCCCATCCCCCAATCCGCACGTCGGAGCGTGCATCGTCAAGGACGAGCAGCTCGTCGCAAAGGCCCACCATGCCCGTGCGGGTGAAGCCCACGCCGAGGTGGCCGTCCTTGCCCGGGCGGACGCAGCGGCCCGCGGAGCCACCCTCTACGTGACGCTCGAGCCATGCAACCACGTTGGCAAGACTCCCCCATGCGTCGACGCCATCGTGGCTGCGGGAATCGCGCGAGTCGTCGTGGGCACCCGAGACCCGAATCCCCACGTTCCAGGTGGCGGAATCGAGGCCCTCCGCAAAGCGGGAATCGACGTCGTCGTCCCTGTCTTGGGGGCCGCTGCAGAAGCGCTCATCGCGCCGTGGAACAAGTTCGTCACGCAGGGCTTGCCCTACGTGTCGCTCAAGCTGGCGCTCTCCCTCGACGGGCGAATCGCCACGCGGAGCGGAGCGAGCAAGTGGGTCACGGGCCCGGAGGCACGCGCCAAGGTCCACGCCCTCCGGTCGGTCCACGACGCCGTCGCGGTGGGCATCGGTACGGCCGTCGCGGACGATCCAAGGCTCACGGTCCGCGATAGCCCGGGCACGAGCCCCGTGCGTGTGGTCTTCGACACGAACCTGAGGATCCCGCTCGACGGCCTGCTCGTCGCTACCGCGCGAGAGATTCCCCTCGTCGTAATGTGCTCGAACGAAGCCTCGCCGAAGGCCGAAGCCGCGCTCGTCGCTGCGGGTGCCGTGGTCCTTCGGGCGCACGAATCGACCGAGGGCCGGCTCGACGTGGAAAGCGCGCTTCGCATGCTTGCCGAGCGCGGCATCGTGACCATGATGGTCGAGGGCGGAGCCGAGCTCGCCGGTAGTTTCTTGGCTTGCCGTCTCGCAGACGAGCTGCACGCGTTCCTTGCTCCCACACTCTTCGGACCGCGGGGCCGCCCCGGCGCCGTCGACTGGAAGGGCCCCGAAACCCCGCAAGAAGCCCCGCGCATCGCCAACCCCATTTGGGAGTGTTGCGGCGACGACGCCTACGTGCACGGGCCTATCGCTTATCCCGAAGAGACCTAGTATCCGATTGCGCCGAATCGCGCCTTGGGCGAGCCGGTGAGCTCAAGCCCTCGTGCCCAGCCCAAGTGGACCAGCCGATGATTCTGACCATTCTCCACTACCCGGACGAGCGCCTTCGTGAGCCCGGCAAGAAGATCGACGCCGTCACGCCGAAGATCAAAGCCCTCATCGACGACATGGCCGAGACCATGTACGACGCACCGGGAGTGGGCCTGGCCGCGACGCAAATAGGCGAACCCTATCAGCTTTTCCTGATCGACATCGCGACCGAGGACGAGCCAAGCGACTTGCGCGTGTTCGTGAACCCGGAGATCGTAGAGAAGGAAGGCGTGACGTCCTTCGAAGAAGGCTGCCTCAGCTTCCCCGGCGCTCAGGAAGACATCGAACGTGCTTCCCACGTGAAGGTTCGTGCGCTCGATCGCGACGGGAAACCCTTCGAGCTCGAAGCCGATGGACTGCTCGCCATCGCCATCCAGCACGAGTACGACCACCTCCAAGGCGTGCTCATGATCGACCGCCTGGGGCCGCTCAAGAAGCGACTCTTGCACCGCAAGATGATCAAGCGCGCCGAGCGCTGATTCGAGACCGTGCGCTCCTGCGCTCCCGCAGGACGGCGCCCTCAGTCGATGCACGACTCCCACACATTGGGATTGGGCGCAGCCATCGCGCACCGGTACTCCTTCTTGGTGATCTCGGCCTCGCACTGCGAAAAGACCTTCTGGTAGGACGGTTCGGCCTTCCGCACGGCGCGCTTCATGTCGCGCACGGTCTTCTTCTGCTCGGGCGGTAGCTTGTCGAGGCCGGGATCTTCGGCCATCACCATGTCGAGATACTTGTCGAGCATCTCTTCGCAGTCTTTCTTCGAAGCCCGGCCGTTGCAGCCGAGCGCGACGAGCGCGACGACCGCCAAGCCCACGCGCTTTCGGGGAGCGAAAAGAACGGTCCGCATCCGAGCTTTCTAGCAGAGTTCGACGGGCTTCGGTCCCGTTCGGGCGCTTGGGTGGGGCGGGAGGAACGAAATCAACCGGTTCGCGCGGGACGCTTGTGAAGCTCACGAAAGAGGGCATCGGCGAGCGGATAACCTGGGACGCGCGAGGGAGCTCCTTCTTCGACGAAGGCCACGAGCTCTTCGATGACCCGAGGGTCACGGAGCACCTTGCGATGGCCGAGGCCACTCGTCGCAAAGAGCCTCGCGGATGGCAATGCCGCCGCCAGGCGCTCGCCGCTGGGGAAGGCCACGTCGCGATCGTCCCGATCGTGCACGACGAGCGTCGGCACGTGGAGGCGCTCCGCCAAAGCGTCGAGCTCGAGCTCCTCGAGACGAAGGGCGAACCTGTCTTCCATCGCGTGGGAGAGCGCACGGGTCATGCTCGGCTCGAGGCCAAGCGCGTCGGAGAACGAAGCGAATGCCGTCGAGACATGGGTCGGAGAAGCGATGCAGACGTGCCGTGCGGCCACGGACCTACGCGAGGCGGCAAGCATGAGCCCGACGGCGCCCATCGAATGCGCCACGGCGGCGTGCACCGGTCCGACATGGGCACGCACCGCGGAGATCGCGTCGGCGACCTCGGGTATCGACGAGCGACGGCCCGGCCCATCCCCGTGCCCGGGAGCGTCGAAGGTCACCACGCGAAACCCCTTCTGCACGAGCGGCTCGACCATCGCGCCGAGCTGGGACCCACGGCCTTCCCAGCCGTGGACGAGGAGCACGAGAGGACCCTCCCCCCACGACCACAGGGGCAACGTGCGCCCGTGCCACGCGACCTCTTCGGTGTCCGCGTGGAAGAGCAAGGCAGACTCCCACGCCGGCCTGCGGAAGCGCCGGGGTCGGAGGAACAAGTCGAGGGCCACCCGGGTGGCGAGCGGCTCGGAGGCGCGCGAGGCCAACCAAAGACCCGCGCGAAGGGCCCGAAGGCCGAGCGGAAGAGAACGAACGGTCGTACGATTTTTTACGGAGGCGGGGATCATGAGGGCTTCCCTTCGACGGACGATGAGTGCGTGGCCGGGCGAAAACGGAGCGATGGGCGAAACGCGAGAGAACTAACGAGGTGGCGAGGCGTCGCGGACGAGCCGGTCGAACGCGGCGCGGGTGCGAACCAATGTCTTTGGATCGCCGAACAAACGAGACAAAGCGTGGTGCCCGTGGGCGAGCGCGTACATCTCGTGGGCGAACTGGTGCGGGTCGAGATCGGCGCGAAACTGCCCTTCCCCTTTGGCCACGTTGGCCGCCGTGGCGAGGGTCTCGAGCCAGTCTTTTTGCGAGGCGAGCAACCGATCCCGCGCAGGACCGGGGCGATCGTCGAGCTCGGCCAACGCCGCGAAGAAGACGCAGCCACCGGGCATGAAGTCCGCTTTCGACCATACGAGCCAGCGCTCGAAGAGCCCACGCACTCGGGGCTCGCCGCGTGGGAGCTTCAACGCAGGTGCGACGACGACGTCCGTGAACCGCGAGATGGCCTCTTCCAGAATCTCGACCTCGAGGTTCTCCTTCGACGAAAAATGCGAAAAAAGACCGCTCTTCGAGAGCCCGACACGCTCGGCCAGCATGGAGACGGTCACGCCCGAGAGCCCGACCTCGCTGGCCAGCGCCAGGGCGACTCGAAGGATCTCTCGGTGGGTCGCATCTCCTTTGCCCGGCGCCATCCTCCAATAATAGAACGATCGTGCTTATCGTCAAGGGCCCTCCTGGCGGGGGCCGGAGAATGCCGCCTTTGGCGAGCGCCGCCCATACGTCGCTCACGGACCATTCGAAGCGCGCGAAAGGCGATGGGTTCCGAACGGATTGGTGCTCTGGAGCGACAAACGGGCTGAATCCCTTCGGCTTTCGCCGGTTTAGCGGCGCCTCGCGTTGTCGCTCCTCCTCGGATTCGAGAGTATACGTCATCGGCGCTCCTAGCGATGCTTGCTAACCCAGCGAAATCCTCGGTCCTTCAACCCGGTTGTCGCTCTAGGATGCGCGCATGACCTTTCGCTCGGTCTTCTTTGGTACCCCCGCGTTTGCCGTCCCTTGCCTCGACGCCCTCGCCGAGATCTCCGAGGTGTGCGGGGTCGTGTGCCAGCCCGACAAGCCGCAAGGCCGGGGCCACGTCGTGGCCGCGCCTCCGGTGAAGGCACGCGCGTTGGAGCTCGGCCTCGACGTCTTCCAGCCCGAAAAGGTGCGCGACGGCGCGCTTCAGGCGTGGCTAGCCGAGCGAAATGTCGATGTGGCCCTCGTAGTGGCCTACGGGCGAATCCTCCCGGGAGACGTGCTCCGAACGCCCAAGATGGGCTGTGTGAACGTGCATGCGTCCCTCTTGCCGAAGTATCGCGGTGCCGCGCCGATCACGTGGGCCATCGTTCGCGGAGAAGCCGAAACGGGCGTCACGCTGATGAACATGGACGAAGGCATGGACACGGGCGACATGCTCGAGCGCTTCGTCACTCCAATCGGTCCCGACGAAACCGCGGGCGAGCTCTCCGAGCGCTTGTCGGCCCTTGGCGCCCTTGCAGTGCGCAAAGGTCTGCCGAGAGTCATCGCGGGCGGCTACACCCCCGAGGCTCAAGACTCCGCGCGAGCGACGCTTGCGCCCATCTTGAGCAAACAAGACGGCCGCGTCGACTTCTCGAAGAGCGCGGTCGAAGTGCACAACCACGTTCGCGGCATGAGCCCGTGGCCGGGTGCCTTCACGCGCGCACGTGGCAAGGTCGTCAAAGTGCACGAGACCCGCGTCTCCGACGCTGCAAAGTCCGGTGCTGCGCCTGGAGAGGTGATCTTGGCCGACAAGACCGGGGTCATCGTGGCGTGCAAGACGGGAAGCATCGAGCTTTTGCGCGTGCAGCTCGAAGGGAAAAAGCCGGTACGCGGCACCGAATGGGAGGGGGGCCGCGGCGTAGCCGAGGGCGACCTCCTGGACGGACCCGAAACCTGAGGTCTACGACGGCGACGCTTCAGGCGTGACCAAACCTGGTCTTGAGATGCTCGAGGCCTTCTCGCCCTCAGGGCTTGCGCTCGCGCTTCACTTCTTCGAGCAGCGAGGCGATGCGATCACGGGCCTCTTGGCCCGCGTCGTACATGAAGCGAAGCTCTGGGGCGGCCCGGAGCTTGAGCGTGTTCGAGACTTCTTTGCGGAGCATTCCGGCGGCGCGAGCGAGGCCCGTCTGGGCTTCTTTGACCCGGGCTTCGTCCGCACCCTCGAGCAGTCGAAAGAAGACGCGGGCGCTGCGAAGATCGTCCGAGAGCTCCACCCGCGAGAC
The DNA here is from genome assembly GCA_043764595.1 of Myxococcales bacterium. GTDB lineage: Bacteria > Myxococcota_A > Polyangia > Polyangiales > Polyangiaceae > JAAFHV01. The sequence goes on along the minus strand of JAYUKI010001068.1, from coordinate 1,112 downwards.
CAGGACTCCGGCGAGCCGTGGATCACGCACTCGTGTGGTGAGCAGCATCGAGAGCTCTTCGCGAATGCCTTCCGCGACCCGGGACGCACGCTTCACTTCACCAGCCATGGCGCCCCCTTAGCACGAGGGAGCGCGATCGCGATGCAATGCGCGAGTCCGAACGTGGACCGGGCGCAACAAAGCGTTCAGTCTCGGTCGTCGTCCTCGTAGAGCTCGTCGCCGAACGGAACGATTTCGGTCGCGCGTCCGATGAGCTGGGCGTCCTCGGAAAGCTCGGCGGCGCGCGCAACGTCGGCGAGCACCTGGTCGCAGACGGTGGCGTCGGCCGAGACCACACAGACGCCGAACACCGCCTTTTGAAGGAGATCCTGAGCGTCGACCTCGGCCACGGACACCTCGAACCGTGCGCGCATCCGGTCTCGAATGCGACGAACGACACTTCTCTTTTCCTTCAGCGAGCGGGCGTGGGGAATGTGGAACGTGAGACGCAAGACGCCGACGTGCATGCTTCACCATGCCTCGCCGAGCACCACGAAGAAAGGCCCACCGTCCGAGGACGATGAGCCTTCTTCCTGCTCCGAAGAGCTACCTGCTCAGAGCTTCTGCTTGACGGCGTCGATCTCGTAGCACTCGACGATGTCGAGCTCTTTGATGTCGGTCACGCCGTCCAGGCTGATGCCGCACTCGAAGCCCTCGGCGACGTCTTTGACGTCCTCCTTGAAGCGTTTGAGGGCTGCAACTTTGCCTTCCCAGATGCGCTCGCCGCCGCGGACGAGCCGCGCCATCGCGTTGCGCTTGATCTGCTTGTCGATGACGTACGAGCCCGCCACGATGACGCCGCGAATCTTGAAGACTGCGCGCACCTCGGCTTTGCCGACCGGCTTCTCGACCAGGATGGCCGGGAGGAGGCCTTCCATGGCGCTCTTCACGTCGTCCACGGCCTCGTAGATGATCGAGTAGAGGCGAATCTCGATCTTGCTCTCGTCCGCGTGCGTTTGGGCCTTGCCGGCGGGGCGCACGTTGAAGCCGATGATGACGGCCTTCGCCGCGATGGCCAGGTTCACGTCGCCCTCGGTGATGGCACCGACGCCGGCGTGGATGATGCTGAGCTT